>CAZMBZ010000116.1:0-6020 GCA_964564285.1 uncultured Planctomycetaceae bacterium | reverse complement strand
AGCGGCATCTACGTGCAAGGCCGTTACGAAGTGCAGATGCTCGACTCGTTCGGGCTGGAAGGCAAGGACAACGAGTGCGGCGGAATCTACCGGACGGGCCGGCCTCGCGAGAACATGTGCCTGCCGCCGCTGACCTGGCAGACCTACGATATTGAGGTCACCGCGGCCAGGTTCGACAAGGACGGCAAGAAGACCGCCAACGCCAAGGTCACCGTCAAGCACAACGGCGTGCTGATTCACGAAAACCTGGACTGCCCCAAACCCACCACGTCGTTCATGCGCGAGTGCGCCGACGAAAGCGCCCCCGGCCCGATCTATCTGCAGAACCACGGCAACCCGGTAGTCTACCGCAACATCTGGGTAGTGAAGAACTGATATGGATTCAGAATCTCAAACTGACCGATTCTCGAATTCCGGCGACAGCATCTAGACTAGATCTGGATGCTGTCGCCGGAGATCCTTTTTCTCATTACCGTTGCGCCTGGGAGGCGAATGCGCCTTTTATACTGTAAGGGTTGCCCTGGTGCTGGCTCTAATGCTGGGTGGGGGCATCCACGTCGCTGGGTCCAATGTGGGTCGGTTGTGACGCGCCGCCAACGCGAACACCCATGAACATCATCGGTATCATCATCATCGTGGAGGAGTCTTGCAGTCGCCCCGTGATCGTCACCTTCCCGCCGGTCAGCTTGACTTGGATGGAGCCGAAGAAGTCGGCAATCGGCTTGAAAGCAGGCATGCGCTCGGCCTGCTGACCCATTTCCCGCTTCGCCTCTTCCAGGTGCTTCAGGAGATCCTGCGCCGCAGTGGTAATCGCCACGATGTCCGTGCCCTCGGCCGTTAGCGTCAGTTCGACGGCCTTGCCGTCCTTGGCGGGCTTGCCCACGAGTGAGGCCGTCTCGAACGGCTGGATTATTGGTCCGCCCTGGCGGTACGTGTCCGAGACCTTCGTGACGGCCCAGAGCGGCGCGTCGGTGTCGATCGCCTTGATGAGCTTGCCGAGGTCGCCGGCGGCGTCCAGCGATCCGGCACCGGTTTTCACGGCCTTCGCCATGGCATGCACGGCGGCGGCGATGGGCCTCTCGGGCTTGGCCGGATCGTCGCCGTCGGCGCTGTTGTGGTCGCCCTCGGCGTGGTTGTGGGAATGCCGTCGCGGCCCGGGCCCGGCGACCAGTACGAGCGTGTCGCTGGAAGGCAGGATCATCGCGAACTCGTCGTCCGGCCAGTGTACCTTCACACCGTCGATGGTCTGCGTCTCGCCGCTGCCCTCGTCGGCGAGGAGGCGTTCGACGGCCTTCGTGTCGTACACCCCGCGGGCCAGCACCACCACAAAACCCTCGTGGCTGCCGATGTTGCGGGCGACGCCCAACGTCGCCGAATGCACTCGCACATTGCCCAGGCGGTCGACGGCCTCCAGGAGCGTGCGCGTGCCCATCTCGAGCATCTGGTTGGGGTCCCGCCCCCCGGCCATGGGAGCCATGGTCTTCATGGCGGCGTCGAAGTCGAAGTTTCCGCCCTGGGGCACGGTCATCTGCCCCACGATGCCGCAGTCCGCCGGAAGCAGCCAGGGGTCCTTCGCGCGGGCCTTCGCCGACGGCACCGGCCGGGTGTACGGCTTGCCCTCAATGGCAGCGATGGCGGCCCGGGCGTAGTCGGCCTCGAAGAGGGCCTTGCTGGTCAGCAGCCCCTGAAGGGTCGGCAGAGCTCCGGTCTTCTTCAACTCGCCCAGCGTGCGAATGGCCATCAGCCGCCGCGCGGCACCCGTGGCCGGCTTCTTGAGGACCTCAAAAATGAGGTTCTGCACGGCTGCGGCCTTGTCCGGGTGGCCCTGGGCGGCCTTGGCGGCCTTCTCCAACAAGGGCATGACGCGGTCGCCGAGTACGCGGAGTCTGATCTTGGCGGCGGTGCGTTTGGCGTCGTCGTCGCCGGTGAGGTCCTCGATCAGGCTGGCAGCGTCGGCCGATCGGGCGGGCGCGAGCTCCGCCCGCATCGTGGCCACCGAAGGGGTTACCCCCTGGATCTTCCAGTAGGCCGCCGATTGCACGTAGTCCAACAGGTCGCTGCCGCTGCCCTGCGTCACCAGCGTTAACAACAACATCATCCAACTTGGTGTTCCCATCATGAATCGTTCCTTCAATCGACCCAAAGGCCGGGTCTGGTTCTCCCGCAACGTTCACCGCGGACCGACACGCTCTCCGGACGCCCGGAGGCGGGGACCGACGGTCAGATATTGGACTAGTCGTTGTGGGCCGGACCCTATTTCCGGCATTCTCACATTTTTCGCGGCGAATCGCCACCCTCCGTCAACATTGGCTTTAATTTGGGGAACACCCTACAGATTAACGCTAGGGTGTGGTCGCCAAGAGCATGCAGGACCATACTGGGACGGCCACGGCCAGCGACCCGAACGTCGAGTACGCCTACGAGGATGTCGCTTCCGGGGCGGACCTGGACGCAAACTGCGTCCGGCCGGCCTCGGTACCTTATCCTGAGCCTTCCTCTCGGCGGGTGGTATACTACAATTACGCGAGCACAGGGGTGGGCACCTCGCTTGGTCGGCGGGACAACATCGCTGACGATGACACTTCGCCGGCCTACACGTACCCTGCCTACACGTACCTTGGAGCATCGACGGTGGTGAAGGTTGAATATCCTGCCGTGACGAACACGCTGGCCCTGACCTACGGGACCAGCGGCGACGATTACTCCGGCTTCGACCGCTTCGGGCGGGTCTTGGACCAGGCTTGGCAGATCCAGACCGGCCCGGCCCGACCGTCAAGGACCGCTACACGTACGGCTACGACCGCCCGATCTACCTGCAGAACCACGGCAACCCGGTGGTCTACCGCAACATCTGGGTGGTGAAGGACTGACAGCGCGCCATGACCGCGCGGGGGCATAGGTTAGCAGCCCGACAGGTGGAGGCCGGTTAGCTTTTGCCCATGTCCTTGATGAATGCGTTGGCCTCGTCGATCGAGCGGTTCATGTCCTCGATAAGGATGTTGATTTCCTTTTCGAGGTTGATCGACACGCCCTGGAGCGAGGCGATGGCTCGGGCGTTTAGATTGTGCTTGAGGAATAGCACCTGGTCGTTGAAGGCGACGAGGACCGGTTTCATCTTGGCCTCGGCACGTTCCATGACGGTAATGAGCTGGTCGTAGCGCCCGCGCGTGTTCTGTAGTTCCCGCTCGCTGGCCTGTCGCAGGTCCGGGTTCTGGTACTGGTCCAGTTCGTCCTGCCATTCCTTGAACAGGGCCTCGGATACAGCCTTCACTGATGTGATCCGCTTGCTCACGTCATCGGCACGAGCCTGGCTGCTGTCCAGCTCGCTCTTGAGTTTGTCGTACTTGGCCCTGAGGTCGCCCCCGTCGACTTTCACGACGCTGCGGAACTGCTCCAGGGCGTCCTTGAACTGGGTCTTGGCACTCTCCTGGCTGTCCCGGGCTTTCTGGACGCGCTCGACGAGAATGTCGCGCTTATGCACGCCGAGTTTCTCCCAGGCACCGTAATACGCCGATTGGCAACCTCCCATGGTCCCCGCGAGCGGCAGGAGCATCATCAACGCCAGAACCAGACGTGTGTTTTTCATAGCGACTCCATGATTCCAAACCAGGATTTTTCAACTCGCCCAGCCCGCCAAGACCTGACGCGCGAGGGCTCGAATAACTAAACCACTATAGTCCGACAGCGGAGCTTATTTCATTCAGATTGGAGTTCTATTTGGGCCAGTCATCGGTCTTGAACGGGTAGGCCGGCAGGTTCTCGGCGTTGACCAGGTTCACCGGCGGCTTACCCGCGAAGGCGTATCGGCAGGCGACGGGTTTGTCGAGTCCGTCGGCCTGCAGGACGACCGTATCGCTCGTGATCGTCGCTGCCGCCGGATGCCAGTCGCCTTTTGTGCCGGCCAGCCAGAAGCCCGTTGGCGACTGGGAGTCGGTGGTCTTCAGGCCACCGGCGCAGGTGAACTGAATCACCATGCGATTGCCCTTTACCGAGAAGCTCTTGTAGGTGGGACCCTGGGCCACGATCTTCTGGCCGTAAACATCCCGCCCCGCCAGCAGGGCAAGCCGCTTGCACAGCGGCGCTTTGTCGGAAGGGTGAATATTCTTGGCGTCGCCGAGGTCGATGGTGTTGGCGACACTGGTATGAGGCAGCGCCAGGACCTTCATCTGCGCATCACGGAACCAGGCCCATGACTTGGCGTCGGGCCGGCCGTTGTCTCGCCCGAAGCCCGGCAGCATCACCGCGAGAAGGTGGAAGTCATCACTGCCCCAGGCCTTTCGCAAACGCTTTACCCATAGGGGGAGGCTCTTGGCATAGTTCTGATATTGGCTGGCATTGGCCTCGCCCTGGTACCAGACCATACCGCGACAGGCGTACGGAATCACCGGGTGCAGCATGGCATTGTAGAGCAGGTTGGGACGCTGGCGGGCGTAGATGTTCTCCCGGCGGGTCCAGGCCTTGGCGCCCTTGCCGCTGGTCTCGCCCCGTTCGATGAGGTCGATGACCTTGGCCTTGTCCTTGACCTGGAAGTCGGCCATCATCTTCTTGAAGTGCGGCAACTGCGCGGACATGTCCAGGGGCATCCATCCCTCGATGCTCGAGCTTCCCCAACAGGCGACGATGGCGGCGACGGGAACGTTCAGCCTCTTGCTGAGATAGTAGCTGAACCCGAACGCGACGGCGCTGCCGGAAACATCCGGCGACCACTTGCCCCGACAGTTGTCCTCCGGGGTCAGCGAGACAAAGGTGGGCACCAGATAGTGGCGGATCGGTCTGGTCTTAGCCTCGGCCGCGACGGCTTGCAGTTCGGGAACGCTCCCCCATGCATGGAGAGATTCAGCCTTGCTGCCCCATCCATACTGCATGTTGGACTGTCCCGAACAAATCCACACTTCGCCGACGAGGACATCTTTGAAGATGATCTTGTTGGTTCCCTCAATCGTCATTTCCCGCCCCGTCGCCGAGGCTTTCAGGGCGGGCAGGTTGATCTTCCACCCACCGTAGGCGCCTGCCTTGGTGGATTGGGTCTTTCCCGCGAACCGGACCGTTACCGACTCGCCAGGGGCAGCCTTGCCCCAGACTGGCACGGGCATGTCGCGTTGCAGCACCATGTGGTCGCCAAACATACTCGACGGAGTAACTTCCGCAAACGCCGGCGACTGGGCGAGCAACACCAGCGCGATAGTCCATTGTGTGATCTTCATTTTGCGTGCTGTCCTTATACTGCTAATACAGTTTGATCCTGGCGGTTACGGGGTAATGATCCGATGGCCACCGGCCTTTGATTTTTCGTTGGTCCACGTCGGCTTTCAGGACGGTCGATCCGTCTTCGATGAGAATGTGGTCGATGGCTGACCCCGTCTTGCCACCCTTGAACCCGTGGCCCGTTCTCAGGGCCGGGCCTTTTGGATGTGCAATCTCCCACGCACTGACCATGCGCGGGCAGGGATTATCATCGCCGCCGTTGAGGAGGTACTTCATTCCGGGGTTATCCAGAGTCATATTGAAATCCCCCATCACGATAACAGGGTCTTTCTCCGTACGCTGCGATATTCGCCTGGCCAGCAGTCTCGTGCTCTTTTTACGGGAGTGCTGAGAAATGTGGTCCAGGTGCAGATTGTATACATACACTCCCTTGCTGTCGGCCTTGTTGACCAATCGCACCCAACTACATATCCGCAGGTATTTGTTGCCCCAATGTGTGGAAGGCTTGG
This sequence comes from uncultured Planctomycetaceae bacterium, assembly GCA_964564285.1. Lineage (GTDB taxonomy): Bacteria > Planctomycetota > Phycisphaerae > SM23-33 > SM23-33 > JAUWQU01. Next base: position 306 of record CAZMBZ010000116.1, on the reverse strand, counting down.
CCGGCGTGTCGGAAAACCAGAACGTTCCAGACTCAGCCAGTGTGTATTGGTCTTTGCGATAAAGTATCGCACAGCTTTCGCCGGCCTTGGCGCCATTGTCGCGTCCCGTGTAATATATGCCATATTGTGGCAGCTTTGCGGCGATGTAATCGGCCTGGAAGTGAAACGCTTCCTGGAGACCCACGATATCGCCCCCATATTCTGCGATTACGCCGACGAGGATATCCCGTCGCTGCCGCCAGTTGTTGACGCCGTCGTTGGCCTTGCCGTTACGAATATTGAAACTCATCACGTCAACGACGCCCG
>CAZMBZ010000115.1:0-15189 GCA_964564285.1 uncultured Planctomycetaceae bacterium | reverse complement strand
AGGACAAGCGGCAGCCCCAGACCCCCTAAGCCTGGGGCCAGCAAGACGGATACACAGTACCCAGTAGGGCGTGCAAGCGTGCCCTACTGGTCCTGTGATCCGGGCCGTTACCTTCTTCGGCTCCACCTCTCCCTTTGCTCCTGCCAACTCACCGGCAGGCCCTTCTGCAACTCCCGCAAGTTGATCCCCTCCGGTTCATCGCCATGCAGGACGGCCTCGACGGTATCCGGCGCCACGCTGGTCAGCTTGAGCATTCGGCTGACGTACGACCGGTCAACGTCGAACGTCCGGGCCAACTTTCCCATGGAACCCGCTTCGCCCGACTCGATCATCCGTTGCCAGCGGTACGCTCGAGCCAAGGCGACGACGATCGGCGAACGTGGGCCGACCTCGGCGGTCGTGGCGAATCCCAGAGTCCGGTTCTCTGATAGCTAACAGAAGGTCGAGCGATTGGGTCGTCCTGCCTGTGGCCTCACGGGCCACCCCAGTGAAGCAACCTGCTCCACTGGATCCTTCCATACTAAAAACCGGCCCGCCGGGGTGCTGGCGGTCGCAGGCCCCAGCCCACGCTGTCGCCGATCCGTCCACGAGGGACCATCCCGGCGAGGCCTGTGTGCTGCTGGCACTGGTCACCTGTCTCCGAGCAGGGCAAAGGCCACCCAGGCAATCACGGCGAGAACTATTACGCCCGTGGGGCTGTAGCTCAGGATCACGGTGACGACCCCACCCAGCAACGCTAGAACAGCTACGCCTCCGACATCACGGTCGATTCATCGAATCACCTCCCTTCGGGTCGGCCGGCTGGGCGCTTCCGCAGATCGCGCCGAACTGGCCTCGCAAGTGTGTTGGTCAATGCGGTGGGTTATCGAGGTTGCGGTTCGACTCGCCTCGGCCATGGGGCAGAGCTGCCGCCAGTCAGTATGATGGGCCTCGGTAAACCCGGATGGCTTTGCGCCAGGCATGCTGTAGACGGCCGAGCGCGCGCGAGGATGGCTCCTAAGCAACTCAAAACGAAAAAGGGCATGGGGCACTAGAATCCTATTTATCCAGGCGCTAAGCGGTCTCGGTTGAATCGCCGGGGCTGTGATCCGAATGCCATGGTTGCAGGTTCTTTGGGCAACGACGGAGAGTTGAAGATTGAGGCCCCGAGCGGTCCGGGGTAGACATACGCGTGGGCGATACGTTCTTACCCCGCCCCGCGCCACGGTTTTACTGATACACCCTTTCCGATGTTATCCACACCTTGCGGAGTGGCCCCGCCCACAGGCCAGCCGGGTGGGCAGAGGTATGTCCGAACTCGCTTGGTCGCACACTGGCAGGCCTCCAGAATCACACGATTCTCAGTGAAACAAGAGTTTACCAGGCGGCACGGCACGATCAAGAACCCAAGTCTATTCGGATGTTGTGCGGGCATCAAACTCACTGGTCCGCTTCACCCACAGGGCCGGTCGAGTTTTGGGACCATACGCCGTCCAGATGCCGAAGAACGGGCTGGCCAACCGGCAGGGCCGCCACAGCCGCTACATGTGGGAGGACGAGGCCGTGAGGCCCCTCCTACCCGATTGTTCAATCGGCAATCAAAAATCGCAGATCGGCAATCACTTCGCCTGTTGCACCTGCACTCCCTTATTGGTGCTGCGGCGGAAGCTATCGTAGGACTGCCAGTTGGTGCGTTGCATGGTGGAGTTTTGCATTCGCAGGTTCTGCTGGTAGTCCAACTGCCCGGGTTGTGGCTGCCTCGACGGTCTGGCTGTCGGGCGATTCGCCGGGGCGCCGAGCCAGGATGCCCCGCGGTGGAACGCGTAGCGGGCGTCGCCTTGGCGGGCTATGACCGTGGCCTTGCCGCGGAGATTGTCCGCCACGAAGATGCCGCGAAGGTCCGTCTCGCCGCTGCGGAACGCCGTGTCGGCGCTGCCGATGGCCTTGACGTGGACCTCCGAGACGTACCCGCCCTCGACCGCGTCGATCACGTTGGCCCGAACGCGTCCTGACGTGGCGTCTTCCTGAACCTCGATCTTCAGCGGCGTAATCAGCACCAGCCCGCTGGCGAACAAGTCATCCCCCCGGCAGATCACCAGGTAGGCGCCCTCGTCCTTGAGTTTCAGCGTCGTCTTGCGCTCCTTGTCGACGTAGTCCTTCCCGTCGCCCAACTCGAGCGTCTGCTCGACCAACGGCGCGATGCCCGCGAGGTTGACCTTCGTGATATTCGTCAGGTTCTTCTCACGCAGGTACAGCTTCATCAGGTCCACGCGGTAGACTTGGCAGAACGCCTCCTTGACGTTGCGATACTTCAGCGTCAGCTCGACCTTCTTGCCGGGGCGGAAGATGTTCACCTCGTCCAGGCTGACCCGCTTGGCCTCGAAGTAGTCGATCGCCTGCTTGGCGTCGGGGTACTTCCCGGAGACCTTGCGGTACCAGTCGATCGCGTCGGCCGGCGCGCCTTGGGCGTGGTAGATCTGCCCGAGAATGTAGCGGGCGAAGTCGCGGTCCTTGCTGGTCCCGTTGGCGACCAGGTGCCCAGCGGCCAGCGCGTTCTTGTAGTCCCGCTGCCAGAAGTGGCCCAGGGCGGTCATATACTGGAACCCGCTGACGAACTCGCCACCCGTAAACCGTCCCTTATAGGCGTCGCAAAGCTTCACGACGGTCTGGTACTGCTTGAGGTCCAGGAAGGCGTTGGCCTTCGAGAAGGCCGCGTCGTCGGCCAGCGGGTTCGTCGGGTACATCGTCAGGAACTTGTTGAGCAGCGAGATCGTCTCGGCGAGCATCTCGACCTTGCTGGGCATGTTCTCTGGCTCGGGCAGGCCCTTGACCCGCGCGAGCTGCCTAGCCTGGGCGGCCAGTTCGTGGGCCTTGGGGGCCTTCTGGTACAACGCCTGGCTGAGAGCGAAGTACGCCGTGGTGACCTCCGCAGTGTCGGGGTACTCGCGCCACAGGTCCTGCTGGTAGTCGATCGAGCCGAGGAACTGTCCCTCGTCCTCCAACACGGCGCTGACGTTGGAATCGTTGATGAAACTCGCGTCGATCGTCGCGCGGAACACGAAGTACGCCCGCTCGAACTCGCCGAGATCGCGGTAGGCCTTGCCGACCAGAAGGATTTTATCGTACGGAATCTCCAGCGTCGGGAAGCGTTCGCGGAGCACCTCGAAGACCTTGACGATCTGCTGGGCGTTGTAGAACCCATCGGCCGTGTAAATCCACAGCAGCATCCGCGCCACGTCGCGCTCGTTGTAGGTGCGCTGCGTCTTGAACAGGACCGCCAAGTGCTCGAGCGCCTGCTTGTACAGCCCGTCTCGGAAGTACAAGTTGGCCAGGGCGTAGCGCTCCGAGGTATTGATCTGGTACGGATCGTCGGACTTGGCCCCGGGGGCCAGCACGACCAGGTCGGCCTTGCCCCCCACCCGCATACGGCCGGGGTTCAGGGCGTCGCGAATCACCGTTGGCAGCACGCGGTATTCGCCCGTGGCGTAGCCGACCAATTCGTAGCTGTAGCCGCTGGGGTAGTGCCCGGCTGGGAAGTACATCACGATCTTGCCATCGTGGATTTCGTGATGCACGTGCCGGCCGGAGAGGGAGCCGTCGACCAGCATCATCCCGGCGGGGAGATGCTCTTCGACGGTCAGGTAGCCCCAGTTAGCGCGTGAGTTGCTGTAGTGATGGATCTCCGAATTCACCCGCACGCGTTGGCCGATCTCGATGTTCTTGACCGGCGAGGAACTCGACGCCCCGATCGGCTTGCCGCGATACTCAAGCGTCGTGTGACGGTAGTAACGCCCGGACGGGTACGGGTAGGTCCACGATTTCGGGTCGGTCAGGTCGGAGGAGAACCCGCGAATGGTCGCGGCGTAGGAATATTGGCCCCGCCCGGCCATGCTGAACTCGATGAGATTTTCGCCCGCGGCCAGCAGCTTGGCGGGCACGGCCAGCTCGACGGCGCCGGACGCGCCCTTGCCGGCGATGGTCTTGAGCTTCTTACCGTTGACCAGCACGGTGAGCTTGTAGTCGGCGGCGGCGAACTTTCCGGCCGCGTAGTAGGCGGCGATGGCCCCGACGGCCGGGCCGTGGGCCTTGGCGGGGGCGAAACCGTAGCCGCGGCGACGGTTCATCAGGTAGTTGATCGCCGGGGCGATCTTGGCCGACGTCGGGCGGACCCGCATCATGGCCATCACGGCCAGGGCGGTCGTTTCGACATTGTCTTTCATCCACGCGTGCTTGCCTGTTGCGACCCAGTGGGTCACGGGTTTGGGGCCGAGCTTGCCGACGACGGCTTTCTGGCCAAGCACGTCGAGCAATTCGCCGGCGAACTCGTTACGCTTCAGGTTGGCGAACGTCATGGCCGTGTACGCCAGCGCCGCGGGGGACAGTGCATTCCGTTCGCGATGCAAGCGGTTGGCGTGGGCGAAGTCGGCCCCGCCGCCGACGGACAGGGCGTGCAGCACGACGGCCTTGGCGTCATTGTCGGTAGCGGCCAGGCGGGTGAAGGTGTTGGCCAGGCAGGCCCGGGCCTTGGCGAGCGTGTCGGGGTTGACGCCGACGTTCTGGACGTTGGCCTCGGAGAGTGCCCAGAAGCTCATGGCTGTCACGGCCCAGTCGGTGCCACCCTTGCCGCCGGTCCAGCTCCAGCCGCCGTCGCTGCGTTGCGAGACGACCAGGGCGCTGGCAAGCGAGCGGGCGCTGGCGACGAGTCGTTCGTAGTCGCTGCGCGGGGCGCCAACGGCCTTGGCGTATCGCAGGGCCGAGGTGACCGCCAGCAAATCGCTGCCGGTGAAGCTCCCGCCGGGATAGGGAGGAGGCATAATGCACCGGCCCAGCGGGCGGGGTCGTTGGCGGAGAGCCATTTCGATGACCGCGCGTTTCAGGTCCGGCCCGACGGTGACGGTCATCCACTTGGAAGCGTACGTGCGCTTGTCGGGCAACTGCACCGTGACAGCCGCGTCGCCGGTGGCCACGCCGCCGCTGTGATCGGCGAATTCCAGACCCCACGGCCGGACGGGAACGACGGTGGCCAGGGCGTCGGTGAGTTTGCCGGCCTTGGCCGTCACTTGCAGCTTCAGGGCCGCCGCCAGCGGGATCTCGACGCCCTCGAACAGGGCCTCGGTCGAGGCGTTGGCTTTGATGGTGGTCTTGGTCTTCCGCTCGACGAGCTTGCCGGTCATCTCGTCGCCGCCCAGCAGCGTCAGCGTCAGTTCGACCGGGCCGGCGTAGGCGGTGAGGTTATGCACGCGGGCCAGGACGCGGACCTTGTCCCCTTCCTGGAAAATCTGCGGGGTCTTGATCGCCACGAAGAAGTCCTTCCGCGTGATCACGTTGGCGGTGGCCTGACCCACCAGCGTCTCGACGGTGCAGCCGCGAGCGGTCAGCCGCCATTGCGTGGTCGTCTCGGGCATAGGAAGCTCGACGACGGCCTTGCCGTTGGCGTCGGTGACCACCGCGGGCAGCCAGCGTCCGGCTTCGGGCATCTCGCGGCGCGGCTGGGCGGTCGAATTCTCGCCGGGCCGACCGCGGCCGGAACCGGAAGAGGACTTGGCGGAACTCGACCTGCTGCCACGGGCGTAGAAGTCGAGCTTCTTCCCCGCTTCCCTGCCGGCACTCGTTCCGTTGAGTGCGATGGATTTCTCGTCGGCCGCGAACAGGCTTCCTCTCGTGGTACCAGGTTTGATCGCCGACGTGGCCGTCGGAAGGTTCGGCGGCGTTGCCCTGGGTGCTCGGCGGAAGTTGCCAGCGGCGCTTAGCTGCGCCTGGAGTTCATTGAGTTCCCGCCCTTCCAGGGCCTGACGGACCAGGCGTTGCTGCTCGTCCTTGTAGGCCTTTACCACCGTCCGCGTTGTGGCCGCGTAGCTAAACGCGCACGTGCTGGCAAGCCGGAACTCGGCGTAGCGGGTCGCGTCGCGTTGGAAGAAGTCGAGGATCGCCGGCGTCCGATCGGGGAAGGCGGCGAACAGGGCCTCGTCGATCAGGGCCAGAGACAGTTCGCCGACAACGGGCTTGCCGAGCTGATCGTTGACGGTCAGTTCGACCTTGGCCTTCTGGCCGGGGGCGTAGGTGTCCTTGATGGGCTTGACCGTCACGTTCAACTGCCGCTGGACGCGGAAGGACTTGGCGGCCGCCCGCAGCGTCCGGTCATCCATCACGCTGACGGCGACGCGGAAGTTCGGGAAGTGCTCGTGGCCGACGGTCAGCGGAATTTTGTTGTAGCCTTTCTTGATGGCCTTGACTTCGTGGGCGATGATCGTCTCGCCCTCGTACGTCAGCAGGGCCAACTTGGCGTCGACGCGCGAGTGCAGCCGGATTGCGGTCTTGCCGCCGACTTGCAGCGTGTCGGTGTCGGCGAAGAAACGCAGCTTGGTGGCGTCCTCGTCGTCGGAGACGTTTACGATAGATTGGGAAGTGACGACCTGCTCGAAGCGGTCCTCGCCGCTGGCGCGGAGGATGTACTGTCCGCCCTTTTTGAGCTTGAGCTTCACCGTTGCCTTACCGGTCTTCGGGTTGGTCTCGGCCTTGTGCTCCTCGATGGTCACTTCTGCGGCCGGGGCGGTCGGGGCCTTGATCCACGGCACGCCGATCAGCACCGGGTCAGCCTTGGGCGTCTGGCGGCGAAGCACGAACAGCGTCATCGCTTTGCCGACCGGCTTGCCGTCCGGGGCATTGGTGGAGACCTCGACGTCGAACGGCTCGCTCGCCATCACCAGCGGCACCGATGGCTTGACGGCGACGCCGAACCCCAGCCGGGCCAGATACGCCTGGCCAAGGGCCTGGACATTCTCACCCTCGATCGACGCGCTGAACGCCATGGCGCGCCGTGGCGTCAGGCCGGTGGTATCGTACGAGACCTCGATCTTGCCCTCGGCGTTGGTCTTGACCACAAACTGCCGTCCGTCGGGCAGCCGGTAGCGGACGGGCTTGTCGACCACGGGCTGTCCCCAATAATACTGGGCGTCGATGGTCAGCTTGATCGTCTCGCCGCGGAAGTACACAGGGCGGTCGGTTTCGACCGTCAGCCGCATCTTTTCGAGCTTGAACCGCTGGACCTCGAACGTGCTGGAGTATCGCTTGCCCCCGGATTCGGCCGTAACGGTGTAGCGGCCCAGCGGGGCGCGGGCGTCAAGGGCCGTCTGGGTGTGGAGTGTGCCGAACTCCGAGAGGTCGCAGAACTTCTGCCAGATCATCCGCCCAGCGGCGTCGGTGACGACGACGTGATAGCCTTTCGCTCTCGGTGGCACGTAGGAACCGTCGACCACGTCGCGGATGATGGCGCGGAGTTTGACCGTCTGGCCCGGCTGATACGCCGAGCGGTCGGTGTAGATGTACCCCTTGGCCGACAGCCCTTTCGACAGCCTCAGGCCCGAAAGGCCCAACGCGTTCGACGCGATCGAGCCGTCACGCAGGGCGAACACGCGGACGTCGGTGCTGGAGCTGAGTTGCCCGAGCTTGCCGCGATAGACGCCGTCGTCCCCGGTTGTGCCGGTCGCGAAGACTTTCTTGCCGTCGGAGAGCAGCAGCTCGACCCCCGCGGCTGGCTTGGCCTGCCGCATGTCTTGGACGAACACCAGCGCTTCGCGGCGGGACGACTTGACGATGACGTCGAGATCCGAGCGGATCACCAGCGTGGTTGCTTCGAGGTCGTCCTCGCCGATGTTGACGATGCACACCCCGGCCTTACCCTTTGGGAAGGGGATTTCGACCGTCTGGGTCAGTGGCTTGTACTTGGCGTACTTGTCAATCTCGACTTCCCACGTCTTGTCCGGCTGGATCAAGTCGATATCCAACTGGTCGACCTTGCCGATGGTGTGGGTCTTGCGGAAGTAGGCCTCCAGGTCGAGGAAGTACTGCTTGAACTTGAGCTTCTCGATGTTGCGGACGTCGATCTTGACCTCGGCCGCCTCGTTGGTGCGGAACTTCTGCTCGGTCTGCACGAGCAGATGCTTGCGGGTCATCACGGCCACGCGGGCGCGGGCCTGCGAGGCATACGATCCCCACGTCAGACGGCGGTAGGCGTCGAGGGCCTTGGCCAGCTCGTCGAGTTTCTCCTCGTGGATTACGCCGATGCGGTACAGCGCCAGCGACGACTCATCCGTGTTGGGGTACTTGCTGACCAAGCGGTTCCAGTGGTCGATCGCGCGTCGGTAGGCGGCGGCGATTAGGGCCTTGTTACCCTTATTGGCTTCGAGCTTCCGCGCGGCGGCGTAATCGATCTGCCCGACGGTGAACAGAATCTGCCGGACGCGGCCGTCGAGGGGGTGCTTGGTGCTGAAGGCGGCGAAGAGCTTGCGAGCGTCGTCGTACTTCTTCTGGGCCATCGCCTCGATGGCGACCTGGAACTCCGCATCGATCATGCCGCGCTGGCAGGCCGACCACTGCGGACCGTTGGGGTACTTGTTGATGTACCGCTGCCAGGCTTCGCGGGCGGCGGTGTAGTTCTTCTGGCCGTAGCGGATCTGTCCGACCGAATAAACCGCCAGCTTGCGCCACTCGTTCTGGAACTGCGCGGGCGACTTGCCCATCCCCGCGAGGTTGTCGGTCGCGGCGTCGCCGGCGGGCAACTTGTAGATGGCCCCGGCGAGGAACTGTTCGTAGGCCTCGATGGCCTGATCGGCCCGACCGTGTGCCTGGTAGGCCTGGGCGATCCACCACGCGGCGACGACGGACTGCGGGCTCGATGGATGGCTAGCCAGATAGTCGCGGGCTTCCTTGACGGCGCGTTCCAGTTCGTTGCCGGCCGGGTTGGGCAGGCGGTACGAGCAGACCAGCAGCCAGCGGACGTCGGCGCGAAGTTGGACGGTCTTCGGGTCTTCCCTGCCATCGACGACCGGCACAAGTTTTAGCAGGTCTTCGAGGTTCACCCGCGCGGCGTTGTGGTCGCCACCGGCCAGCAGCGCCTCGGAAAGCCCGCGGCGGGCCTCCAGCGGATGTTTGCCGGCGGGCTTGGGGTTCTCTCGCTTCTGCCCGGCCAGTCGGGTGGCGCTGCCGACGTTGCCGGTCCAGTCGGGGTCGAACTCGGCGAGGTAGGCGCGGTAGTCGTTGATTGCCTGGCCGTGGTTGCCGGCCAGTTGGACTGTCCGGGCCTTGGCGAACATGACCTTGTCGCGCAGGTCCCGGCCGATTTCCATCGCCAGGGCCTTACTGTAGAGGTTGTAGGCCTTTGGATAGTTCGGCGGCGGCGCCCCGATGTCGTTGGGGTCGGGCTTGGTGGCCAGAGCCTCGGCGAAGCCGATAATCACCCCGGCGATCTTCCGCTTGCGCGATTCGGACAGCAGTCGGTTGGCCTCGTCCTCGTAGATCGCCTCGGCGGCCTTGAACTGCCGCAGCTCGATCAGTGACGTGGCCTTGAGGAACCTTGCCTTACGCAGCCAGGGCGACTTGGGGAACGTCGCCAGCAGCGTATCGGCGACCTTGACCGCGTCGGCGTGCTTGCCGGTGTAGTGCAGGGCCAGGGCCTTGAGGTACGTCGCCTCATCGGGAGCTGCGGCCTTTTTCACGACGAGGTGCTTATCCAGTGTCTTGGCCGCCTCGTCGAACGCCTTGGCCCGCATCGACAGCTTGGCCTCGTCCAGTAGCGTCGGCTTGGCTGGTTTCTTTGCTTGGGCCGCCAGTGGCCCGGCCAAGCAGGCCAGAACCGCCATCCCGCTGATCAGTTGCCTCAACATCATCGTTATGCCTCCCAGAGGAGCAGACTTGGAATCTTCAAACCGGACGCGCGCAACACGCGTTCAACCCATCATGTTCATCTCCAATTCGACGCCTCGCAAGCTGGAAAGTTCCGACTTCCGCCAAAACCCGAGCAAGCCCCCGTATGGTCTCAATACTCAGCCGCAGCCCAAGTCTAGCGGTAGCAAGCAGTTTACCGAAGCCCGCTGTTCACGAGGGAGTTCACCGCGATTCTCAATGTGGCCGGCGTGAAGACGATCAAGCTGCCACCGCAAAGTCCGAATCTGACTCCGCACGCCGAACGCTTCGTGAGGTAGATCAAGTCCGAGTGCCTGAGCAAGATGATCTTCTTCGGCGAGAGGCAGTTGCGGCGTGCCATCGAGCAATTCATCGCGCATTATCACGCAGAACGGAACCATCAGGGCTTGGGCAACCAACTGATTCAGCCAGGGGAGTCTGTCGAGAAGGCAGAGGGGAGAATCCGCTGCAGTGAGCGTTTGGGCGGGCTGCTTCGATACTATCACCGCGCTGCGTAGGCAGGGCGGTGGGGGGGCGAGATTTCGGGGCGCTATGTGCAGTATGCGCCAATCAGGCGGCTTCGGAGTCGAGACAAGCGCCTATCCATCATTGCAGACCGTCCATCGCGCCCAGAACCTGCCCCGCAGGCGTGACCGACAGATCCAGTCGAGTTTTGGGACCATACGGCAACATCATGGCCCGGCAACAGTTGGATGTCCCTCCTGTGAGCCAGCGAACTGCTTGTCAATATCTGGAAACGTGATAGAATCGTCGGAAAGGCCCGTGATCCAGCGCCGGGATCGGCTGGAAGCCAGCGTCTTAGCATCGATGTCTCAGCTCCTGCCTTCGTGATCGGGACACCCTCAATTCCGGAAAGAGACTGAATAAGTCTTTCCAGCAGGTCCGACAGCCTTGAAAACGACTTTCCCTTCACGGTTGATGACTGTTACTTGTTGCTGGTCGCCAACGCGCTGAACAACCATATCCCAGGCGTGTCCGAAGGCACGCATGTCGCGTAATGCCATTTTGGGCCACGCTTTGGGAAGCCATGGTGTACACTGAAACGAATCGAGGCCGGTCGGGACTATTCCAAACGTACCTTCGATGAATATCCGCGGATAAAGCGATCCGGGGCAGAGCATGTCGATGGCGTCTTCGTCGGGATACGGCCCTTCGTTGCCGAAAACCTGTGCCTTTACCACGGCCTGGGTAAGTTTGAGCGCCTCTTCGGTTCGCCCCGCCTTGAACAAGACTCGCAAGGCGTAGTAGGTTTCGCGTGCCCATTCCGTCTTCCTGGTCGATTCGGCCAGGATGTCGCCTCCCTGTAGACGGTTAGGCCAGAGTCTATCTGAAACCAGGGCATCGACGGTCGCTTCCTTTCTCTCGGTGATGTCCATCGCCAAAGGCAACAGAATCCAACCTCGCAGGGTCGTGTTTCCCTTGAAGTAGCGGTACGTATCGAAACCTTCGACCTTGGTGCCAAAGTAAACGTCGATAGATTTGCGCAGCGCGACCGCGCGATGCCCGAACTCCTTCGCCTCGACCGTTTTACCCAGCGCGTGACCCAGTCGGGCCGCATGGCAATAGCCGCCATAGGCCAGCGCCGAGGTGCTCAGGTTGGCGGTGCCCGTGGGATAGCGGCCTTCCATCTCGTCGGTTCTCGATGCGATGACTCCGTCGGCCGTCTTGTGCTTCTGGACCGATTTGGCACTAAACTGAATCAAAGGCCATAGTTCTTCCGCTGCTTTTCGGTCGCCTAGGAACATGAGAAACTTCGGCAGGGCATAGAGCACCATTGCATTGTCGCCGCGATGTCGCTGAACCAATTTGAGGTCGGAGTGTTCAAAGGAGCCGGGAAACGGATCGATCCCCTTTTCTTGGCAATGCGTCTGCCAGATGCGGTACATGTTAAGGCCGGCGTCGTTGAGATCGGAATCACCGAAAAACGGAAACACGGGGCTGGAGTACTCCACCGGGTCGTTGGCCCAGATTCCCGGCGAGTATCGCAGGCTGCCGTTGTGGGTAATCACTCCCTTGTAAGTATCAATGGGACATTCCAGCACGTGGAATTTCTGCAAGGCAAACGCAAGATCGAGCGATGAATCGGGAGTTTCAAGACGTCCAGGGCCGCGATAGGCCGCTTCGGCCAGATCGCGGCGGTCGTGATACTCAGCATCGAAATCAACCTGAATATCGGAATCTGCGGCCAACTTGCAATGTAAGTTCCCAGCGAACAATAACGCTTCGCCGGGAACCACTGTTGTCGATTCAACGGTGGGATAAATCGATTCGACAACGATGTCCGATTCTTCGACTTTGCCACGATAAGTCCCAGGAATCGTTTTACGATTCCCCGATATTGTCACCGTTATTGGTTTCTTCGTGCCGTTGCGTACCTGCCACTGTTGGATAATCAAAGGCTTGGTGTTCGATGGATAGACCCTTCTGGTGGCGATCACGCCATGGGTTTCTGGATAGGTAAACGTCAGCATCCCGTCGAATGTGGCTGTTGTTGGAGGCTCGAGTGTCAACGGTTGACCATTGACCTGAACCTTGGGATTCAAATCGCGCCCGACTTGATACATAACCCTTTTGAAATAGTCCTTCTTTATATTGAAGAACCGGATTGTGTAGTTCAAGTTTTTTTTGGTGGAGAGTTGAACCTGCATGACCACCTTGCGCCCCTGCATGCACATCACCAGAGATTCATCACCCGTCCAAGTATGTGTGATACGTCCCGTATCGTCGGGCACCCAGAAATCAGCAGCCGTACAAAGCGACGCGGACATGGTTACTAGGACTATCGATGCGGTAAACACGTCCCGTCCCGCAGCGATTAGGCAGTTAATTGGAGCACTCATTTGATCCTCCAGATTGTGTATTATCGCTATTTTTAATGGGTCGTGTAAAGCACCCCATATGGCCCCGGCTCGTCCAGGTGTGGCTATGATCCTGCGTGCCGCCATGGGCTCGCTGAAATCTGACGCTGCATTGAAGCCCACCGTCTTGAGCCATCAATAACATCTTCCCGCTGTCTTGACCGGGATTCCCGGATGGACTTTGGCCGATCCCGGTACGCCGGAACCGTCGGCCTTTCTGGCGATTCTACCCACGAACGTGAGACCAGCAAGCGCTTCTTCTGCTCGATAGTGAGCGGATCTGGCCGTTTCCGAGCGATGATGCGGCCCATGTCGCCAGCTTACATGGGCCGCCACCTGAAATCTTGCGTCACAGGGCAGTGAGGCAGAACAGCTAAAGACCTGACAACCACGGCAAGTCCCTGTGGTCGGTTCTCTGATGGCTAAGGGAAGGGCCAGCGAGTTGGACATCCTGTCTGCCACTTCATGGGCCATGCCACGAAGGATGGGCATGGTCCTCTGGATCCTCCGTCCTGAATATAGAAGAGGTTCGCCGGGGTGCTGGAAACTGCCTATCGCGCGAGGTTGGCTCCTAAGCAACTCAAGAAGAAAATAGGCCCTGGGAGCCGCCGACAGCCGGAATCCTATTTACGGAATATCGTGATGCCCTATTCTGTAAGTTCATGTGGTACTGGTTCAGCGTTAGTTGAGTGCACTCCCGTTTCCGACAAGCAACTGGTCCGCCCGATCACCGGGTGGGATTCCGCAGTCACACCGCAAACGACTACCCGCCCGAGGGGGGTCTGCTACGTATGGTGACAGGCAGTTGTTGCACTTGGTGACGACTGTCGCACTGAGGCACCTGGATGGCGATGGTCCCTGCCTGGCCGTCCGGGGCACCACGTCGGTAGCAACTGTTGCGGCTCAAGCGGGCGTTGTTCCGGTACGACAGATTGGTCACCAGGGAGAGAATCGGTGGCCGCCGCCTCAGGAGACTTCCTGCGACGCGCCAGAGAATGCGACGCCACGAGTAGAAGCGGCCGTCGCAGGCATTCATCTCCTCCAGGAGTTGGGCCCAGGAGAAGTGCTTGTAGCGGGCCGTGGGGAAGTTCAGCGTGTAGTACTGCCAGTCTTGCGGGAAGTCGTTGGCGGCAATGCGGCCCTGAGATTCCATCTGCTCCCACAGGCGCGTGCCCGGCAGCGGCGTCAGGAACAGGGCGTTGAGGATGTCCACGCCGTAGCTGCTGGCCGCTTGGGCGGTCCGCCGGCCGATGCCCGGCTCGTCGCTGTCCAGGCCCAGGATGAACGATCCGGCCACCAGCATATGGTGTCGCTGAATTCGCCCGACGGATTGTCGGAGATCCCGTCCTTTGGCCAGGTTGAACTTCTTGCCCACCTCCCTCAAGCCTTGGACCGTAGGAGACTCAAAGCCGATGAACACGCCCTTGCATCCGGCCTGTGCCGCCAGCGTCAGGAGTTCGTCGTCATCGGCCATGTTGATGGTGACTTGCCCGATCCACTTCTTGCCCAGATCGGCCTGGATCATTGCGCGGAAGAGCTCCTTGGCGCGCGCAATATGTGCCGCGTTGGTGCCGATGAGATTGTCATCCACTACCAGGACCCACTTTTCCCGGATGCTCTTGAGCTCTTCGATCACACTGGCTATAGGCCGATGGCGGTAGAGGGTTCCGTTGAAGGCGGACACGCTGCAGAAGCTGCAGTTCAGCGGACAGCCTCGCGTAGTCTGGATGGAACCAAAGGCATAGCCTTCCCTCAACAGGTCGTGCCTGGCCAGCGGAACCTCGGCCAGGTCAAGGTGCTCACCGGCGTAGGTTCTCTGCAACCGCCCCCGCCGCGCATCTTCCAGGACAGTCGCCCAGATGCTCTCGGCCTCCCCCGTTACGACCGAATCAACGTAACCCAGGGCTTCCTCTGTGCGCATGGTGGCGTGGATCCCGCCCATCACCACGGTTACGCCGCGGCTGCGGAACTCCTTTGCCACTTCGTACGCCCGGCTGGCCTGGGAGGTGAAGGCGGTGATCCCGACCAGGTCCGGGCGGGGCATGGTGGCGTAGTCGACCGCACGCAGGTTTTCGTCGACGACCGTGATGTCCCAATCCGGTGGCGTCAGGCCGGCCAGAACCAGAAGTCCCAGTGGCTTCCAGACGCGGTAGCGATTCCAGCGGTTGCCTTTGACGTTCGCCAGGTTCACCAGCGGGTTGTTCGGGTTGATTAGATATAGGCGCATGGATTCGATATTTCCCATATGACTTCTCGCTGACGACCACCGCCAGCGATTTTCGCGAGTATACCGTGTTGGGGAGTTTCGACAAGGTACTTCCCGGCGTCCCAAGCCCTTCCGGAGCCCTCCAGACAGCGCCGAAGTCCCGATCCATGAGCTCGGGAAGGCGCGTTTTCCCGGTCGTGGGTAGAGCGCCTACGCTGTCCCCTTGCGTTTTGTGTGATTTCGGCGGAGACACTAATCATCTGAACACTACGGATGGGGGCTTCAGGCGGCGAATCCGTTCGAGGATCGCCCGGAACAGCCCGCGAGGGATGGCGACCTCCGCCATCTGGAACACTACGTAACGGGCGCTGGACACTACCTTGGCCCCGATCTTGATGAGCTTCTCCCTCAGCGTCGTCAGCGACCATTGCTTCACCGTGGGAG
>CAZMBZ010000114.1:0-15226 GCA_964564285.1 uncultured Planctomycetaceae bacterium | reverse complement strand
GAAGCTGGTCTGCCACCATGCGGTTAATCCGCGTGGCCATGTGCTCCATGATGATGTTGATGTGGTTGCGGCGATAAAGACTGTCAACCTGCTCCATCGCCGGCCAGATTATCATCTTCAACAGCTTGCAGGCAGGAATGCCCCTGTCCTGTGCGGCGAGAATTAACTCACGTGCCTGACAACGCTTACCTGCAAAGAGATGTTCGAGATACTGCTTGAAGAGTTCCGGCATCGACATGGCTTTTTCCTATTTCGCGTCGTCAGGATTGCTTCCGTGTGCTACCTGGCGGCGTTTTTTTCGTGGCCAAGAATCCTTCTTAGCCTTAAAATTGCAAAACTTAGTTAACTTAGGCATTCTGCGTTACACAGGTAGAATCGGAAAGTCGGGCCTGAAAACTTGAGGGTATTTGGTAAAATAGTTAAACTGCGTTGCCAGGGCAATTGGCGAAGTGATGGTTAGTAGTCAGTGGCTGGTAGCCAGTAGTCAGTAAGAAACCTGGAAGACCTCGCCCATCTACCGGCCAAGAGATACCGGCGATCAGCTACGGAGCTACCATCTACCGGCTACCCCCGATGTACATCGGGGCCAACAACCATCTTGCTCGCAAGGGCTGATTGGCATACCTTATTGGCATGGCAAGAATTGGATTCGGTTACGACTCGCACCGCTTCGCACCTGGGCGGGCTCTCATGCTCGGCGGGGTGCGAGTGGAGTACGACAAAGGCCTGGCCGGACACAGCGACGCCGATGCGGTCCTGCACGCCGTCACCGACGCCGTCCTCGGTGCCCTGGCTGCCGGGGACATCGGCGAGCTGTTCCCAGACAGCGACCCCAAGTGGGCCGGCGCCGACAGCGCAGCCTTCGTGCGCCACGCCACTGAACTCGCCACCCAGGCCGGCATGCAAGTCGGCAACTGCGACGTCACGATCCTGGCTGAGGCGCCCAAACTCGGGCCGCTCAAGCAGGCCATGGCCACCCGTATCGCCGAGTTGCTGGCGTGTCCGCCCGAGCAAGTGTCCGTCAAGGCCAAGACCAACGAACAGATGGGTTTCGTAGGCCGCGGCGAAGGAATCGCCGCCGTCGCAGTAGTGATGTTGGAAGAGAAATGACAGCACCAGGTAATAGGGAGCAGGCAAGACCAGCACAATAGCCTCCGTCTCGCCCAGGAACCCATGGAGACATTGCCCGACTCACTTCCTACTACCTAAGACCTATTACCTACTACCTTCTTTTGGACCCTGTAATGCTCAAACTTTACAACACATCCACACGTAGCGTTGATGAGTTCACCACCATCGAGCCGGGCAAGGTTCGCATGTATACCTGCGGGCCGACGGTCTACAACTTCGCGCACATCGGCAACCTGCGAACGTACATCTTTGAGGATGTGCTTAAGCGCGTGCTGCGGCGTTGTGGCTACGACGTCAACCACGTGATGAACGTCACCGACGTGGGCCATCTCGTCAGCGATGCCGACGACGGCGAGGACAAGATGGTCGCCGGTGCCACCCGCGAGGGCAAGACCGTCTGGCAGATCGCACAGTTCTACTGGGATGCATTCCGGGGCGACCTGGCCAGGCTCAACATCGTCGAGCCCAACACCTGGTGCCGAGCCACCGACCACATCGCCGAGCAGATCGACCTGGTCCGCGGGCTGGAAGAAAAGGGCTACACCTACGAGATCGCCGGCGACGGGATTTACTTCGACACATCCAAGCTGCCGGACTACGGCAAGCTGGCCCGGCTGGACCTTGCGGGCCTCCAGGCCGGGGCACGCGTCGAGATGCACGTCGACAAGCGCCAGCCAACCGACTTCGCCCTGTGGAAGTTCTCCCCGACCGACAAGCAACGGCTAATGGAATGGGATAGTCCATGGGGCAAGGGCTTCCCCGGCTGGCACGTTGAGTGCTCCGCCATGGCGATACGACATCTCGGCGAGCGTCTGGACATCCACTGCGGCGGGATCGACCACGTACCGGTGCATCACACCAACGAGATCGCCCAGTCCGAATGCTATCTAGGCCACGACTGGTGCAACTGGTGGATCCACGGCGAGTTTCTCGTACTGCCCAAACCCAAGAGCGAGGACGGCGACGCCGACGACACCGAAGACGCCTTCACGAAGATGGCCAAGAGCGGCGAGTTCCTCAAGCTCGACCTGCTCGCCGAGCGTGGCTACGACGTGCTGGCCTACCGATACATGTGCCTGACAGCCCACTACCGCCAGCAGCTTGTCTTCACATGGGAAGCCCTCGACGGCGCCGCCAACGCGATGAAGAACCTCACAAAGCAGGTGCTCGACATCAAGACCCGCGCCGAGGCCGAGGGCAAGTCCGGCGAGCCCATCGAATCTCATATCACAAACTTCCGCGCGCCCATCGAGTCTCATATCAACAAATTCCGCGAGGCCGTGGAGAACGACCTCAACACCCCCCAGGCCCTGGCCGCGATGTGGGGCGCCCTGAAAGACACCGACGCCCCAGCCGGCGACGTATTCGCAACGCTACTGGAGATGGACAAGATCCTCGGCCTGGGCATCGCCGAGATGAAGCAGCAAGCCCTGAAAATCTCCGAGCAGGACATCGAGCAACTAATCGCCTACCGCATGGCCGCCCGCAAAGACCGCGACTTCGCCGTCTCCGATATGATCCGCAACGACCTGCTCGACGACGGAATCGTCCTGGAAGACGGCCCCAAGGGCACGACCTGGCGGAGAGCCTGACGAAAGAACGGGGTGGAAGAATGACCAAAGACAACACAACCAATAAGCCGGCGTCAGGCAAGAAACGAAATAGAACGAGATAAGAGGTCTTTGTAAACGTCTAATAGCATAAGGACCACACCAGGGGCGAACAACCGAAAGGAAACGGGATCATGACGAACGGCACTAGGATTGCGATGTTCATGATTGGGGGCGTCTGTTGGATGCTGGCTGCGGGGTGCTCCGAACCGTCGAACCTGCCTGCAACACAACTATCGGCCAAGCCTACCACGCAGCCGGCCTTTAATATGGGAAAGCTGGACCTGGGAGATGAGGATAGCAATTTGGGGCCGTCCATCAAGTTCTATGGTTCCACCGAGCGCGCCCATCACATTGTCTACGTGGTAGATCGCTCGGGCTCGATGGCCCCTACTTTCCAGAAAGTACAGCTCGAGCTACTCAAGTCCATTAACAAGCTTCATCCGACACAGGACTTCTCGATTATCTTCTTTAGCGGTAACGAGTTCATCCAAGGCCCCCAGAAAGGCCTGGTCTCGGCGAGCCCTGATAACAAGATCGCGGCCAGCAACTTTATCAAGGGCGTAAACCCCAGCGGCTGGACGTCGGTTTTGCCAGCCCTGAAGTATGCATTCCAAGTCCTCAAGAAAGCCGACGCCAACAAGGCCGTTCGGGTCATTGTCCTGCTGAGCGACGGCGACTTCGCGGGCATGGCCGGCGGCTCACAGTACACGACCCCCGATGGCAAGACCCTCAACGGCAACGAGGCCGTTATTCAGTGGCTGCGGGAGAACAACCCCAAGGAAGAGGAAAAGGGGCTGGTGCATGTTAACGCGTTCCTTTTCGGCAAACCGGACGAAGAGGCCAAGAAGGTAATGGAAACCATCGCCAAGGAGAATGGCGGCCGGTTCAAGCTCATCACCACCGACGAGTGATTGCGGGAGGGCGGCGGGCCTGAGGCGAACGCCGGAGGGTCCTAAGTCGCGAAGAAGAATATGCCCTCACGGGCACACTGGGGAACGTCGAAGATCCCGATGCACATCGGGGCCAGAGGCACCTTCGAATCTCGCGGAGCGTTCGTAGTGCCGCCGTGAGGCGGTATGTTTCTTTTTCCGTGCCCTTGGCATCCTCATCCTCAGGACATCGGTTTTTTCTTTTCCTATTACCTACTACCTATTACCTATTACCTGTATGGCAGAGATTGCGAAGGCATTTCGGATACTGGGCATCGGCCCTGGGGCGGAACACTGCCGGGGCGCGGCTTGGTTGCTGCGATGTGCTTGGCAAACCACGGCGCCATTCAGAACGCAATATTTGCTTGAAACTGTCCTAAAGTGACAGTATCATACAAATATGCACCAGCTAACTGAGATCGCGTTGGAAAGAGCGGTTGCTGGCATCTTCACTCGCTCGGAGGTGGTCTGCTGGGTTGGCGGCAGTGCGAACAGGCAATTTGGCCTCCTCAAGCGAGCTATGAAGGCAGGCGAAGTCCTGCGCATTCACCGGGGCCTTTACTGTCTGGCATCCAAGTATCTGCGGCAACAGGTCGATCCGCTCGTCCTGGCCCAACGCATTTGCGGCCCCAGCTATGTCAGTCTGGAGACGGCCCTGTCCTATCACGGCTGGATTCCCGAGGCCGTGTACACAGTCACAAGCGTTTCGCTCGGTCGCTCTCGCGAATTCGACACGCCTTTGGGGAACTTCAGTTTCACTTGCGTTCCCCAGCATACGTTCTACACGGAAGTCGCTCGGGTGGTGAAGGACGGCAGCGGCGATGGCGGCGGGTCCTGTGAGAGGGGCGGCAGCTTCCTGTTGGCATCGCCATTGAAAGCCCTGGCCGACTATGTCTACGTCCACAAATGCGACTGGGACTCACCACGTCCGATTGTCGAAAGCTTGCGGGTGGATAAAGGGGCACTGGCTGGATTGAACGCATCGTCAATCGAGACGCTGCGGGCCAACTATTCATCGCGCCGGGTACGGCGGTTTCTCGATGGCCTGCGAAAGGGCTTAAAGCTATGAGCGTTAAGATGATCCAGGTCCGACTGAACAGCTACGGCTGTCAATCGACGCTCGAAGAAGAGCAAGCACTCCGCGAGATAACGCAGGAGATCGCGCTTGCGGCGCTGGGGCGAACGGACTTCTTCAAGCTGGCCGCGTTCCAGGGCGGAACGTGCCTTCGCATCTTCCATGGCCTGAATCGTTTCTCGGAGGACTTGGACTTCGCCCTTCTGCAACCCGACGACTCCTTCTCCCTGAAGCCGTATCTAAGCGCTCTCACCACGGAACTGAAAGCCTACGGCTATGGCCTGGACATATCGGATCGTTCACGGGTCGACCAATCCGTCCGCATGGCCTTCATGAAGGACGACTCGCTGGGCAATATGCTTCGGCTAAACCACAAGCCCGACGCAGGGC
The DNA here is from genome assembly GCA_964564285.1 of uncultured Planctomycetaceae bacterium. Taxonomy (GTDB): domain Bacteria; phylum Planctomycetota; class Phycisphaerae; order SM23-33; family SM23-33; genus JAUWQU01. The sequence continues at coordinate 10,088 of CAZMBZ010000114.1, read as the reverse complement.
CGCTCCGCAAGTTGAAGATCAAGTTGGAAGTGGATACGAACCCACCGGGCGATGCGAAGTTCGAGACCAGGTGCCTGGACTTTCCGTTCCCCTCGGCCGTGTGCATGTTCGACCTGCCGAGCCTGTTCGCCGGAAAACTCCATGCGCTGCTGTGCCGGGAGTATCTCAAGGGCCGCGACTTGTACGACTTCATCTGGTACACATCCCAAAGAATGCCCGCCAACTACGCCTTGCTCTCGACGGCCCTGAATCAAATGGGTAGCTGGAAGAAACAGGGCGTCCAGGCGGACCGATCCTGGTGTGTCGAGCAACTGCGTGACAAGATCAAGGCAACCAACTGGGATCGTGCCCGCAAAGACGTACACCGGTTCGTCAAGCCAAACGAACTGCAGTCGCTGGACCTCTGGAGCCGGGAGTTCTTCCTCTCCCAAGCCGACAAGCTGGCCTGACAACAGGACCGGCCGGTAGCATGACTGCCAGGACCGCCCCACGCGGCGCCACCTATGCAGAGCCCATTGAACCATACCGCCGGCCAGGTTCCGCGCGTGACGCGGGCGGGAACGGCGGGTATGCTGGCGCGGGATGGCAGCGATGGCGAAAGCATTTCGAATACTGGGCATCGACCCCGGGCTGAACATTACCGGGTACGCAGCCATGGACGTTGCGGGCGGCGGGCCGGTTATTGTCGAGGCGGGCACGCTGAAAACCAACCCGAAGGCGGAGTTGGCTGAGCGGATCGCGCAGATTTACGCGGACCTGACGGGCGTGATTGCCGAGCTCAAGCCGGACATGATGGCCATCGAGCAGCTTTTCGCCCACTACAAGCACCCGCGGACGAGCATCCTCATGGCCCATGCTCGCGGGGTGGTGATCCTGGCAGCCCAGCAGGCGGGCGTGGCGGTTCGCAGCCTGGCGGCGACGGAGGTCAAGAAGAACCTCACGGGCAACGGGCACGCCTCGAAGCTTCAGATGCAACGGGTGATCCAGTCATCCTGCGGCCTGGCCGAACTGCCCGAGCCGCCCGACGTCGCCGACGCAATGGCGATAGCACTCTGCGCGATGCGCAAGCTGGACCGGTGAGGCGTGGTCCCAGCGATTGCTACCTGCCTGGCGGCAGGCAGGTCCATGGGATTCAGGAGTCGGTGTTTTCTACTTCCTACTACCTTCTTCTCAGCACACGGAAATCGCGCAGCCTTCGTGGTTGATGCTGAAGTCGAAGAACCTGGCTCGGCCGTTGGGTGGATCGGATTCGAGCATTCGCCGCACGGCTCGGGCGTCATCGGCGCCACGGCAGACCATCAGCAGGAACCCACCGCCACCAGCGCCGAGCAGCTTGGCGCCATGGATGTGCGGACCTACGCGAGCGAGTATTTCCTCGATCCGCTCGTTCGACGAGTCCGGGTCGAGCCGCTTGTTCTGCCTCCACGCCTCGGCCATCAGGCGTCCGAAGGCCGGCAGGTCCTTTCGTGCCATCGCATCGGCCACACGGTGAGGCATGGCGTGAATCTCCCGAAGCGTGGCCATCGCTGCGCGGTCGCGGTCCAGATACCGGCCGACGACCTGCTGGAGGATATTCTTAGCCAGCCGGGTTATGCCCGTGTAGTACAGCAGCGTCGATCCGTCGTTGGCCTTGGGGTCCACCACGTCGGCGGGGACGTAATGGATGCTCGGGTCCGGCACGAGCCCTGCCCCGGCCGAGACGATCTTTACCCCATCGACCGCCCCACCGACCTGGTCCTGCCAGCCGCCGCCGGTGGTGAGCGTTTGTTCCAGGCGAAGCACGCCGTGGAACAGTTCGCGCCGGGTCATTTCCCGACCCATCAGGCGATTGACAACCGCCAGGATCACCGCGCCGATAATGCTGCTGGTGCCCAGCCCGCTGCCCTTTGGAATAGCCGCCAACGTGGTAAGCTCGATGCCCCCGCCGAAACGCTCGAGCATTTCGCCCAGGGTAGGCTCGCCCTGCCACTGGGCCGAGTCGTGCGAGAAACCCGATATCGCCAGCGCCGCCTTAGCCAGCGCGTACTCGCTCTCGGCCTGGCCAAAACCCAGCAGGTCGTCGAGCCGGGCGACCTCAATCCGCGTGCCCAGGTCAATCGAACCGATGTGGATGACAGGCTCGTCGATCACCCGCCCGTAAGCCTGGATCGGCGGCTGGCCGTTGAGGTTGATGGCCGCGTTTAGCACACAGCCTCCCCACTCGAGGCTATACGGAGGCGTGTCGGACCACCCGCCGCCAAGGTCGAGCCTGGCCGGAGCCCGGCCCCAGACGATCTCATCTGACCGCAATGCGCTGCGGGGCTGCGGGTGCCGCGTCTGCCCACTGGCGAGAATTGTCAGGTTCACCTGCCGAAACGCCGCAGCCCGACCATGGCGGGCCCATTGCTCGACCGTTTGCCCAACCTTCGGAGCCAAACCCAGCGTGTCCAGCCAGGTCCGCGTGGCGGGAGCTATGGCCCGGTCCAGACCGGGCAGTACGTCCAGCAACTGAGCGTCTTCCCGCCCCGCCAGAGACTCCACGGCCGAGGCAAGCGAATGCATGATCCGCGAGAAGCCGAACCCCGCCGACCACCCGCCGGCGGAATCGCCGTCGCCGCTTAGCCACTGTGCCTCTGCCAGCAGGTCAGCCGCCAGTTCTGTGGGGTCTTGGGCGTCAGCAAATACGCGAGCCAATTCTCCAGCAGAGAAGCCGCTGTCGTTTCGGAACATCCTGCGAAGCGACCGCCCGACCTCTTTGGCGAGTATCTGCCGTCGGCGCCCGTGAAACGCCTTCTGGTCGGCCAGGCCGGCGATTTCGCTGAGGCTGTACCGGTCGGCTTCTCGCCAGGCGGCGCGTTGCTCAGCCGAGGCTGAAGCCGGATCGGCCAGCCAAAGCCACCCGCGATAATCGCCCGCATTCGCAACCGCCGGGAACAGCCGCGCCTCCCACATGGTCCGCTGCTGTTTGCCCGCATCGTCAAGCCAGATGTCTTCCATCTGGACTTGCATGGCCTGCATCCATTCCTCGATGGCCATCCCGAAAAACGTCGCGCCCTGCCCGATGGGGGTTTTGAAGGTGTCATCCACACCGTAGCATCGCACGAACCAGACATGCCGGCCATCTCGGCCGCTTCCGGCAATGATATCCAGGCACACCTCACGAGGAAGCGTCAGCGGCTCGTCAATATCCACACCCACAAGCACGTTCTCGCCGCCCAGCCGCACCGACGAGTCAATACGACAGGCCTCGACCCACGAACGCTCGCCGGCGATCTGCCCACGGACGTCGTCGTTGTTGACACTCAGGGGCGCCCGCAGGCTGGAAACCCCCTGGTCGCTCTGGAGCAAATCCATGCCGCTGGAGATTATCTGCCGCGTCGTGCCGAAGTGCAGGAACCCGCACCGGGGCAAGACCTGAACGCCGAACTGCGTGCCCGAGAGCGAATCGAACAACCTGTCCAGCGATCCATCATCCCAGGTAGAACCACCAGCGCGAACCGCGGCGCGGTAGCTCTCTGGCGTTACCTCGTCGCCCATGGCACAGCAGACCTCGCGGTAGATGTCCAGCCCGGCGGACTCAATCAGCCTGCCCATCTCGCCAGACCAAGCCAACGAACCGTCCGGGCTTGCGGCGACTCCGAACGCCCGCAGCAGAGTCACCGCCGTGGCGGCGTCGCAGCCAAGCACGCCGATGTCCAGCAAGCTCTGGCCGTAACGGTCGATGGCTCCGGCCTGCTGCTGGGCCTCGGGAGAGGGTTTCTGAATGTAACGCCTGACGCGTCCGGCCTGGCCGGGACAGTAAACACCGTGTCGGCTGGCCTGCTCGGGCTCAGCCCGACAAGCAAGACCGGTTATTCCGGGCGAGTCGAACAAGACCGCCTCGGCATCGAAAACAAGCAGCACATCCCCAGCCGTCACGACGATCTGCCCGGCATCTTCCGGACCCACGGGCAAGCTGAGGTATGTCGGTAACTGACGGTCGAAAAGCGTCACGGGAATGGCGGAGTCACTCTCGCCGGGAACCGGCACGAAGACCTTCCCGCATGGCCCGTAGGCCGGCAACCGGCGCGAGTCACCACCAGCGTGGACGATCAGTATGCGCAGCGTCCGCAGGACCTCAAGCCAGTCCTCGGGCCTGCCCGCCTCGGCACCGCGCGGCAGGTGGCGTTGAAGCACGGCCGCTATACAGCAAAGCGTGCTGCCACCGCTGCCGACCCGCCTGCCACCGGGGTCGGCCACAACCAGCACCTCACCCACCTCTGCCAGCAAACCCAGCCGACGACGAATTTCGAGTTGTCGCTCATACGCCTGTGCCTGGGCGACATTCGAGGCCGTCACGATCAGGTAATCCCACGGCCGAGTCCACGAAGCCATCGCTATCTCCACCAAGCTTGCCATCAGAACCTGCCCTGACGTGGCAGGGGTCGTCAATATAGGTAAATCGGCCGGCTCCGGCTGTCCATTTATTTGAAAACGGAAAAACAGGCGGCATGCCATTCTATCGATACTCCGGAGACCAGCAAACCAGTAAGCGCCAAACGCCCCCCACCACCACATGAAGGCCAGTTCCCAAAGCCCCGATAACAGGCGCCGAACTCCCCCAAAGGTCGAATCGTTCACGTTGAGAGAGACCAGGTTTTTCCCCTTGCTCTCCCGGCCGGAGGGCCTATAGTAAACGGCTCTGCAAATAGCTAGTAGGGCGTTTCATTGTCTTTTCTTGAGGCAGGAGTCGCCTGTTTTGATGTAGTTGGAAAAACCTTGGAGAACCATATGCCGGCTTCGAAACCTCAGGATATTCGGAACGTCGTAATGTTGGGCCACGGTGGAGCGGGCAAAACCACTCTGTGCGAGGCAATGCTTTTTGCCGCCAAAGTCACCACCCGGTTGGGTTCGGTGGATGACGGCACGAGCACACTGGATTTCACGGACATCGAGAAGGATCGCAAGCACTCGGTCGAGCCCGCGATGGCCAGCTTCGATCACAATGGCAAGACGGTCAACGTCATCGACGCGCCCGGCTACCCGGACTTCGTCGGTGGGGCCATGGGAACGCTGGACGGTGCCGACGCCGGCATGATCGTCATCAGCGCCACTGCTGGCATCGAGGTCAACACCCGTAAGCTGTTCAAGGCCGCCCAGCAGATATCCATGCCGGTGGGGTTCATCATCAACAAGATCGATGGCGAGAACATTGACCTCGATCGGCTGGTCGCCGACATTACTGAATCCTTCGGTGCCACATGCAAGCCGATGAACCTTCCCGACAGCGCGTGCAAGTCGGTGATTGACTGCTTCAAAAACGATTCCGGCGATGCAGGCGTCGGCGACGTCGGCGAGGCGCACACCCAACTCGTCGAGAACATAATCGAGGCCGACGAGGAACTCATGGAAGCCTACCTGGGCGAAGAAGAAATTCCCCAGGCCAAGCTGTCCACAGCGTTCGCCAAGGCGATGGTCGAGGGCACGGTAATCCCCGTGCTGTTCACGGCCGCCAAGTCCAACGTGGGCATAACCGAGGTCATGGACGCCATCGCCAACTACTTCCCCTCGCCGACAGATGTGAAGGCCCCGGAGATCGCCTCGGCCGAGGCCGACGGCGAGCAGACCGTCCTGTCGGTTGACGCGGATAAACCACTGGTCGCACAAGCGTTTAAAATCGCCACCGACCCGTTCGTCGGCAAGCTGGCGTGGATCCGCATCCTCCAGGGCACATGCACGCCCGACACAGTCTACCATCTTCGCGACGGCCGCAAGACCGCCAAGGTCGGACACGTATTCAAGATCCAGGGCAAGGACACCCAAGAGGTTAAGAAGGCCGTCGCCGGCGACATCATCGCCCTGGCCAAGGTCGAGGATATGCAGCGAGGCGACGTGCTGCACGCCGACGCAGCCCCCATGTTCCGGGCAATCACCGCGTGCCCGCACCCCATGTACTCACTGGCGGTGACGCCCAAGAGCCGCGGCGACGAGCAGAAGATTTCCGGCGCGCTGAGCAAGCTGGCCGAGGAAGATCCAACGTTCATATCCACCCGCGACGCCCAGACTTCCGAGACTGTTATCAGCGGTATCGGCGACCTGCATCTGCGGATTATGCTGACGAAAATGAAGGAACGCTTCGACCTCGAAGTAGACACCAAGCCGCCGAAGATCCCCTACAAGGAGACCGTCAGCGCCAAGGCCGAAGGCCATCACCGCCACAAGAAGCAGACCGGCGGGGCCGGGCAATTCGGCGAGGTGTATCTGCGGATCGAACCTCTGGAAAGAGGTGCCGGCTTCGAATTCGTCAACGACCTGTACGGCGAGTCCATCCCGCGGCAGTTCCTGCCCGCCATCGAAAAGGGTGTCGTCGAAGTCCTGGCACATGGAGCCATCGCCGGCTATCCAATGCAGGACGTCCGCGTGAGCGTCTACGATGGCAAGCACCACCCGGTGGACTCCAAGGAAGTGGCCTTCAAGGCTGCCGGCAAGTTCGCCTTCATCGACGCGATCCACAAAGCCAAGCCCGCGCTGCTCGAGCCTCTCGTGGATATGGAAATCTCGGTGCCCGCCACCTTTATGGGCGATATCGCCAGCGACCTATCAGGCAGACGCGGGCGAATCATGGGCCAGGACATGCTGCCGGGCAACATGTGCGTAATCAAGGCCCAGGCACCGCTGTCCGAGGTAATGCAGTACAACAGCCAGCTCCGTTCGGTTACCGGCGGGCAGGGCAGCTACTCGATGGAACTGAGCCACTACGAACCTGTGCCGGGCAACGTTCAGGCGCAAATCGTTGCGGCCGCCAAGGCTGCCAGGGAAGAGGAAAAGGATAAGTAGCCGATAAGCTACAAAAACGCTTGCCCTTCTGGCACAAGACCCGTACAATGTGTGGCTTCGTTGAACGTGGCGAGACAAATGCAGGAGTTGCGAAAATGCCTCGAGTATGCCCTTTTACAGGTAAGAAAACCCGTAGCGGCCAAAAATACGCCCATCGCGGCAAGGCTAAGCACTTAGGTGGCGTCGGGATAAAGACGACCGGCAAGACCAAGCGGAAGTTCAAGGTCAACATCCAGCGTGTCCGTGCAGTCATCGACGGCACGGTATGCAGGATCAACGTCTCGGCCAAGGCCATCCGCATGGGCCTGATCGTCAAGCCGCCGAAACGCGACTATAACCCCGACGAAACCAAGGACTAACATCCATCCGCAACGCCGCGCGAGTGGGTCTGGAGCAATCGGCCTGCTGGCGAGGGCAAGCGGATTTCGCGCGGAAACAACCATCGAGCCCACCGGGCGAGCCCTGATTCATTGAAGGGCACACCGGTGGGCTCGATGTTATTTGTAAATGCACATAGACCGTCAACATTTTAAGAGGCAAGGCTTTATGTACCATTGCCGCCGTCAAAGCTGAAACCTTTTGAAATAAGTAACGATCTAAAACGTTTCCCCATATAGAGAGCTATTGGGAGTTTGTGCGATTTCCCAAAGCAACGCTCGACGATACAGTCGGCCAGGCACCGAATGGGGGCGTGTAAAAAGTCTGGCCGAACCCATTCCGGCCCGGCCTCCGGGGGGTCGGGCCGGTGGGGTTTTCGCCCGGACGCCTGCCGCCGCGTAAGTCTCGTATTTCACTGCCTTAAGGCAGAATCTCCACCTCGACCCCCAACCCGATTCGCGGGTAGAGTTCGCGGACCGCATCGTCGGCCATCGAAATGCACCCCAGCGTGCCCGTGCGATCGCCCTTGGCACCGTGGATCATTATTTCGCCACCCAACGAAGTGTTCCAAGGCGGCTGTTTTACTCGACTTATGGCCTCGACAATCGCCTTGTACTGCGTGGGGGTTATGAGCTTGGCCTTCAGGCCGCGCACGGCATCCTCGGCGTTGGGATAGTCCAGCCCCAGCGAAAGCACATACTTGGACTTGGGATTCCGCACCACCACGCGAAAGACACCCTCCGGCGTCCGCTTGTCGCCTTCTGCCTCTTTATCGCCGGAATTCGCCCCCGATATCACGTGGTAGCTCTTGACCGGCTTCTTGCCGTCAAAAACCGTCATAATTCCCGTGGTTTTGCATACTTTGATACCCGGTTTGGACATCTCGGCAAGCGGTTTGTCCGTCCAATGCACATCGAATGGCTGGTTTGGCTCGCGGACATTCGCCGAAACGTCAGCCGGTGAAAGGGAATTACGCACGAGGCAGCCCCCAACCGTCGCCAAAGCCACCAACCCGCCAATTATAAACCAACGTAGCATCCTTGCCGCACTCCCATTTGACCAGCAACTCTGTTCGCATCGCATTCATTTGTACACCACAGGACCCCGCAAACCAAACCAAAAACCTGCATCCCCGCATCGCCCTGCAAGCCCGTTAGCACCGTTCCTGCCCCGACGACTACCCACCGCAACGCCACCACAATCGCGTCTTTTCACGCTTTGAGGGCGCGAAATACCGTTTCTTCACGCCGAAAACCATTACCGACCCACGAAACCACCGCGTAACTCGCTCATTTGACCACGAAAACCAACTTCCAGACAACTTTCCGACTCGTTTTCGAGTCGATCGTCACGCGGGTGATCTCGCCGTCGATTTTCAGCTTCGCGACCACCCCGGCCGCGACGTCCGACTCGGACAATTCCACCTTCGCCGCCTTCCACGAACCCACCGACGAACTCGTCAGCACCCGGACCTCATACGGGTCCCCGGCCACGACCTTACTCGTCGCGCCAAGCGCGCGGGCGTTGGCGTCCCACGTCTCCGCCGAAAGGTCCACCACGCCCTGCATGATGTGCCGCGACGTGCTCAACACCATCGGCCTGTCCGTCACCTCGCGGATCGCCAGCATCTGGCAGGTGTGTTTGACAAGCTTGCTGGCGAGCTTGCCCTCGAATGGCCCGACCATCTCGTTCGCCCAGAAGTCGAACGCCGCGTAACGCTTCTCCGGCGACAGTCCCAGCCGCGACATGGGAACGTCGAACGCATAGTCCGCATCATCCCAGTTGAACAACCCCACCACGTCAAGCCTCGGCGTCCGGCTGGCGTCGCCGACATGCCATATCCGCGGCAGGTTCTCGTCGAACAGATCCACAGGCCGGGCCTGGAGAGTATGACTCGGCATCGTGCGCGAGAGCATGTCCAGACGCTCCGGCGTCAGCATGCCGTACCCATCACTCGATACGCTCAGCATCCCCGCGATGGTCACCCACGAGCAAATCAGCCTGGCCTCCACCGTCGGCATCGAGCCTCGCACGTACAACGGGTCCGGATCGTTCCACCAGATCCGCCCGTTGAGATGGTAATTCCAAGTGCCGAACATCGGCCCGCGCTTCAGCGTGCCCCAACGCCAGCCATTGTCCGGGCCGATACGCATCGCATCAACCATGCCGAACGCCCCGCCGTAGCTCCGCATGTTCTGCGGCGCGCAGCAGCCGAGAATAAACACATCCGCCCCGGCCGTCTCGCGAACCAGCTTCAGCCCGCTGCGGTATGCCTCGACGTTCGTCACGTTCGGATCATGCAGAACCGACTCGCCGATCCCGTCATCCTTGTACCCGCTGTTGACGTACATCAGCTTGGTTGCCGTCCCAGTCCACATGCCATCCATCTTGAAATACTTGTACCCCCAATCGTGGCTGACCCGACGCACGATGTCCGCCATGTACTTCCGCCCGGCCGGGCTGGTCATGTCGATGCACGTGCCGCCCCACTTCACTTCGTACGGCTTGCCGTCGGCGGTCTTGGCGAAAATCTCCTGCTTGTCCGCGAAGAACGGATCATCATGCGTGCCGGCGAACGGCATGAACCACAGACCCGGCACGAATCCCTTCTCGCGAATATTGTCCGCCGTCGCCTTCATACCTGATGGGTACGGACCCTTCTTGCGATATGCGGTGAAGTTCTTGCGAGGCCCGTTGCGCTTCACGCCTTCCTGCCAGCCATCGTCTATCTGCAGGAAGTCCAACCCGAACTTCTTGAGGTGCTCGGCCGCGAAGGCCGTCTGCTCGGCCAGCGATTTTTCATCCGACGCACGAGCGTGATACCACGTGCAATAGCCCACCGGAATCGGCGGCAACTTGATCTCGCAAACCTTCGCCACCGCATCCGCCCAGGCCTCCAGGCCCAGCCGGGCATC
>CAZMBZ010000113.1:0-15295 GCA_964564285.1 uncultured Planctomycetaceae bacterium | reverse complement strand
CAGAGTCTACTCGAAACTCTCATAACACCCGGATCAGTTTTCCGGGGGCTTTCCACGGGTTCGGCGTGTAGGTGTCGTTCATGATGCCGGTGAGCTTCCGGCAGATGTTCGGATTCTCTTTGGCCACGTTCGTCCGCTCGCCTGGATCCGCTTCAAGGTTGTATAGCTCGAGATAGGCTGGGGGGAACGTCTCGGGCTGTTCCGGGGCGGGTATGCCGGGTTTGCGGCTCAGGGAGCTGAAACGCATGAGTTTCCAGGGACCCAGTCGGACAACATGGCGGAACCCGCTGTCAAGATATCCGTTCCAATACAACGGCTGCGGCTCCAAATGTTTCCGCTTGCCGCACAACACCGGCCAGACGCTGCGCCCGTCGTGTTGCTCCGGCAGAAACTTCTCGGCATCGCCAATGTCGGCAAACGTGGCCATGGCATCGGGAAAGTACCATGGTTCATCTGATACGACTCCTTCGGGAACAATTCCCGGGCAGGCGACAATCATGGGCGTACGGATTCCGCCTTAGTAGAGGCAAGCCTTACCACGGCGGAACCCGCCATTGATGGGCTGTCTCTTGGACAGCTCTCGGTAATCAGTATGACTGGTCTTTCCATAGTTGCTCGTCGAAGACCACGGCGAGTTGGGTCCGCATCGTCGTCAAAGCCTCAGCGAGCTTGTCGAAATCCCGGTTACTGTAGACCCGGGCCAGCGATTTCTCCGAGTGTGCCAGATACGCCTCGGATACCTCCAGGCCGGCAATCTTGCGGATCATGTCGGCGCCCGTTTTCCGCAGGAATCGGAAGCCCAACTTGGTCACACCTGCTTTAGCCACCAGCTTTTGCCAAGCCAACGCAATTGCGTCGGTTCGACCACTATCGCTGTATCGCACGAGGGGGTTGGCATAACGTGTGAGCAATGCGAGCTCCTCGGGGTTTTTCGGTGTGCGACGAACGCGTTTTTCCAGCAGGTCTGCCGTGACATCCCAGAGCGTCCATTGGCCGAAGACTTCGGTCTTCCGGCGATGTCGGGCGATGTGCTTCGGTTCGATGTCCAGATGAATTTCCCACGCACGCAGCGTCGCGATTTCCATTTGAGCGAACCCGCAATTGAGAGCCAAGGCTAGGAAGAGCCGGTTCTGCTCGTTTGCCGCCTGCCAGAGCTTATCGAGTTCCTCCACAGTGAACGTCTCGACTCCGGTGGCGGCTTCTTTACGCTCCGCGTTGGTCAACAGGGCTTTGCGGTTGACGCGAAATATCCGAGCGAAGCCACGCGGCTCCTCCCATCTCCCGGAATCTCGCAACCAGTTGAAGAACTGCCGTGCGGCCGAGATGAGGTTAATCGCGGTCTGGGCAGCGATCTTCTTTCCGGTTTTCACGCTCTTCGGGCGGGATGTGAGTTTGCTGACCATCGCCGTCAACTCGTCGTATCCCATCGACGCCAAAGCCCGGTCTGGTGAGAGCACGGTTTTCAGTGCATCAACCTTTTGGATCATCGTCGACCTGTGGGATGCAGCGATGAGCGGGTTGCTGCTGAACTGTCTTTTGAATGCCTCCATGGCTTCGCCGACCATTCCGACATCACCTTCATCACCTTCATTGATGTTGTCGCCTCCGGCTTGACCCTTCCGTTTCTTCCCCCATGACGGGTATTTCTCCCCGTGCTCGAACTCGAGATGGGTGTCGCCGTGCTTAAGCACAACGCGGCCGAGCCCCTTGGCCAACTGTTCCTTGGCCATACCGATGAACTCCAGGTCCTCCGGCTGCCAGGTTCTGCCTTCTGCCTTCCGGACACACCAGAACACGCTTATCACCACTGCAAGCTTGCGAGCTTTGAACGCATCAGGGCCGAGGTAGAACATCCGACCGCCGACATACTTCCTGAACAGCCCCTTCCGCTTGAAGTACGAGAGCTTGGTATACTTTGGCAAGAGGGGGTGTGTTTTGCCGTTGAACGTGACCATTACCATCCGCGGAATATCCCGAATTAGCGTCCCTGTTCGCGGAGGTATTTTACCAGCTGAGGGCAGGAATTTGATACCAAAAAAGGCTTTTATTTTGATACTCGGCAGAATGCGATGCTGCAAGTGCTTTATTTACGGTATGTTGTATTCCATCTTCCCACGGTTGCGTAGACCGGTGCTCTATCCAATTGAGCTAGGGGCACTCACTTGTTACCGGTTGATGCCAAGCTTCGACAAGTGCCGACAACGTCGATGTATTGTGCGCCGAAGGGGCTGCGGAAGTCAAGCCCTGAATCCGAGCGTTTGGGTTCTGGGGCGATGGCAGGATAAAAAAAGGCGATGCTAAGGCGGAGGGAGACCTTAGGCATCGCCAAAATAGCCGCAACCCTCGATGTAGGTGGAGGGAGACCTACACCATGTACGGGTGCAGCGGACAACTTTACTTTACGGAATTCAAGCGAGCAGCGCAAAACGTCCCACTACGCCACTCAGCATAACACTTCGGAGCAAGCGTTCAATTATCTTTAACGCTTTTAGGATAAATTTCGGCCTGCGGAAATTCCAGCGAAGCGTACGAGGCGGCGGGCGTCGCCCTTGCCGCCGCCTCGCGTCAGCCAATCCGTTGTAACATCCCTGGACTCTCCCGGGGTGATTCGGGCCTGAACCCGTTTGACGACACCGGGTGAATCCCACATCTCCGGGGGCGCTCTGGCAGCAAGGCCGGCGGGTGGCCAAGCTGCCCGGCAGTTCCCCGTCGCTTCGGCGAAGGCTCATCCGTGAGCACTCGCATTGAGCGGGCGCCGGCGTCTGGAATTCCAGCCGTGGCGTTTCACCAGCGCCCGTTAGTCGCGATTCCTCAGCTACAACCCAGGGAGGAACCGCAGTTATAACATTTGTAACAGTTGCCATTTCGCACCGTGATAGACCCGCAAATATCGCATGCGGGCGCGTCTTCCTGGTAGTGCGAGAACTGTTGGTCGACCCGTTCGACCTGCGGTGCCATTCGCCGCGACAACAACTCACCCGCCGCCGGTACGGTCATAGCCTTGCTACTGGCACCGGCGAGCACGTTATCTTCCTGCGAAGTCGTAACATATAATCCGGAAGATGCGCCCCCAGACCTCTTAACATCCTTGTCAGAGATCTGTGTGGCGCTGCCGGCATTCGAGGCGGTATCCTCCCTGACCTCGGATGCCGGTATTTGCGGACGCGCCGGCTGCGCGGGCGCCGGTCCTTCGGATTGCCCACGTTTGGGCAGATTCGTCTTGCGGTACTCCTCGATGAACGTCAAGCCGAGCCAACGGAAAATATAATCCACCACACTCTTGGCGAAGGGGATGTCGCGGTTACTGGTCATGCCGCTCGGCTCGAAACGCTGGTGAGTGAACTTCTTGACGAGGTCCTCGAGCGGCACGCCAAACTGAAGGCAAAGGCTGATCGACGTAGCGAACGCATCCATCATGCCGCCAACCGTCGAACCTTCCTTCGCCATGGTCACAAACAACTCGCCGGGCCGACCACCCTCGTACTGACCGACCGTCAGATAGCCCTCGTGCCCGCCGACGCTGAACTTGTGCGTGATCGATGGGCGAGTCGCGGGCAGCCGCTCGCGGTGCGGCAGGCGCCGGGCAGCCTCCAGCATCGCCTCGTCGATGAGCAGCACCTGCCCGTCCTTGTCCTGGGACGACTTGGCGCTGGATTTCTCGCCGCTGGAGGTGTTCAGCGGCTGAATGCGCTTGGAGCCGTCGCGGTAGATCGCAACCGCCTTTAGCCCGAGCTTCCAGCCCTCAACGTACACCTTGCGGATTTCCTCGGCGGTCGATTCCTTCGGCATGTTGACCGTTTTGGAAATCGCCCCGGACAAGAACGGCTGGACCGCGCCCATCATGCGGATGTGGCCCATGTAGTGAATGAACCGCTTGCCATTTGCGGGCTTGAAGGCGCAGTCGAATACCGGCAGGTGTTCGTCGGCAAGATCCGACGCGCCTTCAATGGTGTCGTGGTCGTCGATATGCTCGATAATCGCGGCTATCTGACTCTCCGAATAGCCCAGTCGCTCCAGGGCCAGCGGAACCGTCTGGTTGACGATCTTGAACATCCCGCCGCCAGCCAGAGATTTGTACTTCACCAGGGCGATATCCGGCTCGACGCCCGTTGTGTCGCAGTCCATCATAAAACCAATGGTCCCCGTCGGAGCGAGCACCGTCACCTGGGCGTTGCGACAGCCGAACGCCTCGGCCGAGGCAACCGCCTCCTCCCAGCAGGCAATCGCCTGACGGCGAAGCTCCTCGGGGCAATCCGACGCGCTGATGCCCTCGGCCGCTTCGCGGTGCATCCGCAGAACCTGAAGCATTTCCTCCTGATTGGAGGAGTATTGCGGGAACGAACCAAGCCTGCTGGAAAGCTCGCTGCTGGCAGTGTAAGCCGTCGAGGTCATCACCGCCGTGACCGCAGCCGCAATCGCCCGCCCGGCGTCGCTGTCATATGGCAAGCCCAGCGACATTATCAGGCAACCGAGATTCGCATAGCCAAGGCCCAGCGGGCGGTAGTCGTGGCTGTTCCGGCAGATCCTGTCGACGGGATAGCTGCTGCGGTCGACGAGAATCTCCTGGGCGATGACGAAGATGCGCACGGCCGCGCGGAATCGCTCGATGTCAAAGCTCCCGTCGGGCAGGCGGAACTTCATGAGGTTGAGGCTCGCGAGATTGCAGGCCGAGTCGTTGAGGAACATATACTCGCTGCACGGATTCGATGCGTTAATGGGTCCGGAGGCCTTGCAGGTGTGCCAGTGATTGACCGTGCTGTGATACTGCACGCCGGGATCGCCACAGACCCGCGTTCCCTCGGCGATGAGGTCCAGCAATTCGCTGGCCGAGTACTTGTCCATCGGCTTGCCGGTCGTTACGGCACGGGTCTGCCATGGCTTGCCATCGATGGCGGCTTGCATGAACTCGTCGGTCAAGCGGATCGAGAGGTTCGAGTTCTGGTACATGACCGATGCGTAGGCATCGCCGTCAATCGACCCGTCGTAGCCGGCGTCGATGAGTGCCCAGGCCTTCTTCTCCTCGACCATCTTGCACTCGATGAACTCCTTGATGTCCGGATGGTCGCAGCGGAGCGACTGCATCTTTGCGGCCCGGCGGGTCTTTCCGCCGCTACGGATGACGCCCGCAACCTGATCGTATATTCGCATGAAGCTCAGCGGGCCAGAAGGCGTGCCTCCGCCCGAGAGCTTCTCCCGACTGCTGCGAATCGTGGACAGATCCGTGCCTGTGCCCGATCCGTACTTGAAGAGCATCGCCTCGGCCGCCGCCAGTCGCATGATGTCCTCCATCGTGTCATCAACCGACTGGATGAAGCACGCCGAGGACTGCGGATACTCGTAGCTTCGCATGGTGCGGACCGGCTTGTTCTGTTCGGCATCCCAGTGAAAACTGCCCTCCGAACCGGGCACGCCGTTTACGTGCAGGAGCCCGACGTTGAACCAGACCGGCGAGTTGAACGCAGCGTACTGGTTTATGCAGAGATACGTCAAATCCTGGTAGAACCGCTCTCCGTCCTCGGGCGTCGCGAAAACGCCGTCGGCCTGGCCCCAGTCGGCAATCGTGCGAGCGACGCGATGGACCAGTTGCCTGGTTGAGCTTTCGCGCTCGGGAGTGCCCTTCTCACCATAGAAATACTTGCTGACCACAACGTTGGTGGCAAGCTGGCTCCACGTGGCGGGAACCTCGACGTCGTCCTGCTCGAATATGGCTTTACCGGCACCGTCTGCAATCCGAGCGGGACGCGTGTCCCACTGAATCTGCTCAAAGGGATGAACGCCGGGCGTCGAAAACACCTGCTCGACCGCCAAGCCGTCCTTGGCAGGCGCCACGGCCCGCTTGTTGTCCGCCGAATCTTTAGGTTCTAAAGGATCGCGGGAAATCATCAGCTACTCCCGGTTGCTATGTCAGTAATAGAGACTCCGAGCGCAAAATCACTTTGCGCGAAATCACTTTTCAAAATGCACTACAGGGCCAGATGATCAGTACGCAAGGAGCACAATCCCCGAACGACTCTGCTGCTCTTAAGATTCCTTGCGTCTCGATCTCCTTTGCATGGCCCTTTACGATATGCCATCTGCATACAACAAGTAAAACCATACCCCCACATGTAGGGGGCGTCAACATGCTTTATCCCAAGTTTTAGTGGTTTGTCTGCAAGTTTAGCAATTCACAACGCTTGAGTTTTAAGAAAAAAAACTTCCGACAGCTATCAATACCAAACACAATACTAACACATGTTGTCAATCCTGTCAAGAAGCCCCATATCTCGTATTAAAAAAAGTTTTACCCCCTACCGATGGGCAATCGGTGGAAAAGCTGTTGGCCGTTGGCCAGGAAGGTTTACAACCGGTGGAAATAGGCACAGTTCGGCGGATTATTCCGAGTTTGGCAAAGCCGGGTCACACCTTTCCTGTCGCGAGGAAAGAATCTTGCCGGGTTTGAGGCCGAACCTTTGTTGCCGACGCCGAATGCTTTCCTATAATGGGCTTCCAAAGGCTACACGCCTGCATAAGTGTTTCAGTAAGACTTACTAACTTGAGGAATAGCAATGAGCGAAGATGCCACCAACAGCCCCACGATGACCGATCAGGTCCGCGAAGTTATCGAAGGAATCCGCCCAATGCTCCAGGCTGACGGCGGGGACATCGAACTTGTCAACGTAGATGAAGCTACTGGAGTGGTCTCGGTGCGACTGCAAGGGGCCTGCAAGGGTTGTCCGGGCGCAGCCATGACGCTCAAGATGGGCGTCGAGCGCCACCTCAAGCAGAAGGTGCCCGCCGTCACGGAAGTCGTAGCCGCCCAATAGCCAGCCTGGCAGGCCCGCGAAACACCCCAGGCCGGAACAGACAGGGCGAGAGGCTGACACCAGGATCACGCTGTCAGTCGCTCCCCCGGATGGATCAGAGGGTTGCACACCGACCTGGGCGCGCGTACGGTACGCTTATGATCTTACTGCTCGATAACTACGACAGCTTCACATACAATCTGGTCCAGCGAATCGGCGAACTGGGGCGGGGCGTTGAGGTCCGTGTCGTCCGCAACGACGTGATGGTGCCCGCCCAGGCCGAAGCGGATTTCAAACCCACGCACCTGATCATATCGCCAGGCCCATGCACCCCCAACGAGGCGGGACTCAGTTGCGATTACATCCGCCACTTCCATGGCAAGGTGCCGATTCTTGGCGTCTGCCTGGGCCATCAGGCCATAGCCCAGGTATTCGGCGCCAAGGTGATCCGAGCGCCTAGACTGATGCACGGCAAGACCAGTGAGATCAAGCACGACGGCAAGGGCGTTTACCGCGAACTGCCCATGCCATTCACGGCCACGCGATATCACAGCCTGATCGTCGACACCGATGGGCTTGATCCGGACTTCATCGAAACCGCCTGGTCGGTTGACCAGCACGAATTGATGGGCATCCGCTCTAAAACCCACCCCACCGAAGGCGTGCAATACCACCCCGAAAGCTTCCTGACCGCAATTGGCCATCAACTCCTGGCTAACTTCCTGCACATGTGATCGGGAAAATCGGTTTCAGGTCTTATTAGGGGCTACGTTCCTGGGACATTGCCCTGCTCGCTGAAGCGAACAGGCCTCAAAATCGCACCAAGACGCGCCCTGAAACCTTGGACCTAAGACCTCTTTCCACTCGTTATGCCGCCTTTTTCCTGTCGGTTTTCTTTAGCGGGGGAAGTGTGCGTCGCTTTGGCGGGCCCGCGGGCCTGCTTGTGGCGGGTCTGGTCTTCGGAGCGGTCGTGGCGGGTCTTATCGGGCGAAGCCTTGGCAGGCGCCTGGCCGGGGGCATCTTGGTCAGCGTGACGGCGACGGTCTGGTACTTGCCGTCGCGACGGTAGCGAATCTTTACCTTGTCGCCGGCGTCGTGGGAATTCACCACTTTCATCAGCTGGGCAGGCTCGATCGTCCGCACGTCGTCGATCTGGAGTATCACATCGCCGCGTTTGAGCCCAGCCTTGTCGGCCCCACCACCGGAGATAGCCCTGACGACCTCCACGCCATCGATGGCCTGGGCCAGTTGTATGCCGATGTACGCGCTGTCTCGCGGCAGGCGGGTGAGGGCTGGCTTCTGGTCCATAACCCACTCGTGCCAGTTAGCCTCGATCTTTTCGAGCTTCCTGCCGAACACCTTCTCCATTGATGCCCTGCCAGTAATGTCGGAATCGTAACCCTCGACGTACGCGTTGTACCACTTGCGGAGCATGCCCTTGGAATGAAGGTACATCATGAAGTACCGCACCTCACTGTAAGATGCGGTGGGGTTCTGCATGAACTTGGCATGGCTGGCCCGTATAAGCTCAGCCAGGGGGATTTGAGCCTTGCGACGAAGCAGCCTTTGCAGTGCGTTGAGCCGACTATTGGTCGTCGGCACGGCATGGCCGTCGATGATCCGTGAACTCTCGAACAGCGTCGCTAACCCCTCGGTTATCCATATCGGGTGCGACTGGCCGAAACCTTCCTGGTCGGCGTAGTGCAGGGCGTGCGTGAATTCGTGGACCAGCGTCAGCCCGACGGTCCGGGCGATAAGCATGTTCGAGGACCGGGCGTAAAAGCCGCCGACCCTCTGGCCCCATCGCCAGTCGTCTTTCCTGGGTATGACGATAGTCAGGTACTTCTCGAAAGCGTTGTCGAAAAGGTCTTTCCACTGCACCGTGGCGTAGGCTGTCAAACGCTGCTTCATCTCGCTGAGCGTCTGGCTGTCTATGTTGGTGGCGAAGACCAGCTTGCGGTCGTGGTCTATCTCGTAAACGTAATCCTTGCCGAACTGCTCGACAAGAGCATCGCGGACCTTGTTTGCCCGCTCACGCTGGACCCGCTCCTGAAGGGCTCGGAGTTGCCTGTAGTTCGGCAGCTTGCGAATGGCATCGAGGTCCGGGTCGCGCTCGAGATAGCCAAACGAACTGTACCCGTGCTCGATCGCCTTGGTGAGGCTCTCGATGGCCTTTTCGCCCTGGCCGACGCGGCTGAAATAGCAGGCATAGTTGTACCAGGCAATCGGACTCCTGGGGGTTACATCGAGGATCTGCTTTATCACCGGCTCGCACTTGTCGTACTGCTCGGCCTGGAAATACGCGGTGAGCTTCCGATTCAGCGCCGCGACCTCGCGGGCCTTCCGGAAAAGCTGGCGACGCAGTCTGGCCCGATCGGCAGGGGAACTCGTCGGGGTCTTGAGTATGTCGCTCGCGGCCGGCCTGGTCGCGACCGGCCCGATGGGCTTGGGCTTGGCCGGGGCCGCCCAACTCGCCCAGGCGATGGCGAAAGTCATCACGCACGCCGCTGCCGACAGGCGCCTCGAACGTATTATCGTAATCATGGGCAGCTCCAAAGTCCGTCAGAATCGTATGATCCATTGTAACAGAACAGCCAGCGTTTTTGACAATGGCGTTTCGCAACGCTCGGCCAGACGGTATATTTGTTCGACTCAAGAAAGAAGCCGGACATGACAGACAAGACCAAGAAAATCATCAAGCCGCGCGAGGGCTACTTCGGCCCTTATGGCGGGCAATTCGTGCCCGAGACGCTCATGGGCGCGCTGCACCAGTTGGAGCGTGAATATCGCTCCGCCATGGCCGACGACAGCTTCCACGCGGAGCTGGAGCGGTGCTGGCGTGAGATTGCCGGCAGGCCCAGCGAGCTTTACCTGTGCCGTCGCCTGACCGAACAACTCGGCGGGGCGAAAATCTACCTCAAGCGCGAGGACATGAACCACACCGGCGCGCACAAGATAAACAACACGCTAGGCCAGGCGCTGCTAACGATCCGCATGGGCAAAAAACGCGTGATCGCCGAGACCGGCGCCGGCCAGCACGGCGTGGCGACGGCGACGGCGGCGGCGGTATTCGGGCTCGACTGCGAAGTGTACATGGGCACCGAGGATATCCGCCGCCAGAAGCTGAACGTCTTCCGGATGAAGCTGCTCGGGGCAAAGGTGATACCGGTCACCAGCGGGCAGTGTACGCTAAAGGACGCCCTCAACGAGGCAATGCGGGACTGGATGGCCAGCGTTGAGCACACGCATTACGTGCTCGGCACGGTGGCTGGGCCGCACCCGTTCCCGGAACTGGTCACGGACTTCCAAAGCTGCATCGGACGCGAGGCCAGGCGGCAGATGCTCGAAACCGAAGGCAGACTGCCGGATGTCATCGTCGCCTGCGTCGGCGGCGGGAGCAACGCCAGCGGGATATTCGTGCCGATGATCGACGACGCGGACGTGGCGATGGTCGGCGTCGAAGCCGGCGGACGAAGCACCAAACTCGGCGACCACGCCGCCAGTTTGTCTGCCGGCAAGCCAGGCGTCCTGCACGGATCTAAGAGCTACGTCCTTCAGGACGACGACGGCCAGACCGCGCCAGTCCACAGCGTCTCCGCCGGGCTGGACTACCCCGGCGTCGGCCCGCAACATTCCTTCTGGCGAGACTCAGGACGAGTCCGCTATACCTCGCGAACCGACGACGAGGCGCTCGATGCCGTGATAACCCTAAGCCGCGCCGAGGGAATCATCCCCGCACTGGAAAGCGCCCACGCTATCGCCGAGGCCGTGAAACTCGCGCCAACGATGGGTAAGGACAAGATCCTGCTGGTCAACCTGTCAGGCCGGGGCGATAAGGACTGCAACGAGATCGCCGAAATACTCCAGCGAAAAGGACAACTGGACGAGGAAGGGCCGATCAAATGAGCACCAACCTGAGCGACAACCGCCTTGTCCGCGTGTTTGCCGATCTGCGATCGGCCGACCGACATACGCTCATGCCGTTCATCACGGCCGGGTATCCAGACTTGGAAACCACCGCCGCCCTGCTGGCGGACTTCGAGCGGCGAGGCGTGCGGATATGCGAGATTGGCATGCCCTTCTCCGACCCGATCGCCGACGGGCCGACAATCCAGGCTTCGTACACAGAGGCCCTCGACCGCGGCGTGACGGTGGCGAAGATATTCGAAACCGTCCGCCGATACCGCGACGCCGGCGGCAAGATGGGCCTGACGGCGATGGGAAGCTACTCCATCATCTACCGTCACGGTCCGGCCAAGTACATCGCAGAAGCCGCCGCCGCGGGCTTCGACGGGCTCATCATTCCTGACCTGCCCGTCGAGGAGGTCGGCGCCATCGAGCCTATCGCCGCCGCCCATGGCATCGCGAACGTGCTGCTGATAGCCCCGACCACCCCACCGCAGCGCCGGCTTGATATCGCCGCTCGCAGCCAGGCGTTCATCTACTACATCAGCGTCGCCGGCATCACAGGCCAGCGAGACTCGCTCCCGCCGGAGACCATCAAAGGCGTGGCCGAGCTGCGAACCCACACCGACACGCCCATCTGCGTTGGCTTTGGGATCTCCAAACCCGAAACCGTAGCCAGCATCTGCACCGTAGCCGACGGCGCCATAGTAGGCTCAGCCATCATCCGCAGAATCACCGACCACAAAACCGAGCCCCGCGAGGCGATGGTGGAAAAGGTCGGGACGTTCGTGAGCGAACTGATCGAGCCGCTGGGAAAATTAAATCTGTGATTGGAATCCGGCTCAGCGGTGCCCGTTGCCAACCTGGGTAGGGAATTGCCATGGGTGAAGAGGGTGCAGGCCGATTGTCAGGGCAAGGCAGAAGGCTCATCGTTCTGGCGGCACTGATCGGCATCACGCATGTTGTCATCTTCGCTTCCAACTGGTGCGGACCATTCACGGTTACACGCACGATTCTTAGCTATGTCAGCGCCGCAATGATGATCCTGTTGCCTCTGCTGCTCCTGTGGCGAATCCCACGGGTAGCTGGTTTTGACCTGGCCTGGATGCGAAATACTCGGGCTCATTGGGGACTGACGGTTGCCCTTCTGGTTGCCACTCTTGTTCTCATGTTTGCAGGAGGGAGCCTGATCAAGGCAGGGGTTCTCAATTATCACAGGCCTGCCCTTCTTCGATTGGTCAGCCCCGTCCTGGTAGTCATGGCCGCGATCCTCGGCATCATCGTGGTGCCCTTTGCCGAGGAACTTTTCTGGCGTGGTTATGTACAGGATCAATTGTGCTTCCTTGTGCCAAGGCCGGCGGCAGTCGTGATCCAGGCGACACTCTTCGGGCTTGGCCATGTAGCCGAATATGGATCGGCAGCAGTGATCCCGGCGGGGCTTGGGCTCATATTTGGGCTATGGCGGCTTCGGATGCGAACGCTTGTCCCGTTGATCGTGATGCACATGCTGATGAACGGCCTGACCTTGGGACCCAACTCGTGGGCGATTTACAAGGAAAGCGTCCGCCTGAACGCAATTGTCGCGGAATCGCCTGAAGCGGGCCAAATACTTACCGACATCTACCAGGAACTGGAGAGTGTCCGCAAGTCCCCCAAGGGAAAGCAGATCGATATTTTTGTGGCACAAGGCGGCGATGAAGCCATTGGAAACATAATCCCGTTCATGGGGGATGAAAACGAGGATGTGGCAAGTTATGCTGCCGTCGTGCTGCAAGCCTGCTTCCCGCATCAGCACAGCTCCCATTATGACGATGCCCTTCAATCAAAAAACCCTCGCTTATTGGGTAATGTCATCAGTCTGATGGGGGCGCTGCGCTGGGCCGCGTATGCGCCGCGCATATACGACATCGCGCTTGCCCACCTCGACCTCAAGGTTCAGCTTGCAGGAGTACTGGCCCTTCATGACTTCGGCGATAAGGATCGACTTAGGCGAATCGCTCAACAACATCAGGACAAGATAACCAGCAAGGCTGCCAGGAATGCCCTGAAGCAACTCACCGAGAAGTAGCCCGGCGGATGGTGGCATGTTTCCCAATGCACTTCGCCTGCGGTACCATGCGCCCGTCTTAGAAACCATGTCCCAATAGGCGATATCAACCCTCGCGGCATTTGCGACGCAGTCGATTCGGCTGGCCAGACACGGGTTCAGCCCCTAGATCAAAATCGACACCATCGTGGAATTATCTGGATTATTCCACGATGACGTCGATAATGGTACAGGCATGAAACGTCAGATTCGACTCTACGACACAATGCTTGCTGAGCACCTGGAGCGTCATCGGCAGATGGCGTTTGTGGTTGGTCCGCGTCAGGTGGGCAAGACCACCACCTGCCGGGGACTGTCCTCGGGCTACCTGAACTGGGACAACTCCGACGACCGCCAGGTAATACTGCAAGGCCCAGCCGCCACCGCAAGCCGGCTGGGGTTGGACCGACTGAGCCAGCAGCCCCCCGTGGCCGTGTTCGACGAACTGCACAAGTTCGCCCGATGGAAGTCCTTCCTGAAAGGCTTCTACGACACCTATGCCGATTCGGTCCGCGCGATCGTTACAGGCAGCAGCCGCATGGATGCGTATCGCCGTGGTGGCGACAGCCTCATGGGCCGCTATTTCCTGTATCGCATGCACCCCTTCAGCGTCGGCGAGGTACTAAACCAGGAGGTACCCGACCCCCGGAAGATCGTTCGCCCGCCGCACCGGATCTCCGATGAGGACTTCGATGCCCTTTGGGCGCACGGGGGATACCCCGAACCTTTCCTCAAACGCGATCTTCGCTTCACGCGGCGATGGAGCAGCCTTCGTCAGCAACAGCTTTTGCGCGAGGACATCCGCGACCTGACCAGGATTCAGGAACTCGGACAAATCGAGGCGCTCGTGAACGTCCTCATGGAGCGTTCCGGCGACCAACTTGTCTACAGCAGCCTGGCCAGGCAGGTGCAGGTCTCCCAGGACACACTAAGCCGATGGATCAGGACGCTATGCGGATTCCACCTTGGGTTCCTCCTTCGCCCGTGGTTCAAGAACGTCTCGAAGTCACTGCGCAAAGAGCCCAAGTGGTTCCTGCGCGACTGGTCGAGCATCGCCGATGACGGCAAACGCGCCGAGACCTTCGTCGCCTGTCATCTTATCAAGGCCGTCGAAGGGTGGACCGACCTCGGGCTCGGCGAGTTTCAACTTGGCTATCTGCGAGACAGTCTCAAACAGGAGGTGGATTTCGTTGTGGTGAAAGACCGCAAGCCCTGGATGCTGGTGGAAGTCAAAAAAGCAGATGGCCGACCCAGTAAATCTTTGGGGTATTTCCAGAGCCAGATAAAGGCGCCGTTCGCCTTCCAGGTTGTACTCGACATCCCATACGTCGACGCCGACTGCTTCGCCAAGCCCAAGCCACCGCTGATTGTGCCCGCAAGGACGTTCTTGTCGCAGTTGCTGTAGACCGCAAGCCAAGAAACGCTTTCCGGATTACCGCGCCCGGTCAGTGGGACAGTTTGGCTTTGATGAGCGTCAGCAGGACCTTGCTGTCTACGGGTTTCTGGAGCACGCCGGAGAGGCCCAGAGCGGATGGGTCGACGTTCATGCTCAGACCGTCGCCCACGGAACTCAGCATGTAGATGGGCTTGGTGTTGCCCTCGGCCTTGAGCTCGCGAACGAGCTGCGCGCCGGCGTCGACTTCTTCCATCATCAGGTCGACAATGAGCAGGTCCGGGTCGGCGGTCTTGTAGAGCTTCAGGCCTTCCTCGGCACTGCTGGCTTCGACCATGACGTAGCCGTTGCTCTCCAGCACCACGCGGGAGCTGTCCAGCACGTCCTGATCGTCATCAACATACATGATCACGTGTTTTCCGTCTTGCATGGTCGATCCTCTTTTGTCTCGCCGGTTGGCCTGCTCCGCTGGCGTTCCATCTCTCGTTATCTAAAAAGGAAAAACAGCTTTAGAGAGTGATTACATGGATTACGTGATTAAATGGATTAAGAAGAAACGGATGTTTCTGTCCATGTAATCCTTTAACCTGCCTGCCGGCAGGCAGGTCCGTGTAATGCCCTTCTAATGTTTCTTCTTCTATTTTCCGTGACTCTGTGTCTCTGCGACAATTTTCTTTTCAGCCACCGCCTCGAAATCCCGGCTGCGAAGCACCTTCACGAGAAACTCCGTCGCGGCAGCAAGGTTCGCTCGGGCCTTATCAGACAGCTCCTCGCGAAACTCGTTAAACTCGTATCCTCGGATGCCTAGGATATAGCCCTTCGTCTTGGCACCGAACAACTCTTGGGCCAATGCCATCACCTGCCCGGGCTCACAGCCGTGGCTGGAGAAGCCCAGTTCGTGCTTCGGTTCGACAGGCCGAAAGTAAAACGGTTCCGGCCCGGTCTCGGCGGCATCGGCAAAGACCACCACCTCGTGTGCAGAGACCTCGGCGGCATCCTCGACGATTAACTGGTAATCCGCGTCGAGATCCACGCCTTCAATGGCGAGCTTTTCCAGAGCCTCGATCACGGCAGGACCCAGCCCATCGTCGATCCGTCCGGGGTTGCCGAAACCGATCACCAACA
>CAZMBZ010000112.1:1735-15368 GCA_964564285.1 uncultured Planctomycetaceae bacterium | reverse complement strand
TCCCCTGAATCCCATGCACCTGCCTGCCGATAGTGCAGGTCCCTGCTGTCTGTGCTTTGTGGCCGTTGATGTCCCCGCTGATTGACAGCCGGTGCCCAATACGCTACCGTTATTGGCCTATGACACCGATTCCATTTGACAAAACCGAGCCTGCGGTGGCGGACATACTGATCGTCGAGGACGAAGAGGCTCACGCCGAGGCTATCGAGGAGGGCCTCTCGCGCATGGGCCATGCCTGCACCGCGGTTAATGACCTTCCCACCGCCCTGGCTCGCATACAGGCCAAGCGGTTCGACATCATCGTAACGGACCTCGTCCTGGCCAGCGAGGCCGAGGGCGGTCTGAAGGTCCTCGCCGCCGCCACCGAGCATGCGCCGGGCACCAAGGTCATTCTCATTACGGCCCACTCTTCAGTCGAAACCTGTCGCCAGGCTCTCCAGCAGGGCGCGTTCGACTACGTTCAAAAGCCGCTGGACCTGGACGAGTTTCGCGTGGTGGTCGCCAGGGCGGCCGAGGTCACCGCCCAGCGTCGCACGATCCGTGATCTGCGCAAGCGCGTGGACGACCTGTACGGCTTCGAGAACATCGTGGGCCATTCGCCGAAGATGCTCAAGATTCTCGACACGGTCCGGCGAATCGCCCCTACGGAGCTGCCGGTGCTGATCCTCGGGGAATCCGGCACGGGCAAGGATCTGCTTGCCGGAGCGATCCACCACAACTCCAGCCGCAGCGACAAGAAGTTCGTGGCCATCAACTGTGCCGGGCTCAGCGAGACGCTGCTGGAGGATGAACTGTTCGGGCACGTCAAGGGCGCCTTCACCGGCGCCGCCGCCGACAGGCCAGGCAGATTCGAGTACGCCGACGGCGGGACACTGTTCCTCGACGAGGTCGGCGACATGCCGCTGGCGATGCAGGCCAAGCTGCTCCGCGTGCTGGAAAACGGCGAGGTGGTGCGAGTCGGCACCAACGACCCGATCCGCGTCAATGTTCGCGTCCTCAGCGCCACCAATACCGACCTGACGGAGCGGGTCCGCGAGAAACAGTTCCGCGAGGACCTCTACTTCCGCATAAAGGGAGTGACGTTCGAGATGCCGCCGCTGCGCCAGCGACGTGAGGACATCCCGCTGCTGATCGACCACTTTATCAAGCATACCAACGCAGGCCACGGCACGAAGGTAAATGGCGTGACCGCCGACGCCCGCCGCGTGCTGATGGCATACCCATGGCCTGGGAATATCCGCCAACTCCGCAACGTCGTGGAGAACATGGTCGTCCTGGCCTCCGGCGATAAAGTTGCCGTCGATGACCTGCCCACCGATATCTACAAAGGCCCCGAGCAACTCGCAAACGCCCAGTTGGGCCAACTCGCCGGGATAAGCCTGGAAGAGGCCGAGAAGGAACTCATCCGCAACACTCTGCAAATGGTCCAGGGCAACCGCGAGCAGGCCGCCAATATCCTTGGCATCGGCGAGCGGACCCTGTATCGCAAAATCAAAGAATACGGACTCAAGGATTAGCAGGGATACAGGGGAGGCGGAGAATACAAGACTGCAAGGGCGTCGGTCGCATTGACGCTTCTTTCAGCGTTTATCCGCGTCTATCTTTGCTCTAAATGCTTCTTCCGTATCCCCTGCATGCCATCCATCCCTGCTAAATAGCTTTGTCCGGTGGGTTCTGCTAGAATTGGCCGCATGGCAATCCAGGTTCTTCCAACACACTTGGTCAACAAAATCGCCGCCGGCGAGGTCATCGAACGCCCTGCCAGCGTCGTTAAGGAACTCGTCGAGAACGCAATCGACGCCGGCGCCGAACGCATCGACGTTGCCATCGAAGACGGCGGGCGCAAGTTGATCCAGGTGACCGACAACGGATGCGGCATGGGTCCCGAAGACCTGGCCCTTGCCTTCCGCCCGCACGCCACCAGCAAGCTTATCGGCGAGGACGACCTGTTCGCCATCGCCACGCTGGGGTTCCGGGGCGAGGCGCTGGCGTCCATCGCGTCGATATCGCACGCGAGAATCCAGACGCGACCACGCGACGAGGCCGGCGGATGCGAAATAGAGGCATCCGGAGAAACCGGCGGCCAGGTCCGCCCATGCCCGGCAGCGCCGGGAACTACCATCACCATCCGAGACCTCTTCTTCAACACGCCCGCCCGGCGGAAGTTCATGCGCACCGCCACCACGGAAATCGGGCACATCTCAGAGCAGATCACCCGCTTGGCCCTGCCGAATCCGCAGGTGGGGTTCACGCTCACCCACAACGGCAGGGAAATGAAAAACCTCCCCGCCACCACTAGCACTGCCCAACGCGCGACAGACCTGTTCGGCCGGGAACTCAGCGAGGCCCTGCTGCCGATCATCCGCCGTGGCGGTGGCAGCGTCACGGTTGCCGGCCTGGTCGCCCCGCCGTCCGGTGCGCGGGCAACGAGCAAATGGCAGTACTTCTTTCTCAACGGGCGGTACATCCGCGACCGACTGCTCTCGCACGCACTGCGGGAGGCTTTCCGGGGTCGGATCGACCCCCACCGCTGGCCTGCGGCGTTTATCTTCATCCAGATTCCGCCCGAGGATGTGGACGTCAACGTCCATCCGACGAAGGTCGAGGTCCGCTTTCAGAACAGCCAGGCCGTGCATGGCGAGGTGCTGGCGGCGCTGAAGGAAACGCTCGCGCGTGCGGAACTCAACCCGGACGTGAAGGTCGCCTCCATCGCACCGACACCCGGCGCGACGGCCGAACGGGCCGCCACGGAAATCGAGAACGAGCCCGGCCATGAAGGTCCAGAACAACTCTCCAACCAGCGCCGGGAATCACTCCGCGAGGCCCTGGCGGACTTCTTCAAGTCCGCACCCACGCCACAACCCAAGCTCGACTTTCCCGCCCAGCCACGCTCGTGGCAAGCGCCACGTTCAGCCAGCCATGCACACGCCGGTAACGCCGCACCTTCCGCCCCGGCCGGGCTGGTCGCCGCAGACCCCCTTGACGGCGTCGCCAAGCCCGAATCACCCGTCGAAATCCCCCAACCCACCGGCGCCGGGGCCATGCAGGTGCATAACAGCTACCTCGTCATCCAGACGCCCGACGGACTTGAGATTATCGACCAACATGCCCTGCACGAGCGAATCCTCTACAACGAGCTGCGCGAACGCCTCGCCGACGGCAAGCTCGCCGGCCAGCGGATGCTCATCCCCGCAACATTCTCCGTCAGCCAAGCCGAGGCAGCAACGCTGGAACAGCATGCCGAACTGCTGGCCAGGCTGGGAATCGAGGTCTCCCCCTTCGGTCCGAATACGATGGCCGTCCAGCAGTTCCCCAGCCTCCTCACCGCCCGCGGTGTAAGCCCGGACGAGTTCCTCCGCGAATTGCTCGACCGCCTCGCCGAGGATGAAACGCTCGACGCCGAACGACTGCTGGAAGATGTGCTCGCCATGATGAGTTGCAAAGCCGCCGTCAAGGCAGGCGACCCGCTGACGGATCAGGAAATCGCCTCGCTGCTGGAGCGCGCCCAGACTGCCGAGAAGGCCTCCGCCTGCCCCCACGGCAGACCGACCACGCTGAGACTAACCCTCAAGGATCTCGAAAAACAGTTCCACAGAACATAGGCATATCGCTGCCGTGAAAGGACGGCGCCTCGCCCATGGCCAATGCTGATCAAGACAACGCCACCGGCCCTGCCGCCCGAGGCTTTCGCGGTCTGGACTTCTACGCGATGCGAGTGCTGCGACACTGCCGAATACCTGGGCACCTTCGCCTTGCAACACTGCCCAACATCGATAAGCTCATAAAGGCAGGGCGGATCGACAAGCACATTCGATTTTCGCCCAACGACGACGTCGAGTTGGATGTCTGGCTCATCCGCGGGCGTGGGCCTGTCGCCGCAGCCTCGCCGGGCACTGTGCTGATAATCCATGGCCTGTGGGATTCCAAGGCTCGCTTCTTCGACCTCGGCGAGATCATGGCGAGCCGCGGGTTCAACGTCATCCTGCCGGACCTGCGGCGCCACGGAGCGAGCACAGGCGAGCACACCACCTTCGGAGCACTGGAAAAACGCGACCTCGCCGCCCTGATGACCCACCTCCGCACCACCGGCGACGCGCCAGACCCACTATGGGTATTCGGCTTCTCGATGGGGGCCGCCATCGCGGTGCAATACTCCGCCATCGACCCGCTCGTTCGAGGTGCCGTCGCAGCCGCACCGTTCGCCGATGGCCCGAGCATCACCCGCCGCGCCGTGCCACTGATGAGTAAAGAAAAGTTCCAGGCCGTCTGGGCCCGCGCCGCCGAAATCGCCGGCTTCGACCGCGACGACACCTCCACCGTCCAAGCCGCAGGCCACCTGAACTGCCCGCTGATCGTCATTCACGGGCTGCTCGACATGATAGTGCCCTACTCCCAGGGCCGGGCCGTGTTCGAGGCCGCCCCGCAACCAAAACGCCTCTACTCCGTGCCATGGGCGGGCCATCCGTCCCTGCTGCTCAAAAGCCGACAATGGTTCGCCGACCGAATCGCCGAGCTCGCGACGATGGGCGTGTACTCGCCCTGAGCCCCTTCGATATTGCCATCCCCCCCACCCCGGCGTATCATGCGTCCTTCACACCCGGCACATGGAATGGACTGTTGAGGCAATGGCAATGAGCGAGCGAGTCGGACAAGCGGAAACCATCGTGATCCTGGATTTCGGGAGCCAGTACGCACAACTGATCGCGCGCCGCGTGCGCGAGAACGGTGTCTACAGCGTGCTCGCCAGGCCGGACGTCTCTGCCGAGGAAATACGCGACCTCAACGTAAAGGGCCTGATCTTCACCGGCGGGCCTTCCAGCGTCTACGAGGACGGCGCGCCCCGATGCCGCAAGGAGATATTCGAGCTCGGCGTGCCGATCCTGGCCATCTGCTACGGCATGCAACTGTCCTGCCAGATGCTCGGCGCGGACATCAAACCCGCCGCCTCACGCGAGTTCGGCCGGGCGTCGCTTACCGTCCTCGAAACCGACACGCTGCTGAAAAACGTCCCCACCGAAACCAGCGTCTGGATGAGCCACGGCGACCAGATCCACGATCTCGGGGCGGACTTCGTCGCGATGGCGACAACGAAAACCTGCCCATACGCGGCCGTGAGGCATCGCACGATCCCGTTCTTCGGCGTGCAGTTCCATCCGGAGGTAACTCACACGCCGCACGGCAGCGAGATATTCGTCAACTTCCTGTACGACGTTTGCGGCTGTCAGGGCCTCTGGAAGATGGGTTCGTTTGTCGAGCAGGTCGTCGCGGAAGTCCGGGATCGCGTCGGGCCTGACGAACAGGTAATCTGCGGGCTCTCGGGCGGCGTGGATTCTTCGGTCGTCGCAGCCATGCTTCACAAGGCCATCGGCGACCGCCTTTCGTGCATCCTGGTGGATAATGGCATGCTGCGGATGAACGAGGTCGAGCTCGTCCGCAAGACCTTCGCCGACCACTTCCACATCGACCTGACGGTCATCGAGGCCGAGGAGCAATTCCTGTCGCTCCTTGCCGGCGTGACGGACCCGCAGGAGAAGCGCCGCATCATCGGCCATGCGTTCATCGACATGTTCAAGGAGGCGGCTCGGAGCATTCCCAACGCCCGTTTCCTGGCCCAGGGCACGCTGTACCCGGATGTAATCGAGTCCGGCCAGTCGCTCGCGGGCCAGGCCGCCAATATCAAACTGCACCACAACGTCGGAGGCCTGCCGGCAGAGCTTGGCTTCGAGCTCATCGAGCCACTCCGCGACCTGTTCAAGGACGAGGTTCGCCTGGCGGGCGAATTGCTCGGCCTGCCGTCGCATCTGGTATGGCGCCATCCGTTCCCGGGCCCAGGCCTGGCCGTGAGATGCCTCGGCGAGGTCACCCGCGAACGCCTGGAAATCCTCCGCAAGGCAGACAATATCCTGCTGGAGGAAATCCACGCCAACCACCTCTACCGCAAGACCGCTCAGACCTTCGCCGTCCTGCTGCCCGTCCAGTCGGTAGGCGTGATGGGCGACGGCAGAACCTACGAGGACGTGGTCGCCGTCCGCTCCGTGGACACTGCGGACTTCATGACCGCCGACTGGTCGAGAATCCCCTACGACGTCCTGGCGACAATCTCCAACCGGATCATCAACGAAGTCCGCGGCGTCAACCGCGTGGTCTACGACATATCCAGCAAGCCCCCCGCCACGATCGAATGGGAGTAGTCTGACCGCCCCGCGTACCCCGCGCATGTGTTTTAGAATCACAGGCCAACTACGGATACAGAAGGCAGGAGTCTACCATGCAAAGCGGGAAATTGTCGATCGTTCGGTCGACTGCGATAGCTGCCTTGGCGGTGATGGTGGCGACGTGCGGCCTGACGATGGGGGCGACTCCGGCCGCGACCCAGGGTGAACCGTTTGACTCGCGGCTTGAGCAGGAGTGGCGGCGTCAGCTTCTCAGCGCGGCCAGCGGTGCGAAGAAGGCCCCGGCCGGGGCGGTGCTGGCCAAGGACGACGCGGCTGGCGGGTGCGATGCGATCAGGAACGGCGGTTTCGGCTTCCACACCAACGAGAACGCCAAGCCGTGGTGGCAGGTGGACCTCCAGGAGGTATTCGAACTCGATCGCGTGATGGTCTACAACCGCTGCCAGGTCAGCGAGCGTGCGGCCAACCTGCACATGCTGCTCAGCAACGACGCCAAGACCTGGCGGACGGTCTACAAGCACGACGGCACAATCTTTAGAGGCCATTCGGACAACAAGCCGCTCCGCGTGAACGTCCGGGGCCAGAAGGCTCGGTATGTCCGCATTCAACTTCCCGGGCGGACCTGGCTGCACCTGGACGAGGTGGAGGTTTACGGGCCGGCCAAGCCGAAAAAGAATCTCGCCCTGCACAAGCCGGCCGACCAATCCAGCGCAAGTCCCTACTCGACAGGGCCGCGGCGCGCCGCGACGGCCAGGCCGGGCAAGGTCGCGCGTGACCGCTATATCTATGCTGTCGAGAAGGTGCTGGCGAGCGGGCGAATGCTGGCGGCGAAGCTGCGTAGCCAAGGGACCGATACGCCCAGTTTCGATGCGTCGGCCGGGCGTATCGCCAAAGCCCTGGCCGCACCGAACGCCTCGAAGGATGAACTGACGACACACGCGCTTTACATCGAATCGCGGCGAGCTGTGCGCGAGCTGGCGCTTTCGAATCCTCTGCTGGACTTCGAGAAGCTGCTTGTCGTGCGGCGCGGTGAGAAGAACCTCGCCCTGCCCCGCAACTGGTGCAGCAATTCGAGTCTTCGCACGACAGGTTACGATAACGACCTGGCCGTGATGACCGACTGCCGGCATGGCGGGAAGTTTGCAACGCTCCATCGCCCCGGCGGCGGGCGATTCATCGGCGATGTGGACCTGCACTTCGACGGCTCGCGGGTACTGTTCAGTTCGACGGACGCCAACGGCGTCTGGGGCGTGTACGAGATGCCCGTCTCGGGCGGTTCGCCTCACAGGCTGGAACTCATCGGCGACAGCGACGTGCATAACTACGACGCCTGCTACCTGCCGAACGGCGACATAATGTTCACCTCGACGGCGCCGATGATCGGCGTGCCGTGCGTCCGAGGCTCCAGCAAGGTGACGAACCTGTACCTGCTCGATGCCCGCTCGGGCAAAATCCGCCGGTTGACATTCGACCAAGATCACGACTGGTGCCCGACGGTCCTGCCGGACGGACACGTAATGTACCTGCGATGGGAGTACTCGGGGCTGCCGCACTCGAACTCGCGGATACTCTTCCAGATGAACCCCGACGGCACGGGGCAAATGGCGATGTATGGCAGCAACTCGTACTGGCCCAACAGCTTGTTCTACGCCCGGCCCGTGCCGGGGCATCCGACGAAGATCGCGGGCATCGTCACGGGCCATCACGGTGTGGCCCGGCTGGGCGAACTGGTCATCTTCGACCCCGCCGTCGGGCATCAGGAAGCCAACGGCGCCGTGCAACGAATCGGCGACTACGGCAAGCGCGTCGAACCCATCGTCCGCGATCGACTCGTCGACTCATCCTGGCCAAAGTTCCTGCACCCCTGGCCGCTGAGCGAAGACTTCCTGCTGGCGTCGTGCAAGCTGACACCAAAGGCGCCGTGGGGACTTTACCTGGTCGATACGTTCGATAACTTCGTGCTGCTGTCGCGCGAGGCGGGCAAGGCGATACTCGAACCCATCCCCTTGCGAGCCACCCCCGCGCCGCCGATCATCCCAGCCAAGGTCGATACCACCCGCGAGGACTCGCTGGTATACCTGGCTGACATCTACCAGGGCGTAGGGCTGCGGAACATTCCGAAAGGCCAGGTCAAAAAGCTGCGGTTGTTTACCTACAACTTCAGCTACCACGGCGTGGGAGGCCTCCTGGGCGTCGTCGGGGCTGATGGGCCGTGGGATGTCAAGCGCGTGCTCGGCACGGTGCCGGTCGAGAAGGACGGCTCGGCCCTGTTCCGCGTGCCTGCCAACACGCCGATTTCAATTCAACCCCTGGACGAAAGCGGCAAGGCGATGCAGATCATGCGAAGCTGGTTCGTTGGCATGCCCGGCGAGATCGTCGCCTGCGTCGGCTGTCACGAGCGAAGCCGGGACGTGGCGTCGCTATATAACGCCCATGCCCTCAGACGCCAGCCATCGCCCATTACGCCGTGGCGAGGCCCCCTGCGCGGGTTCGCATTCTCCCGCGAGGTCCAGCCGGTGCTGGACCGCTACTGCGCCGGCTGCCACAGCCCCGAGGCGGGCAAGCGATTCCATCCGAACACCATGCCTGACCTGCGCGAAATCCCGCTCAAGGGCTGGGCCTCGAAGATTCCCGGCAACGGCGGCCGCGACAGCGGACACTTCTCCGTAGCCTACGCCGCACTGGTCCGCCACGTGCGCCGGCCTGGAATCGAAAGCGGCATGCACATGCTCAACCCCATGGAGTTCCATGCCGACACGACGGAGCTTGTGCAGATGCTCTCCAAGGGCCATCACCGCGTGAAACTCGACGACGAGGCGTGGGATCGGCTGGTGACGTGGATCGATCTCAACACCCCTTACCACGGCACGTGGGCCGAGGCGGTAGGCCCAAAAAGGACGAACCACCAGGCCGCCCGCAGGCAGGAATTGATGCTCCGCTACGCCTGCCTGAAAATTGACGAAGAAACGCCCGGACCTGAGCCCGCGCCCGTAGAGCCGGTCATCCCGCCGGCCGAGCCCGTCCCGGGGGGGCGACCCAACTGCCCCGGCTGGCCCATGGCGCCGGAGGATGCGCATCGCCGCCAGGTGGAATTGGGCCAAACAACCCACAAGGTGAAAATCGCAGATGGCAGGAGCCTGGAGCTTGTGCGGATTCCCGCAGGCGAGTTCATCATGGGCGACCCCAACGGTCCAGCCGACGCACGCCGACTTGGACGCACCCGAATCGACAACCCATTCTGGATGGGCACATTCGAGGTCACCAACGCCCAATTCGCCTGCTTCGACCCGCTCCACGACAGCCGCTTCGAACCCCGGCACGGCTATCAGTTTGGCGTTAAAGGCTACCAGGCCAACGCCCCAACCCAGCCGGTGGTGCGAGTGTCGTGGCGACAGGCAATGGCGTTCTGCCGATGGCTAACCGAACGATCCGGCGGAAAGCTGCGGTTTTCACTGCCGACCGAGGCCCAGTGGGAATGGGCCTGCCGCGCGGGTTCGGATACGCCGATGAGCTTCGGCGAGATCTCGGCCGACTTCTCGAAATTCGCCAACCTGGCCGACATCAAGCTCACCGAGTTCGCCTCGAACTCCTTCGTTACCATCGGGCCACTGGCCAAACCCAACCGCTGGGATGACTGGATTCCGCGTGACACCAGGTTCAACGACGGAGCATTGGTCTCGACGCAGGTGGGCAAGTACCTTCCCAACGCCTGGGGCCTCCACGACATGCACGGCAACGTGTGGGAATGGACGCGATCAACGTACCGCCCGTACCCCTATGTCACCGACGATGGCCGGGATAAACCCGCCGCCGAGGGCGCCAAAGTAGTCCGCGGCGGATCGTGGTACGACAGGCCCAAACGATGCACATCCGCATTCCGCCTGTACTATCGCCCCTACCAGCCGGTATTCAACGTCGGCTTCCGCGTCGTGGCACAAGAGGTAGCGAGGCCCTGAGAATCAGCGTATTTCTCAGCCTTTGCATCAGTCCGGGAAGTACTCCTGCAGCGGACGCACTGTGTAGGCGGTTGCGGCCTGCTCGTCTGGGCCGGCTGCTGCTCGGAGGGCGGCAATGCCGGTCACGGCTGCGTGAGCGGCGGTCATGGTGGTGATCAGGGCGATGTTGTGAATGGTGGCCAGGGCGCGTATTTTTCCCTCGTCGGTGGTGGGTCCGCGACGCGTCGGTGTGTTGATCAGCAGATCGACCTCACCGTTGGTTATCCTGTCGGCGATATTGGGTCTGCCCTCTGCCAGCTTGGGCACCAACTCCACGCGGACGCCGGCGCCGCTAAGAAGCTTGTGCGTGCCACCGGTAGCCAGGAGCTTGAAACCCATGGCCGCGAGCTGCTGACCCAGTCCCACAATCTGCGGCTTGTCATCATCGCAAACGCTCAGGAACACCGTGCCCTCGGTCGGAAGCTTCATTCCGGCGGCCAGTTGGCCCTTGGCGAATGCCACGCCGAAGCTCATGTCGATACCCATCACCTCGCCGGTGCTCCGCATCTCCGGCCCGAGGATCACGTCCACGCCTGGGAACTTGGTGAAGGGGAATACGCTCTCTTTTACCGAAGTCTGTCTCGGGCGAGGCGCTTCCGCCACGCCAAGTTCGTCCATGCTCATCCCAGCCATGATCTTGGCGGCGAGCTTCGCCCAGGACACGCCGGTCGCCTTGGAGACGAACGGCACGGTTCGGCTTGCGCGAGGATTAACCTCGATGATGAACACCTCGCCGTCCTTTACCGCGAACTGGATATTCATCAGCCCGCGCACGCCCAGCCTCTCAGCCAGCAGGTGGGCCTGTCGCTTGATCTCGCCGACGACCTTTTCCGAAAGGCTGAACGGCGGCAGGGCACAGGCGGAGTCGCCGGAGTGAACACCCGCCTGCTCGATGTGCTCCATCACGCCGCAGACAACCGCGCGGGGGTTCTCCTCGGACGAACCGTCCGGGCGCAAGCCAAAATCGGAGATGCAATCGACGTCGACTTCGATGGCGTTATCCAGGAACTTATCGACCAGGATCGGGTGGTCCCGCCCCACCGTCGAGGCATCCACCGCCTTTGCCATGTACATATCGAGTTGCTGCTGATCCGAGACGATCTCCATCGCCCTCCCACCCAGGACGTAGCTGGGACGCACCAGCACCGGATAGCCGATCCGCTCTGCCACCTTGCGGGCATCGGTCACCGAAAACGCCGTCCCGCCCGGAGGGCATTTCAGCTTGAGCTCGTCGAGGATCTCGGCGAACCGCTTGCGGTCCTCAGCCAGGTCTATCGATTCGGGGCTCGTGCCGATGATCGGCACCTTGTAATCCTCGAGCCCGCGGGCGAGGTTCAGCGGAGTCTGCCCGCCGAATTGGACGATCACGCCGTGCAGGAAACCGCCCGGCTCGCCCAACGGCTTGCCGTTTAGCCTCTCGCAAATGTTCAGCACATCCTCCTGCGTTAGCGGCTCGAAAAACAGCATGTCGGACGTGTCGTAATCCGTCGAAACGGTCTCCGGATTCGAGTTGACCATCACGGCCTCGTAACCGAGCTCCCGCGCCGCAAAGGCCGCGTGAACGCAGCAATAGTCGAACTCGATCCCCTGCCCGATCCGGTTAGGTCCGCCGCCCAAAATCACGATCTTCTTGCGGTCCGTAACGCGGACTTCGTCGTCGGTGAATGCCAGATTGGCCGTGCCGTCGGCCCCTGACAAGTCAACCCGCGTGATGGGCGATTCGTACGCAGAGTAGTAGTACGGCGTGTACGCCTCGAACTCGGCGGCGCAGGTATCGACGAGCTTGTAGACCGGCTCGATGCCCAGCGCCTTGCGGCGCGCGCGGACGGCTTCGGGCTTGGCCTTCCAAACCGTCGCAAGCTGAATGTCGCTATAGCCCCACCGCTTTGCCTTGGTCAGCAGGCCGTCGTCCGCAGCCTGCAATGTCCCCGCCGCGACCAGTTCATCCTCGAACTCAACCAACTCGCGGATGTGTTCGAGGAACCAGCGATCGATCTTGCAAAGGTCGAAGACCTTCTCGACACTCCAGCCAAGCTTAAAGGCGTAGCGGATGTAATACAGCCTGCCCTGGCAGGGCACGGCGATCTTGCGAGTGAGCTTGGACTCTTCCACGGGCCATTCCACGTCCGTAAGGACCTTGGCCTTGTCGCCGAGTTCGCCCGCCTCGGCCTTGCGAGCATTGCACCACTTGTCGCAGCCATCGAGGCCCAGGCCGAAACGCTTGACCTCCATCGAGCGGATGCCCTTCTGAAAGCTCTCCTTGAACGTCCTGCCGATGCTCATCGCCTCGCCGACGGACTTCATCTGCGTGGTGAGCGTCTCATCAGCCTCGGGGAACTTCTCGAACGTCCAGCGCGGAATCTTCGTCACCACGTAGTCGATCGTCGGCTCAAAACAGGCGGGCGTCTCGCGGGTGATGTCATTGCAAAGCTCGTCCAGCGTGTAGCCGACCGCCAGCTTCGCGGCGATCTTGGCGATGGGGAAGCCCGTCGCCTTGGACGCCAGTGCCGATGACCGGCTGACGCGGGGGTTCATCTCGACGACGATCATCCTGCCGGTAACGGGATCGACGGCGAACTGGATGTTGCTGCCTCCGGTCTCGACGCCAATCGCGCGGATAATCGCCAGCGACGCGTCACGCATAAGCTCGTATTCCTTGTCCGATAGCGTCTGGGCCGGGGCGACGGTGATCGAGTCGCCCGTGTGTACGCCCATCGGGTCGAAGTTTTCGATCGAGCAGACGATGACCACGTTGTCCGCCTTGTCGCGCATCACCTCCAGCTCGTACTCCTTCCAGCCAAGCAGGGATTCCTCGATGAGAATCTCGCTGATGGGCGAGTACTCCAGGCCGCGCGCGGCGATGGTCTCGAACTCCTCCCGGTTGAAGGCGAACCCGCCGCCCGTGCCGCCCAGCGTGTAGGCCGGACGAATGCACACCGGCAGGCCCACGTCGTCGGCGATCCGCCGCGCATCGTCCATGGTGTGCGCGATGCCGCTTCTCGGCATGTCCAGGCCAATGCCAAGGCAGATGTTCTTGAACTCGGTGCGATCCTCCGCGCGGTGGATCACCTCGCGGGTCGCGCCGATCATCTCCACGCCGAACTTGGCCAGCGTGCCGTCATCCGCCACCGCCACGGCCGTGTTCAAACCCGTCTGCCCGCCGAGCGTCGGCAGCAATGCGTCGGGACGTTCCTTCTCGATGATCTTGGCGACGGCGTCGGGGGTTATCGGCTCGATGTACGTACGATCGGCGAACTCCGGATCGGTCATGATGGTGGCCGGGTTGGAGTTGACCAGGACGATGCGATATCCTTCCTCGCGCAGGGCCTTGCATGCCTGCGTGCCGGAATAGTCAAACTCACAGCCCTGGCCGATAACGATCGGCCCGGACCCAATGAGCATAATGGTCTTCAGGTCATCCCTTCGTGGCATATCCTTTAGCTTCCTCTCATCGCAATCCGTTAT
>CAZMBZ010000112.1:0-1635 GCA_964564285.1 uncultured Planctomycetaceae bacterium | reverse complement strand
TCAGGTCATCCCTTCGTGGCATATCCTTTAGCTTCCTCTCATCGCAATCCGTTATTCGCCGCCCGGCGCGCAGACCAACCCGCCTGCTACTGGCAAGTCGGCAAGAAACTACCAAAACCGCCCGCCCGCTACAAGAGGATTACCACAGAGACACTGAGGCACTGAGGGTAAAAGAAGCAACAAAAACAACCAAGAAGAGGATTACCGCAGAGACACTGAGACGCGGAGAGTAAGAAGAAGCAAAAGAAACAGCAGTGAAGGGGATTATTTAGATAAAAACGGATTCAATTTCATAATCCAAGTAGTGGCTTAATCCGTTTCTTCTGACTCTCATCGCCTCTGCGGCTCTGTGGTAATCATCTTCTTCTTCTTTTCGCCTCGGCAATTCGGAAGTTGCCCAGCGTGTTGACTACCGCGAAGAAATCGCTCGGATCGCCATCACCTGCCACCAGGGCGATATGCCCGGCGTCGAAGCTCTTCAGGGCGGCGTCGTAATCCACCCACGCCCCGTCGATGAACACGCGGAACCACGCGTGCGGCACAAAGATATCCCGCTTGCCGGCGAAACTCTTGACGTACGCCAAGCCGGTGACCACCTGCGCGGGCACACCGGCCGACCTGCACATCGCCGCCGCCAAGGCCGCATGCTCCGTGCAATCGCCCTGGCGACTCTTGGCGACCTCGAGCGCCGTCGCGTACCCGACTGATAAGTCCTTGACCGTAACGTACTTGCTCACGAAGTCCTGAATTTGCCTGGCAGCGCAGGCCGCGTCGTTCGCCCCCGCAACCGCCTTGCGGGAAAGCGCCATAATCTCCTTCGCGTCGGACTGAAGATGGGCCGTCGCCTTGAGCGCCTTCAAGGCAGCCGGGTCCGATCCCTTGTACGGCAGCGCCCCACCGGCGACCGCAACCGGGCGAACCGTCACGACCACCGAGTTTCCGTCGATGGCTACCTTCTGGCTGGGCGAATCCAGAAACTTCAGCTTCGCCGCCGACTTGGCCGACCCGTCCGTCGCCTCGATGCGATACGTCACAGCCTTAGCCTCGCCCACCGGCGACAGCGGCGCAGGACAGGAAACGAGAACCTTGTCGAATATGTCAATGGAATCGACCGGCATGAGCGCAAATTCCTTCGTGCAGGCCACCATCTCCATCTGCATGCCCATCATGGAAGTCACGGTCTTGAGGGTCTCGCCGTCATCGTCCACATACCCTACCGTCTCGATCCGCCCCTGTGGCGAGTCGAGTACGCTCTTCACCTCGATCAGTTCCACCACCCGCCCGAGCAGATCGATCTGCTTCCTGGCCCCTATGGTCGTGTTTGCGTCGAAGGCCTTGAGCATCGAAGGCATGAACGCCCTGGCCGAGTACGTCGTGCCCTGCTTGAATCCCTTACGAAGCGACAGCAGCCGCAACCCCTCCGGGAGCATCGCGCCCTCGGGCCAATCCAACTCCATCTCGCGAACCTTCTGGCCGGAACTGACCTTGACCTTTGCCTTGCCATCAGTGACCGTCCCCTCGGTCGTCTGGGCCATGATGCCCAAATCCTGCGAGCTTGAAAAGCTCAGCGGCGCCCCACCGGTCGTCTCGACAGACGTCTCGGACTGCTTGAGCTTCAGCTCCATGCCCATGCGC
>CAZMBZ010000111.1:0-15430 GCA_964564285.1 uncultured Planctomycetaceae bacterium | reverse complement strand
TTTCCGGCAGCAGGGAACTGTGCGTGTTTCACGTCATCAACTCTGGTGTCGGCGATTTTGCGATGTCTGTCGACAACGATGGGTTTTACAGATACGGGTTTCTGCGGACGAGAAAGCCCAAGGAGCCCAGGTTCTCGGGCCGGGAGTTGGATGGTTATCGTAATAAGGCTCGGCGCGTACTGGCGACAGTGCCATCCGGCCATTACCGTTCGCCCTACGACCATGAGATCATCCTTGAAATCCCGGTCGAAGGCGGGTCTAGGTTGTACGTATTGACAACCTTGGCAACCGATCCCAAGATGCCCGAGACCTTGGTGGATCTGTGGGGTGCGATGAATGGGTTGTGTGCCTGGTAAGGTGGCGATGATCGATGCCGACGCCCTGAACGAATGCTCCGCCGCCCCGCATCGTTCGGCGGGACGGCGGGAGCAGTGGCGTCTTACTTCGCCTTTACGTCGAAGCAGTAGAGGTTGTCATCGTACCTCAGGTAGAGCCTGCCGCCGATTACCACGGGGTGGGCCCAGCTCGGGCCCTTGCCTGCCACGCGGAAGGTGCCCTTCATTTCCAGGCCCGCAGGCGAGCAAGTGGCCAGGCCGGCCTGGCCGCCGCGCTGGGAGAACAGGTACAACATTCCGTCCGCCCAGACCACCGAGCCTTTGCCGACGCCGTCAGCCTTCCACCTGGTCTGGCCGGTCTTGAGGTCCAGGCACGTCCAGCCGTTGCCGTTGTTGCCGTACACGTTGCCCTGGTCGATGATATATCCGCCGTGATGGCAGACCATGTCGGCGGTTTTGTACGCCTCAGCCGCCTTAACAGCCCCGCCTGCCCCGGAGAGCTTCAGGCAGATTCCGCCCTTGCGGTAGCCATTGGCCCAGAATACGTGGCCGTCCGCGTAGGCTGGAGTCGGGCAGTTGGCGGTGTTGTTGGCGCTGAAGCTGTTCATCCAGAGCATCTTTCCCGTCTTGGCAGAGACGCCCACCACGCCGCTGCGCGTGCCGGTTACGATCATCTCCGCACCCCCGAAGCTAACCGGCGTACACGAGCTGTACTCCGGCCCGGCTGAGAAGCCCGTGGAGGCCCATACCGGCGCGCCGGTGACCTTGTTCAGGGCGACGATGCAGCTCTTTCCGCCCGGCTTGAATATCACCAGGTTGCCGACCACAAG
This sequence comes from uncultured Planctomycetaceae bacterium, assembly GCA_964564285.1. Classification (GTDB taxonomy): domain Bacteria; phylum Planctomycetota; class Phycisphaerae; order SM23-33; family SM23-33; genus JAUWQU01. Next base: position 14,265 of record CAZMBZ010000111.1, on the reverse strand, counting down.
TGGCGTTTCGGCATAGCCCCAGCCGCCTGGCGAGCCACCCATCTTCCGCGCCGACGACGACCAGAGCGGCTTGCCGGTCTTGGCGTCCATGCACGCGAGCAGGCCATGTCCGCTGAGTACGTATGCCTTGCCGGAGTCGATCGCCGCCGACCCTCGGGAGCCGACGTGGTTCTTTGTCCAGGCCTTGTCGATGGGCTTTTTCCACAGGAGCTTGCCTCCCATGTCGAAGGCGAACAGGCACAGCTTGCCCTCGACCTGCCCAGTGACGTAGACCAGCCCGTCGCTGACGGTCACGCCTGAGAACCCTTCGCCGATGCCCGTCGCCTGCCAGAGCTTCGGCGGGCCATCGGCGGGCCACTGCTTGAGCAAGCCCGTGTCCGGGCTCTTGCCGTCGCGCTCGGGGCCGCGCCAGCAAGGCCAGTCGACCGGGGCGTTCGCAGCCATGGCCGCCCCTCCCCAAGCCAGGATCGATATGGCCAGTACGATCAGCAGCAGTGATTTCGCTTTCATGAGTGGCTCCTTGTTTCCGTTCATCGGTCAGCGCCAGGATCGGCCTCCTGGCGCGCTTGGGAATCGCCTGCGGTCAATTCGCACTCATTGTCATAAACACAGGAAGACGAATCTAGAAAATCCTGTAAGTTCTTCCCGTCCTGCGCATCTAATAGTGCAGCCATGACAAGTGATGATCCCCCGACCGTAGCGGGTGGGGCCAGCGGCGACGGCGGCACCCGGGATAGTATCATCCTAGCGCTGATGGAGCGCGGGGACGATTCTGCGTTTGAGCAGCTCATCGGGGCCTACCAGGACCACGTCGCCCGGACGGCTTACCGACTGATGGGCTGGTCGGGCGAGACCCAGGACGTGGTGCAGGAAGTCTTTTTGGCGGCCTTGAAGAACCTGAGTCGATTTCGGGGCCAGTCAAGCCTGTCGACCTGGCTGACGGCGATCACGGTAAACGAATGTCGCAAGAGGCAGCGGAAGTGGCGGAGGGCGGCGGGGTTTCTGGCCGAGTTGGTCCGCCGGCCGAGACGCACGCCCGGCAGCGTCGAGGGCGGCCTGATTGAAGACGAACGGCTGGACCGCGTCCGCCGGGCTGTGGCCGGGCTCAAGAGGCCCCTTCGCGAGGTGACAGTGCTGCGGTATTTTCAGGAATTGCCCATAGAGGAAGTGGCCCGAGTGCTGGGCTTGTCCGTCCCGGCCGTGAACACACGCCTGCACCGCGCCAGAGTCAGGCTCAAGGCGACGCTCTCGGGCCTTTTCGAGGAATAGAGGAATAGACGATGAACGGCGACAGATTGGAGAGACTGCTCAAGGAAGCGGACGCCTCGGCGGGCTCTCCCGCGCCGCTGCCTGGCGACCTCGCCCGGCGCGTCCGCCGGCTGGGGCGGCGCAGGCGAAAGGCCCGCATGGCTGTCGCATCCGCCGCGGTGACCTTGGGGGCGATGGCGGCCGTGTTGGCATGGCAAGTCGGCGGTGGCGGGCAGGAGTCCCAACGCATTGTCGTTTCCACGCCACCGGGCCAAGTGCCTTTGAAGGAGCTGAATGCCCGTATCGCCGCCTTGGAAACCCAGGCCGACCTGCGCCAGGCCGTCATCAGCGGGTTCCTTGTGAGCCGTCGGCAGGATGTTCGCCTGGGCGAGCTTCGCCAACAGCTTTGGCTCCTGGAGGCGGAAGACCCGCTCGAGCGGCGGTTCGACCAGGCCGCCCGCAAGCTGCTCAGCGCAGCCGACCGGCTCGAGTACGAACTGAGCAATCCCCGAGCGGCCAGGGAGCTTTATCGCCAAGTCATCCGCCAGTTTCCGGACACCCCATCGGCTCAATTCGCGCGAGCCAGACTCACCGAACCTCAATCCACTACAGGAGAATCCTCATGAAGACACTCAAGGGAATATCGCTGCTGGTTATCATCCTGGCCTTCGGCATTTCTGCCATGGCGCAGGATAGGACTGCTGCCGAGAGCGGTTCGGCCGTTTTGCCCGGCGGATTGCCGTCGGTGCCTGCGCCCAAGCAGGAGATCGTCGAAGTCAAGATCCGGGTGGACTTCGCCTGGAAGGAGGACATGTTGCCGTTGACCGAGGAGGATATAGCGTCGTTCTTGACGAAGTTGCACCAAACCGCCTCTTGTCGCGCCATAATTATGGGCGGTTATGAGGGGGGGGATAGTCGGCCTGCCGTCGGGCCCGGCGACCCCGCGCCACAACCCAGCGCCGGCGCGCCACAATCCGCAGTTGCGGAAACAAAGATCTGGTACGAGATGCTTGGACCTTCGACCATGCCCGCGAGGCTTGATGCGAGTTGGAACCCAGCGCGGACCCCGGGCTGGAAATCCGCGCGCATCACGATGCGGTTCCATCAGAGGCTCGGTGCCGGGCTTCAGGGATCGCTGGAGGCGCGGAAAAACCGCGGTCGTGTGCAGCGATTCATCCAAGACTGTCTTAGATCATGGCTACACAACCTGGACCAATCCGCGGGCTTGTCGAAGCGGCTGAAGGCGGATGTGGCGGCGCGGAGAGATCGGTACGAGAGACGTTTGGGCCAGCTCAATTCGGACGAACACCTGCGACAACTGGACCGGATGGTGCGAGAAATCGAGATCGAGGAATTCGCCAAGCAAGCCCGCAATAAGGCGATGGCGGAAAAGATCCACGAGATTCGCGACCGGGCGGATGCCAAGGTCGCCGCCGATCCGATCCTCAAGGAACTCGAGAGAATCGCGACGATCCGGGAAGAGGCGACCAAACTGGCCAAGCAAAAGCGGGCACAACTGGCGACCCTGCACGACAGGAAGATGGTTTCACAGGCCGAGGTGCTGGAGGCCGAAGCCAAGCTCAAGGACGCTCAGGTCAAGGCCTTGGAGGCCAGGGTGCGGGTCGCCCAAAGGCAAGAGGCCATTGCCGTCTCCGCCGGGGGGGACCTCCTGACCAAGCTCACCAACGAGGCGGCCATGCTGTCAATCGACCTGGCGGAGATGCAGGCAAGGAGGCATATCACGGGACGCAAACGTGAGGAATCAGAGGCCGTCAAGGATCAGCTTGAACAGTCAATTGAGAAGTGTCAGCAGGAACTGAAGGACGCCGAGCCATGGCGGATCATATCAACGCCCGAGCCTCAGTTGCGGCCGATGGGGGAGAAACCTCGCAAGGCGCAGGGCTAGTTCTTGAGCAGATTGGCGACGAACTCGAGGGCGGTCTGGGCGGAACCGATGCTCGGTGCGTCGGCGACTTCGGGTGGCTGGACCATGGCCCAGCCGTCGTAGCCGATGGCTCGCAGCGCCTGGCCGACCGCGCCGAAGTCGACATTACCCGTGCCGAACTGCACGGAGTAGTCGGCTGCTGCGCCCTCGGCGATCTTGACGTCCTTGAATCTCACCATGGCCAGGGCGTCGGCGCCGAGTTTTCGCAGGCCGGTGGGGGCGTCGAGCTTTCGTGCCGTGGCTACCGCGGTATTGTAGCAGACCTTCACGTCGCCCGTCTTGCCGAATTGGTCCAGCAGGTATTCCTGCTGGTGGAACGGCAGGGTGCTCTCGATGGCCAGGACGACGCCGGCCTCCTCGGCATGCTCGACCAGGTCCAGCAGCGCTTCCGTGGCACGGGCCAGTTCGTCCTCGACCTCGATGGTGTTCTTTCCGAAAAATGGCAGCACGACCATGTCCGCACCGGCCTCGGCTGCGCATCCAAGGGCGAGGGTGACCAACTCGACGTTCCGCTCGATGGTCTCTGGCTTGCCTATCAGTGCCGGCTCGTTCCGGAGGAATGTCAGGCATAGGCCCGCAATGGAGATTCCGGAGTCTTCGGCCGCTCGCTTCAGTTGCTCGGCGTGCTGGGGGGATTTCAACGCTGTGGCCATTCCGGCCGAGGGATAGTCCACCTCGATGCCGTCGGCGCCCAATCGGGCAGCCTGGCTGAAGGCTTCGGCGAGGTTCTCGGCTGGAAGCGTGCTATGGGTTATGCCTAAACGCATGTGTTTGTCTCTCGGCGCCGGATCCCTTGGCCCGGCGGCATTGCGATCATGTTCTTCAATATCGTCATGCAGGCGCCTGGACCACCAGACAAATAAGCCTGCCATCGCCTACATTGGCGAGCACGTGGGCTTCATCAGGCCCCAAGTCTGCAATCTGGCCGGCGGGCAGGGGGCGCTCGTCAGATCCCGCTGAACTATTCGTGGTGATCTTGGCTGAACCAGCGATCACGTAGTACGCGCACGGTCCTGCCGCGGCGCGGCTGGCCTGGCCGGCCTCCATGCAGAGCAGGTCGATTCGGTAGGCATCGTTGCGGGCCAGGTGGATATTCTGCGGCCCGGTCGATGCGAATCGCACTTTGGAAATCGCGTTGACAATATCCATACAACTGCCTCCTGTGGCCATGACGGTCGAGCGGTACGGTTGGGCTAAGGCCCGCTTGCCGGCTCGGGTCGGACGGGGTGGATTTCCCTTTCGAGTTCGTCTTTGAGCGAGGCGTCCCTATCCTTCATCTGCGGCTCGCCGCCTGGCAGGATGTTGATGGCCTGGTCGGCGGTATTCTTATCGACGATGAAGGTCTGGCTGAAGCTGCCGGTTTGCCAAGAGCACTCTGCCGGCAACTGTTTTGTCGGGATCATCAGGTTGTGTCGGATGTTACCCATTGGCGGCACGAGGCCGATATTCTTGCGTCCGTCCTGAGGAGTCGTCACGTAGACATCGATCATGTCGCCGGTGAGGTTGAAGAAAGTCAGCGAGACCTGCTTGCCGCACCCGCCCAGCAGCATGGTTCCCAGTACGAGCAACCAGACCTCACGTCCGCGTATAACGGCCATAATCATATCTCCTGCGCGCAACCAACCCTGTGAAATGATATCCCGACTAAGGCATTATCACTACCTCTGGCTGGAAATGCAATAAGGTGTCTTTCTTCTGTCTGTTCCGAAAAGAAGGTAGTAGGGCATAGGTGGCAAGTAGTATTCTACGGTAATGCGAATAGCGATGGCACAACTGGACCCGATTGTAGGCGACATCGCCGGCAACGCCAAGCGACTTGGCGAGGCGATTGACCGCGCCGCCGAGGCCGGGGCGGACCTTGTCGTCTCGGCCGAGCTGTCGGTGGTGGGCTACCCGCCCAAGGACCTTCTCCGCAAGGAGCGATTCGTTGCCGACAGCGTGGCTGCCGTCGAAAAGCTCGCCGCCCGCTGCACGAAGACCGCGGCGCTGGTAGGCTTTGTGCGTCCCACTCCGGACACCCAGGGAAGATCTTTGCAGAACGTCGCGGCCCTGCTGGCGGGCGGGCGCGTCCAACTCGTTCACGTAAAGACACTTCTGCCGACCTACGATGTGTTCGACGAGACCCGCTACTTCGAGTCCGGCGGTAGGCCAACGTGCGTGGACATCGCCGGGCTAAGGGTGGGCCTGAGCATTTGCGAGGACCTTTGGGACGCAGCCGCACTGGGGCGAAACCTCTACGGCGACGATCCCATCGGCCTGCTCGCCGCCGACGGGGCTCAGATCGTAATCAACATGGCTGCAAGCCCTTACCAGATGGGCAAGTCGGCCTTGCGAGAGGAACTTTTCGCCCGCCAGGCTCGCCGCGTCGGCGGGCCGATAATCTACGTAAACCAGGTCGGCGGAAACGACGATCTTATCTTTGACGGTGGCAGTTGCGCCATCGGTCCGGATGGACGTATCATCGGGCGGGCAAAGAGTTTCGCCGAAGATCTGCTGATCGTGGACCTCGACGCCAAGCCCGAGCCCGCCGAGCCAGTCGCCGACGAAATCGCCCATCTGTCCCAGGCACTCAAGTTGGGCCTGCGAGACTATGTCACCAAGTGCGGATTTCGCAGCGTCGTGCTGGGACTCTCCGGCGGCATAGACTCCGCTGTCGTCGCCACACTTGCCGCCGACGCTCTCGGGCCGGAAAACGTCCACGCACTTGCAATGCCAAGCCGCTATAGCAGCGATCACAGCCTTGCCGATGCCCGAAACCTTGCCCAAAACCTCGGAATTCACTACAAAGTCGTGCCTATCGAGCCGATGCATAAGGCGTTCGAGGACTCGCTGGCGGGTGTTTTCGCCTCGGCCGCCGAACATGCCGCCGCCGAAAACGTCCAGGCCCGCATCCGTGGGACGTTAGTAATGGCTTCCAGCAACGCATTTGGGCACTTGGCGCTGGCGACTGGCAACAAAAGTGAGCTCTCCGTGGGCTATTGCACACTCTATGGCGACATGGCCGGCGGCCTTGCACCCATCGGCGACGTGATGAAAACCGACGTCTACCGACTTGCCAGGCAACTTAACGCCGAGGCAGGCCGCGACCGGATTCCAGAAAGCACCTTGGTCAAGCCACCCAGCGCGGAACTCAAACCAGACCAGACCGACCAGGACAAATTGCCGCCTTACGACCTTCTGGATGATATACTCAAAAGGTACATTGAGGCTGACCAGACGGCCGAGAAAATTATCGCCGCCGGCCTGGACCCAGCCGAGGTCCGCCGAGTCGTGCGGATGGTTGACATGACCGAACACAAAAGGCAGCAGGCCGCACCCGTGTTGAAGGTCACCACGAGGGCCTTCGGGTCCGGCAGGCGAATGCCCATCGCACAACGCTACGCGCCTTTGGGAGAGGACTAAAGTGGATGTGCTGAATCTCAAATGCGGGCAGTGCGGCAACATCAACGAACTGCCGGAAGGCTGGAACCAGCCGGTCGCGTTCTGCGTAAAGTGTGGCCACAAAATCCACGTGCCACGCCCCCAGGATACCCCGGATGACGAAAAGGACGACCTGCAGGAAGATGAGGAAGTGGGTTTCGCCGAGCAGGCCCGCAAGTCCGAGGGGAAAAAGATAAGCGTCACCTGCCCCCAGTGCGGCAAGACAGTGCAAGTAAGCGCCCGCGTGGCAGGGCGAAAGGCCCGATGCAAGGCATGCGACGCGCCGCTGGATATTCCATATCCCGATGACATCGAAGCTGTGGAACTTCCACGCCCGAAACACGGGGCAAAGGAAACCGGCCTGGAACTCGTGGCACCCGGAGAAATGCCGGTCGCACCCCCGACCGAGACTCCAGACGAGCGGGATGCAATGCTTGATCTGCTGCCGGAGCCTATCCAGGATACCGTCGATGACGAAGGCACCCACCAGCCCATGCCGGTGGTTATTCCGCTGACGCAGCAGGAAATCCCGCCGCGAAAGCCACCGCACGCTCCGCACACTCCGCATAGGCCCCAGGCCGATATCGCCGCGGATGCCGCCGCCGAACACGCCGAAACGCAGGATCTGCCCGATGCCCAGGCCGCCGAAGACGCCACGCAGGCCGCAGCCGTCCAGACAGGCCAACTCGCCAGCGCGGTCAAGGACTTCCAGGTCGGCAGGAAGGCTGTGCTCGCCAGGCGACGGCGGGCGGCGAGAATGCGATCGCTCGCCTGGATAGGTGGGATTATTCTGGCCTGCGCGGTCCTGGCAGTGTCTGCCGGAATCTTCTGGCCAGTGCTGTTCCCCAAACAGCAGCAGTTTGTGGACATAACCGACGATCCAACGCCGGGACCGAGCAATCCTCCCGTCGGCAACGGCCAGCAAACCCCCGCAAGGCCCACCACCGGAAATGCCATCGCCGCCGCCGGAAACCACACTAACAGCCATACCAGACCCGTCGCTCCGCCGCCCCCCGCGAGTCCAAAATGCGATGTCGTCGAACTGGTCACCAGAACCTTTGGACCAGGCGGGTATTACCCAGCCGCACTGGGAACCATCTACTGGAAGCTCACTGCCGATCTCACCGCCGGCGAGGAGCCCATCGAGTTTCAGGCAAGGGGCAAGGACGTTCAGTTGGTCTTCGCCGGAAAGCCCGTGGACTCACTCGGAGTACCAGTGGACTCCCAGGCCAGCACCGCCTTGCTGCCGACAATGGCCCGGCAGGAAACCATTGCCCTCAAGCCCAAACAACACCGGCGTATCACACTGCTCTTCGAGGTGCCCACAGGCATCGCCGAGGGCGAGTTGGTTATCGGCAAGCTGAAGTGGCCCTTCAAAATGGTGCAAGGCCCCGCCGCGATTCCGCCAGCCAATCTCGCCGGTACTTTCGTCGAGGCCCCGCCGAGAAACCTCCAGCCAATGCTGGACAATCCCGTGATGGCCGCGATACAAGCCGCTGGCCAGCAACACCTTGCGGTCAGGGCAAAAGGCGAAGGCCTTGAGGTCACTATTCCCGAAGCACAAGTTCGAGGTCAGGCTTCACCCGCCGGGCGGGATGTCTACGCCCTGGCGCTGACCCGCGGCGATAGCAAGCTGGCCGCCAACCTCCGCTTCACCGAGGGCGGGCGAACCGCCATCCTCTACCTCGACGCCAAACCCTTCCACCAGATAACATATATCAACCCGGCCATATCATCGCCAGCCCCCCCGCGATACAAAACCCCCACGTCACCCGCTCCGAAACCCGCGCCAACCCGCACCAAACCCGCTCCCAGGCAGGTCTATACCCCGCCAAAACCACTTCCCAGACCCAAAGATCCCACACATCTACCCACTGGGCCAAGCATCTTCGACTGACCTGGCCCCGTGGCTGACGCATCGCGACACCGTTGGCCGCCGTTTCCACCCCACGTCAGACACACGAAACCACATTTGCGCCCCATGGCTGGCACACAAAAACACACTTCCGCGCCACGCCGTGTACACCAAAACCACATGTGCGCCCCGTTCCAGAGAGAAAATTACCTACTTTTTCGCGCCCCCAAATCCCCCTCAAACCAGCACCCCAAAAAAACACTTCGTCAATCAACGAAGTATCCAAAAACGCCCCCTCCCAGCCATCCCCCAATCCCCCAAAACACACCAAGCCTGCTGGCAGTAATGTCGTAAGGTGTTTCCCCTAGCCCAGCGCACGGCTTCTTTCCCCTGGCATTTTTCGTTCCCTGGCATTCGTCATTCATCATTCGCCCTTTCCCACCGCCGCCCCGGCCGGTACAATACGCCCCAGCAAACGGGACGACCTTGACAAAAACATCGGGGTCAGGAATGCCGCAGCCAGAAGCCATCCGCAAATCGGCATTCCAAACAAAACCCGCACCAAGCCGTAAAAACCAAAGAATATATGGTTAGCGTCCCAATCCTGTTTTCTCCCCTGCGAGGGAGATGAGGAATACAAGTTTTTAACAGGGATGATGCAGATGCGTGTAGTATGGCGTGTGGCCATCATTGGTCAAAGGGCTTGGTTGTTGAGAAGGGGTTGCTGGATGGCAGAGTGGCGGGTTGCACCGGTGGTGATGATTGTCCTCTTGCTTTCGGGCGTAGTTCTGGCTGATGCGCCGGTGGCTAGCGGTGGGGGGCGGGCGATGCGCTTCGATATGGCTGACGGAACGGTTATCACCGGACGATGTGATGGGGAAGCTATTGCCATTCGAGTGGCGCAAGGCGATGTGTTGACGGTTCCGATAGTGGAACTGACTGGTCTGACGGTTGGCGGGTCCGACGTGCCGGAAGCAAAGGCCAAGCCAGGCGAGCGGCAAGGCACGGTTCGGGCCGGTGGAATGACGCTCGTCGGGACTATCACTGTTAAACAGTTCCAGATCACCAGCCTGTACGGCCACATCAGCGCCAATCTGAGCCAAGTCCGCCGAATTCGTCCTGTCGCGTTGCATGTCGTGGCACAGGCCGATCCTGTGGACATGTGGGTTGTGACGTTGCGCGACAAGAGCCGTCTCAAGTGTACCGCAGCCAGCCCGCTACGGGTCCAGACGCCGTACGGGGCCGTGGTGGTTCCGTTGGTTCAGATACAGCAGGCACGCTTCTCCGCAACAGGCAAGAGCGTCCGCATTGTGTGCCACAATTCCGATCGGTTCATTGGTACGCTTCCGCCAAAAGCAACTATCTCGCTCAAGACCGACAAAGGCCAGGTCGTTTTGGCGGCAGAGAAGATCGCCATAGTGAATCATAGCTCTGTGATGCTTGATCTTAAACTCGGCAAGGGGATAACGATGACGCTGATCCGTATTCCCGCGGGAACCTTCACAATGGGATCTCCTGTGACGGAGAAGGGCCGTAAGAGCAATGAGGGCCCACAGCGTGAAGTCACGATCAGCAAGCCGTTTTATCTGGGTGTAACGGAAGTGACGCAGGCGCATTGGAAGGCGATAATGGATACCGATCCGAGCCATTGCAAAGGCGCCAATCGCCCCGTTGAGCGGGTGTCGTGGGATGACGCGGTCGCGTGCTGCAAGGCCTTGTCGAAGAAGACCGGGCGTACTGTCCGCCTTCCGACCGAAGCCGAGTGGGAGTATGCCTGTAGAGCGGGAACCACTACCCCATTCCATACAGGCCAGACGATCTCCACCGACCAGGCGAACTATAACGCCCGCCACACGTATGGCAACGGGCGCAAGGGCGTGGTCCACGATAAGACCCTTGCCGTTGGCAGCTTCAAGCCCAATGCGTTTGGCTTGCATGATATGCACGGTAACGTATTGGAATGGTGCGCCGATTGGTACGGCGAGAAGTACTACGCGCAAGCGGACACCTGTAATCCGAAAGGCCCTGCATCCGGCAGCTATCGTATCTTTCGCGGTGGGTCCTGGAGCAACTATCCAACGACCTGCCGCGCTGCGTTCCGCAGTTGGCTCACGCAGAACCTCTGCAACGACAACAACGGTTTTAGGGTGGTGGTTGAATCCGGTTCCAGAAGATAGGGATGTAAGAGAATGGGAAAATAGGGACGCAAACCTTTTTTTGATGTTTGCATAACCATCCAGAAAGTATGGCAGTTTACGAAAACAAGTTTGCGTCCCCATTTAATTCAGTTTGCGTCCCCATTTAATTCGACAGCGACGACACCCTCGCCGGCGGATTGGGCGCCGGACAACTCGGTGCGGGCAACGACACGGAAGTGGATCGTGTGTCCTACACCTACTACGCCAACGGGGCGATGAAGACTGTCACGAACCAGGCTGGCACGGTACACACGTACACCTATGACACGCTGAACCGGTTGACCGAGGATGAGGCGACGACGCTGGCGCCCGGCGTTGACGATACCGTGCGTGCGATCCGCCGGACCTACGACATCAACGGCCGGTCGGAGAGCATCACGAGCTACAACGCCACCGACAGCGGCACGGCCCAGAACGGGGTCAAGTACGCGTACAATTCCTGGGGCATGGTGACCGACAGCATGCAGGACCACGCCTCGACGGCCGATAGCACCGATCCGAACGTGGTATACGATTACGCAACCACGTATCACACGAGTCCGGAAGTCAAGCACATCCGGCTGAACTACGTCAAGTATCCTGGCCCTTCGTCGCGTCGTGAGGTATACTACAACTACGAAGCTGACGACGAGTTCGCCCCGCTCAATCGCGTGGCGGGCATCTCCAACGCGGCGTCGTCTCCGAGCGACATCTACGCCTCGTACAGCTACTTGGGAGCCGGCAGCGTGGTGAAAGTCGAGTATCCTGAGGTCGACGATTCGGGCAACAAGCTGGCGTTGAAGTACTGGACCGGCGGCAGCAGCTATCCGGGCCTGGACGGGCTCGGGCGGGTCATCGACCAGAAATGGGCGATCGACACGACGGTCAAGGACCGCTACACGTACGGCTACGACGGGGCGGGCAACCGGATGTACCGCAAGAACGAGCTCAAGAGCACCCTCGGCGAGTTGTATCACGCCAACGGCGCGTCGGGAGGCTACGACGGCCTGGACCGGTTGACGGACTTCCGGCGGGGCACGCTGAGCGCCTCGGACACGCTCTTGGATACGGTGGCCGACGGGGTGACGAATCAGCGTCAGCAGTGGTCGCTGGACGAGGTCGGCAACTGGGCCGCGTTCAACTCGGCTAGCGCCAGCTCCACGTGGGACCACCAGCAAACCCGCGACCACAACAAGGCCAACGAGATTGTCGACGGCGCGGACGGCGACTCCGACGCGATCGAGCAGGTAACGGGCACGAAGTGGCTGGACCCGTCCTACAACGCGGCCGGGAACATGACCACCTCCCCCTGGCCGGGCTACGAGACGACGCCGGAGGCCAAGCAGTGGTATGCCTACGATGCGTGGAACCGTCTGGTGAAGGTTCTCTGCGGTGTGATTCCGACGACGACGCTGGCTGAGTACGAGTACGATGGGCTGAACCGACGTATCCGCAAGACGCTGGTCTATCTGGACAACGAAACCCGCGACTACTACTACAACGAGCAATGGCAGGTGCTCGAGGTCCGCAAGAACCAGGCCACCAACGCCAACCCGCTCAAGCAGTACATCTGGGGCGCCGACTACATCGACTCAGCCGTGGTCCGCTTTTACGACGGCAACCTCGACGGCGACGTTGACGACGCCGGCACCGACAACACCCTCTACTACACCCACGACGCCCAGTTCAACGTGACGGCCCTGGTCGAGACCGACGGCGACGTTGTCGAGCGCTACATGTACGACCCATACGGCCAGGTGACGGTGCTCAACGGCTCAACCGCCGGCGATGACGACACCAACGGTACGACCGTCCTGGAATGGTCCGCCGACCCCGACGGTGCCAGCGACGTCGCCAACGAAATCCTCTACTGCGGCTACCGCCACGACCCCGAGACGAACCTGTACCACGTCCGCAACCGCTACTACCACCCCACGCTGGGAAGGTGGACCACCCGCGACCCGATCGGGTATGCGGATGGGATGAATCTGTATCAGTATGTTCAAACATCGCCAGCGTCGCAGGTCGATCCAAGCGGCCTGTTCCCTGGCGAAAGCATCTACAATCGACTTCGTCCAATACTGGAGAAACTGAGCGGAGTTAAGTTCCCCGGCTTACCCAAAGATGCCGCTCTCTCTGCTGACTGGGGCGAGATGTTTAAGATATGGTTCTTCGAGACGACCCCAACCGTAACAAATTGCTCTTGGAACAAGACCACATTGACTTGCTCTGCGGCGAGCGCGTATTCAAAGGATTTGGCTGCATCGCCCAGTATGGCCGCACTCAAAAAGCGGTTCTGTGAAGCGAAGCTCCGGGATAATCCCTGGAAAGGGAACTGGGTATTCACAGGGGGTGGAACCCGAAATGGCAATTACACGACAGTTGAATGGTTCATTGGGTCTTATCAAGCGATAGTGAATTGGACCTTTAACGGAAGTACGTGTTGCTATGATGTCGTCATTGCCGTCACGAACACGAGCGGATGGCACTCTGGGACAAGATTGCCGCAAACTTGGCAAGACAAGATCAAGCAGGTCACGGGCGTAACGATGAAGGCGGTTGTGGAAGACGCGCCTCGAGGGCAGACAGTTAGGGCCAAGATCAATTCCTTGCTCCCTGTCGTGGGAGTTAGCATTCCATTTACTAATATGACCATAAGTAAAAAGTTGAACGTCCCTGGGTGGCTACCACTTCCTAGCTGGGGCGGCAATTTCAGCCAAGTGTTCAATGTGAAGGATGCTTGGTGCTGCAATGAGAAGAAGAAAGAGAAGAAATGATCAGAGTGACACCTATGTGGTTGCTGTTGTTGGTTGTGACGCTTCAGGCTGGATGCAAGAGGCCTGAGGATGGCACGCATCGTATGGGGCACTACGGGTGGGAGCGTGCAGCCAAGCCAAATGAGCTTCAAGATAGTGATCTTGTTGGGACCTACTCATGCACTTTTGGCAATAGCTCATCAACAGTGACGCTAGAGGAGGCCGGAACGTATTTCCTGGTGGTGCGCCCTGTTGCTGGTGGGGGCACGTACCACGGCCCTTATAACTGGCGTTCAAGAGGCTTGGATGATGTGCGTCCATCCATAGTGCTGCAGAAGTTTCCACTTGATCAGGCGACGTTCGATCCGACGGGTATTGAGCCGCAAAGCGAAGAAGATGCACAAATTGGCTTCAATAAATATGGTGAGATTGTACTCGGAGTCGGTGTCGATCCTGACAACTACTACTACTTTGCCCGAACGCAGGGCGGCACTGGAGAACGGAAAACGGGTCAGGAAAAAGCGCCGGGATAGACCGGCTTGGGATAAGGAATGAAAGAGTCCTACAGAGAAGACATAGCCAGTCGCTCTGGCCTCGAACCGTACGCTGGCGACGGTGACGTCGCGGGTGTAGCGTGAAGAAATTGGCGCGGAAGAAATTGGGGTCAGCCCTTAAATGATTAAATAGTGGTTGCCAAGCGGGTGTTTGCGGGGTAGTCTATCGACATGGCTAAACGGAAAACGGGTCAGAGAAAGCGCCGGGATAAACCGGCTTGGGATAAGGAATGAAAGAGTCCTACAGAGAAGACATAGCCAGTCGCTCTGGCCTCGAACCGTACGCTGGCGACGGTGACGTCGCGGGTGT
>CAZMBZ010000110.1:0-15520 GCA_964564285.1 uncultured Planctomycetaceae bacterium | reverse complement strand
TTCGGCCAGTCTCCGCTACTCCTGGTATCAGCGATAGTCATTGTCGCAATGCTCGCCATATTCTGGTGCCTGTTCGCCATCTACAACAGGCTCGACACCGGGATCGAATACGACATGATGGCCTCCGCGGGCTTCGGAGGCGCCTGGGCGGTCGGAGCTGTGACGGCATTGGGGCTTCGGCGCCTCGACAAGCGATTCGAAATGATATGCCTCCTGCCGCCGATCGCCTGTCTCGTCGCGATGCTCCTCAACCCCATGATTGGCGGTTGGCTCGCCCGGCAGGCAGAGCGGATAGCCCAGTCACTACAGCCCGGAAGGCGATCAATGATAACGATCCCCGTTTTGCTGGCTATGATTACGATCATCCTGACAGCCTGCGTCCTGCCGGTCGCCGCATGGGCAGAGCGGAGACTTTTCAGTTCCCACCGGCGAGCGGTTGGGATCGCTTGCGCCTACCTCTGGGCACTTGCCGCGATAATACCAACCTTACCCTGTTGGTTTTTCAATATCTTTTACTAAAAGGCTCTTGCATCCACGCACCCGACTGGCTTCTCTTAGGAACGAACTTGGCAGAGAATCGTAATGGGCTTATCACTGGAAGACATACTCGCTTCGCATCGCACTCGGACGCCGGTGGTGATGGGGATTCTTAACGTCACGCCGGACAGCTTTTCCGATGGCGGGGCGTTTTTCGATCCCGGCGCGGCGGCTGAGCAGGCTCGGCGGATGGCGGATGAGGGAGCGGATATCATCGACATCGGGGCGGAATCCACCAGGCCCGGCAGCGAGCGCATCTCGGCCGGCGAGCAACTGCGCCGTATTCGGAAGGTCCTGCCCGCCGCCATCGCCAGCGGGGCCGCCGTCAGCATCGACACAACCCTGTCGCCCGTGGCGCGATTCGCGCTGGATGCAGGGGCCGCCATCATCAACGACGTCTCCGCCGGACGGGACGACCCGGCCATGCTGGACCTCGCAGCCGAGCGTAACGCGCCCATCATACTGATGCACATGCTCGGCACGCCGAAGGACATGCAAGCCAAGCCGCAATACGAGGACGTGCTGGCCGAAGTGCGGGCGTTCCTGGCCGATCGCGCCGCAGTGGCCGAGGCTGCCGGCGTGCCGCGCGAGAGGATCATCGTGGACCCGGGCATCGGTTTCGGCAAGATCCTGGAACACAACCTGGCCCTGCTGGCAGGGATGGGCGAGATCGTCTCGCTGGGCCTGGGCGTACTGGTTGGCCCGTCGCGGAAGCAATTCATCGGCGAACTGACGGGCCAGGACGACCCCCGCCATCGCTCGGCCGGGACCGTCGCGGCCTGCCTCGCCGCCTGGCAGCGCGGCGCGACGATGTTCCGCGTCCATGACGTAAGGCCTGTTCGCGACGCCCTTGCTGTGGCGGCCGCCATCGACAGAGCTTGAAACCGCGGAGAATATCTGCCCCAGCCCGGCCCCGCGAACGTATCATAAGCATTGTTGTCGAACATCCGGGCCAATTTGGCCGATGTTCAAGGAAGTGAACTCCCTGAAGATGGACAATAGTTCTCAGCCCAGGCCGCTCCATACCGATGAGCCCGCGACCCTCGAGCCAATCGCCGACGCTGCCGCTGCGCCCGCGCCGACCGGGCCGCTCTCGGCTGAGCACTTGCACCAACTGGCCGAGGCTGATGTGCGAGCCAAGAAGCTCCGCTCTGCCGGGGGCGTGGCGATGTTCAACGGGATCGCCATCGGCATCTTCGGCGGCCTGTCGCTACTGTTCGGCTTGGTGGAACTGGCGCTGGATGGGTTCGACGTGAGCAAGATCGACTGGTGGTCCTTCATCATGGGCATCGGCCTGGTGGTGATCGCGTGGAACGAGTTTCAAGGCCGGCGACGACTGCGGCAGTTCGACTCGCGCGGCCCTCATTTGCTGGGCTGGAACCAGCTTGCGCTTCTGGGGTTGATCGTCGTATACTCGGCGTGGATGATGAGCGTCGCCCTGCTGGGGCCGAACCCGTACGCGGAAATCATACGTCAGGAACCCATGGCCGCCAATATGCTGGGCGGCATCGGCGACCTGTATAGGAAGATGTCCATCGCGGTGTACGGAGCGCTCATTCTCGGCACGCTGTTGTTCCAAGGCATCAACGCCCTGTACTACTTCACCCGCGCCAAACTGCTACGAGGCTACCTGGCCGAGACGCCCGCATGGGTGGTCGAGCTCCAGCGCTGCCAGGCAGGCGGCGTCTTACCACAGAGCCGCTGAGCCCCAGAGGTCACAAGAATACCGCATCCGCTCTTGATCAACATGTCCTACTGACCGAATGTACTACTGACCCGATTAGATCTCGTGCCCGCGCGGAAAGCTCACAGCCCGCGCAATTATTGCGTGGGCCTTATACGCATACCAAATTGTTTTCGCGCGGGCGGCGTTTTCTTCAGGCCCGTTTACGGGCGTTTTCTCCCGCTGAAAAGCGGGAGTATAGGCCAGGGCTTGAGCCCTGGTTTCGATAGCGCTATCATCTCTTTTCTTCTTCTTAGCCCGGTTGACCGGGCTTGCGGCCCACGGACCATCGCCCTGTTTGCGGGTAAGCCCGATAAATCGGGCTACGGCAAGAGTAGAGATCGACCCCGCCACCCAGGCCTGAAGGCTTGGTCTATACGCCTGCGGCGACAAGGCCCGTGAACGGGCCTGGAGAGTACGAGACCACGCGCGAATTGCCAGAGATGCGTATCAGCCTCAAATCGATGGGGAGGCACAAGAAAGCAAACCCCCGCGCCGGCTTGGGCCGGGGCGGGGGGTTTCGTGTGTCATGGCGGCGCGGGCTTGTTAATCGCCCGCTCGTATTGTTGTTGGCCTCAGGCGCCCAGGGCCTCTAGCTTGGCTTGTGCCTTCTCGGCGGTCTTGGTGCCTGGATACTTCTTTACGATGGCCTCGAGTTTGCCAATGGCCATGCTCTTCATATTCGCCCGGAGGTAGTTCTCCGCAAGCTGGAACAGCTTGTTCGCCTCGGCCTCCTTGTCCACCGTCTTGGGGGGCGCAGCCGGCCTGGCGGGCCGAGGGGTCTGGCCCGAGCCTGCCGGGGGCGCGGTGGCCAAGCCTCCAGTCTTGGGCACCGTCGGCGTCGATGCCGCCTTCAAGGCGGCCAAGCCGCTGGCGCTGAGGTCCCGCACCGTCACAGCCGGTGCCTCGACAGGCGGCTTGGGCGGCGTGCCCGCAGCTATTTCCCTCAACGTCCTTGTGCCAACTACCGTTCCAAGAACCGGAACCTGAACCTTCATTCCTACCGAACCGTTCGACGCTGTCATTCCCGTTGGTACTCTCCCTGAGTACGAGCATAGTCCGCCGCCTCAGCCATAGCTCATGGGAATGTCCTGGAGTTGCCTGCCGCCCTCTATCAGCAAGACGTGCGGCCTGCCCGTGCCGCCGCTGAAGTCGAAGCAATACTCCTCGTTGGCAGCGCCGTAGATCCTGACAAACGGGCTCACGTGGATGTTGCCCTGTTGGATGCTCGCACCAAATGACACCCAGAGCGGCGCGCCGATCAGAAGCCTGTTGATCTTGCCAGCCTGGATGTCGTAGGTGGGACACTTGTCGGTCGGCTTGATTACCGTGAACGCCGATCCGCGGGAAAGCACGCCATACGAGAGCTTGTAGCTCCCAGCCGGGATTCCACTCTTGCCACTGGTGACCAGGTCGTAGCTTTTGCCCTGATCGTCTACAATAGCCAGCACCTTCAGGCCCCGCCTGAACGACGTTGTCACGATGCCGAGGGCAACTTCCTTCATCGGCGTGATGGTCATCGACGAACCGTCCGCGGCAACCTCCAGCGAGCAGTGCAGGCTGCCGACCTGATGAAATTTCATCAGCGGGATGGCAGCACCGGACCGGCCTACCATTATGGAGTCCTTGCCGTCCTGGCTGATCGAACCGTTGAGGTCGTCGTCGAACACGCGAACCAGCGTGCCCTCGTAGAGGCCCTGGTAAAAGCCCGCAACGATGTAACCACCGGATACGCTGGTGATTCCGGAATTGTCGTTCTCGTTCTTGACCGAAATTCGCAGGTCCGCCACGCGAACGATGTGAGTTTTGTCGTCGGCCTTGACCTTGAAGGTGCCCGACAGAGCGTCACTGAGCTTGACAAACTCCCTCTGCTCGACCTTGCCATCGCCGTTTTTATCCATGCCAGCCAGGAATGCCTGCATGCCCTTGTGCCAGGCAACAACCATGCTCACTGGCGTGCCGGCGATATCCAACGTGCCGCTCGCGCCGCTGGAGAGTCTGAACGGTTTGCCGCCGGTAAGAGCCTTGGACGGCGTGAAGGCCTTGAGGGCCTCGGCGCCGGTCTGATATCGCAACTCGACCTGCTGGCCATCCGCTTGCTGACCCATCGCAACCGAGCCGGCAAGCAACGTGGCTGCCAGCAGGGCAACAGCGCCGGCTGCATGAAATGGTTTCCGTGTTATCCTCATAACAGACAAGACCTCTCATCCAAAGAGCCAAGTTCGTGCTCGATTGGGCCTCGTCGCGAGAACGGTCCGACGCGGCCTGGAGACAACACAACCTGCAGACAACTCTATCATGCAAGGGCGTTTCTCACAACCTAAACCCGCTTGTTGAAACGCGGCCTGCTCGTAGATATTGCCGCCTTCCAGATTCGCGCCCGCCAACACCTTCCCCGGCTATCGGGAAAATCCATCCGGCGGCAAGATCGCCACTTGACGGCCGGGACTCGAACATGCACAATACTTTGAGTCGTTAAGACTCCTGAATTGTTCCCCTCATTTTGGATAAAAATATATTCGGTCTATCCGGGAATTCTTGAGTGACTTGGCGGGAGGCGAAAAGCTTGAGATCGCCCCCTGCCGCAACGTATTGCCTTTTTTCACAAGTGTTTGCACCCGGTTTTCGCGGACGGGATACACAGCAGAAGCCAGATCGCACCTGTCACAAAAGCCGTTTAAGTAACTGGATTTACACACGCCAATGCCATTTGGCGCCACCGTTTGGTCTGGCTGGCGCTCGGGCAGGCGTGGCAAAAAAGTTTACTTTGTCGCTCGGCGGAATAATTGTCTCTGCCGGGCAGGAACCGAGTCAGCAGGACGTTTTTAGTGAAAGGTGAGTCATAGCATGAAGCCGTACTACCGTTTAGCAATGATAGTGGCAACGATCGCATGCCTGGCCGTTGCCGTACAGGCCGCACCGACCGGCGATCAGGGTCCGCAGCACTGGCTTGCAGCACTGGCCAGCAACACCGAGAACGCCCCAGCCACGGCCCCCGCCGAGGCGCCCCAAGAGGACGCCGATGCCGCCGGCTCGGCCGACCGCAAGGGCATGCCCATACCGTTCCACACCATCGAGGGCTACTCCGGCGGCACGATCACTCCTTTGGCTTACCTCTGCAACTCCTGCAACTGCGGCTGTGGCGGCAAGCACCTGACGCCCCCAAGCGTCTCGTACACCTTCGTGGGCATGGGTTCCAAGCGTTTGCACAGCGTTGCCGTCACCCAGTCGTTCCTGAACCGCTTCGAGATCGGCTACGCGATGAACCAATTCCATCTCGGGTCTTTCCATGAAGACCTTCGCAAGGCGGGCCTCAATCCCGAGCGACGCGACGTCATGCTGCATCACTTCAACTTCCGAGCCAAGCTCCTGGAAGAGAACAGCTTCGACCTGCCCTTGCCCGCCATCACCGCGGGTGTACACTTCAAGTACAATAACGGCATCGACAGCATCAACCGCAGGCTGGGCCGGGCCCTGAGCACGATCGGCTACGACAAGCACTACGGCGTGGACTACACCCTGACAGGCACGAAGATGTTCCCCAAGCTCGCGTTTGGCAGGCCCGTGGTCGTCACCGCCGGCGTGCGGTTCAGTAAGGCCGCGCAGTTGGGCCTGCTGGGCTTCGGCAAGACCTACCGCGCCTCGTTTGAAGGCAGCGTGATATGCCTGCCGACCGACTGGCTGGTGCTCGGCTACGAGTTCCGCCAGAAGCGCAACCCCTACGGACAGATCGCTGGCCTGATCGGCGACGAGGACAACTGGCAGGCAATCTCCGCCAGCGTGATCGTCAACAATCACCTGACGATCCTGGCCATGGCAGGGCTTTGCGGCAACGTCGCAAACGCCAACGCCGACACCACCTGGGGCCTGCAGGCGAAGTGGGAGTTCTAATCCCGCCCCGGTGAGGTTTGTGCCTCCGCTAACGCTTCATATGCTATAGAATAGTCCCGCCCCCGGCGTCGAACGACGCCGGGGGCGTTGTCTTTTTGTGGCGAGACGCGGTCGATCACCGTGAGAAATGCAAACCGACCCGGGAAAGTTTGCACCACCGGTCCGAAACGCGACTTGACGGTCGGGACGCCGGGCCGAATAATATGCAGGTTCGCAAACTCACAGGGAAAGCCCCTGCCGCTCTGAGATAAACATGCACTACCTCTGAGTAAATCCTGAACTGGCCTCGCCAGGCGCGAGGCACCCGGTCCCACATGAGATCAAGGCGACCCAATCCGTGGCGCTGCGCCGTCGCCGACGCCCGGCGAATGCGCTTGGACCGCGCGCCCGCTGACACCCCGCCAGTTGTAGCTGATCCCCATCACCACCAGCCCTTTGCAGCCCCGGTCCGCGCCGCCACCCACGATCAAGAAACCATCCGAACCTGCTGCATCGCAGGGCGATCCGCGTAGAAAGCACGCGACATAGAAAGGCACTGCCAGGCATGAAGACAACGGAAGGAATCGAACTTACGGATGTCCAGTCCGTTTACGACGGACCCGAGGGCCGGTTGTGGGAGCTTGTCATGGGCGAGCAGATCCACATCGGCGGTTTCGCTTCGTCGATGGACCTGGCCGAAAAGGCCGACCTGGCGCCGGGCCTGCGAGGCGTGGACCTCTGCTGCTGCACCGGCGCCGGCACGCGATTCCTGGTGCGGTTCCGACAGGCCGCACACATGATAGGCGTAGACGCCACCGAAAGTATGATCCAACTGGGCCGACAGCGATGCCAGGACGAGCACCTGGCCGATCGTATCGAGCTGATCCAAGCCGATGCGTGCGAGACGCACCTGCCGGAAGGGCAGGCGGATTTCGTCTGGGGCGAGGACGCCTGGTGCTACGTGGTGGACAAGCCCGCACTCATCGCCGAGGCGGCCCGGCTGGTACGACCCGGCGGGACCATCGCCTTTACCGACTGGCTCGAAGGCCCAGCCGGGATGGACGAGACCCAGGCCCAAAGGCTGATGAAGTTTATGAAGTTCCCCAACATCCAAGACCTGGCTGGCTACTCGAAACTCCTAACCGACAACGGCTGCGAGGTGGTCCTCGCCGAACACACCGGGCGGTTTGCTCCACACGTGGACCTCTACCTCAACATGCTGAACATGCAACTGACCTACGACGCGCTGAAGATCATCGACTTCGACATGGACCTGATGGGCGTGATGGCGGGCGAGATGCAGTTCATGCGGCAGCTCGCCCACGAAGGACGGATCGAGCAGGGCCTGATCGTCGCAAGAAAGAAGTGATCGCCTTCACACAGGCGTTATACGTTAGAATTGGCCTCGCCTCGCCCTGCCACTGGCGAGGCCACTGGAGTGAAATATGAGCAATTGCTGCGGAAAAGAAAAAGGCAAGTCCACCGACGCCTGTAAGAGCGTCTCGCCCTGCTGCGCCAACGCGGGGGCGTCTTCATCGCCCACGGACGATCCGCAGGCGTGGTTCGCCGACATGATCCCCAACGCCATCGCCTACGCCCGGGACGCCAAGGCCGCGGGCAGGCCAATCGTGGGCATCATGTGCGAATACACGCCGCGAGAAATTATCCTCGCCGCCGGGGCCGTGCCCGTCTGCCTGTGCGGCGGGTCCGTCGATACCATCACCCCGGCAGAGCAACACCTGCCCGCTAACCTCTGCCCGCTGATAAAGAGCACCTACGGCTACCACATCACAGGTGCCAACCCGCTGCTGGAAATGTGCGACCTGATCGTGGCGGAAACAACCTGCGACGGCAAGAAGAAGATGTACGAACTGCTGGCCGACAGCAGGGAAATGATCGTGCTCGATCTGCCGCAGAAGTCTGACGACCCGGCCGGGCTGGAACACTGGACCGACGAACTGCGTCGCCTCCGTTCGAACCTCGAACGACGATTCGGCACGGGGATTACCGAAGACCGCCTGCGGAAAGCCATCGCCACAATGAACCACGAGCGCGCCCTGCGCCGCGACCTTGCCGCCCTCATGAAACGCAAGGCCCCGCCGCTCACCGGGCGACAGTTGCTGGACTACAAGAGCGTCATCTCCGCCATCCCCGCCGACATGGCGCAGTATGCCGCCGCCGCGGAGAAGCTCGCCGCCACCGACGACTGTGGTTCGCTCGGGCAGCGAACGCGGGTGCTGCTGACCGGCGTGCCCGTGCCCCACGGGGCCGAGCGAGTGCTGGATATCATCGAGGATAGCGGCGGACTTGTCGTCTGCCTGGAAACCTGCACCGGCGTCAAGCCGATCCTGGAAGACGTCGACGCTCTCGCCGCCGACCCCCTGGCCGCCATCGCCGAAAAGTACTACCACCTGCCTTGCTCGGTCCTGACACGCAACACCGCCAGGCTGGATTCGCTGCGAACACTCGCCACCGAGTATAACGCGGAATGCATAATCGATCTCGTCTGGCAGGCGTGTCTGACTTACGACGTCGAGAGCTACTACGTCCGGCGACTGGCCGAGGAAATAGACCTGCCCTACCTGAGAATCGAGACCGACTACTCGCCGTCGGACTCCGCGAGAATCTCCGTGCGGGTCGAGGCCCTGATGGAAACCGTGCGCGGCGCCGGGGCGAAAGGATGACACGCCCATGACGACCGTCGCCTACACGTGCCCGTTCGTCCCGGCCGAGTGGATAACGGCACACGAGCTCAAGGCCTCTCGCATAGTTCCACCTCGATGGCGACACGGCGAATTGATGGAGGCGACCGAAGGCCTTTGCCCCTTCGCGAGGGCGTTTCTGAACGATCTCGCGCGCCGCCCCGCCGAAAGCCCGGTCGTGTTCACCACCGTCTGCGACCAGATGCGGCGGGCGGCTGAGGTATTTGCGGCGCGATGTCCAGACAGGCCATGCTTCGTGATGAACGTGCCCACGACCTGGCAGACGCCGGCTGCGATGGGCCTGTACATCGATGAGCTTCGCCGCCTCGGGGAATTCCTGGTCCACCTGGGCGGACAAACTCCCACCAATGAAAAACTCACCGAAGTGATGCTCGCCTACGACGACGCCCGGCAGCAGATCCGCGCCGCCCGCGAAAGTCTGACCGCGCGCCAATACGCCGAACTACTGACCGACTTCGGACGATGCGGCCTAGATGCCCTTCCTGCCCAATCCAGGGCGCCACAGGCCGACCACAAGTCCGACGCGGTTCCGCTGGCGATCGTTGGCGGGCCATTGACTGGCGGACATTTTGAGATACTCGACGTCATCGAGCGTTTCGGCGGGCGGGTAGTCCTGGACGCCACCACCGGCGGCGAGCTGACGATCCCCCCACCGCTGGATCGCCAGAGAGCGGGCAAGAACCCCCTGGCCGCCCTGGCCGAGGCATACTTCGGCGCTATACCACACGCGATGCGACGCCCCGACAGCATGCTCCACGAATACATCGCTCGCGAGCTTGCCGCCCGCAGCGTCAAAGGAATCCTGCTGCACCGTCAGCTATGGTGCGACCTGTGGCATGGGCAACTGCCCCGAATAAAGCAGCAAACCGCCCTGCCCGTGCTGGATATCGACGTCGCCGACGAAGACGCGGATTTCGGCAGACAGGCCGGTAAAATCCAGGCCTTCATGGAGATGCTTGGTGGGAAGAAGGTCGGAAGTCTTGGCTCTTAGGGAAAAGAAGAAGAAACGGAAAAGGAACTTCTATAGGACGCGGGGCAGTAAGACTGTCTTTTGAGGCTGGATGGACCTCACCCGCGACATTCTCGCTAGAACTATATCTTGCCGCGAAACGCCCCTTGTACGATGGATTGAACAATGACAAAGCCCGCGAAAATAACGCTCGATCAGTGGGATGAAAGATACGCCCGCCTGCGCGATGCGGGGCTGGTCGAGGCCTTCTACGGCGGCCCTCTGGGCAGACACCTCGCCGACGGGGACAAAAGGCTGACCAAGCTCCGTTTCGATAATTCCCCAGCCGCCCTGCGCCTGTGGAACTTCCTGCTGACCGAGGAAGAACGCCTCTTTGCCGCGCGCAAGGCAGGCCAAAAGATCGTCGGCGTGATGAAGGACCTCGGAACGACGGCGGCGATGGCGATGTCCTTGCCGGAAGTGACCGCTTTCTACCCCGACGGGGCGTGGTGGATCCCATGCGTGATGGAGCACACCTCCGGCGTGCTGGAAATCGCGGACTCGATGGGCGTCGATGAATCGTTCTGCCCGGTAAGGGCAATGCTCGGGGCATTCGTCAGCGATGAGCACTTCCCCAGGCCGGACCTGCTGGTCTGTAGCGCGGGGGCCGTCTGCGACGACTTCTCAGCCATCGCTCAACTCGTCGAGGCCATGGGCAATCCGATCCTATGGTGGGAAATGCCCGCGCGCCGCCGCCCCGCCGACAACGAACCCGCCGTCACGCTGCCAACCGGTTTCCAAGCCCCGGCCTCGCAGGTGGCGACCGTCCGCGGCGAACTCGAGCGCGTCCGACTGGCGATCGAGAAACTCGCGGGATGTCCGCTGAACGATCAGGCACTCGCCGAGGGCATTGCACGGGCCAACCACGCCCGCGCCCTGCTGGATGAGTTGCGGCGATTGGCATTCTCGGCCGAGATATGCCCCATGCCCGCTCTGGAGATGCTCATCGCCGAGATGCTCATCATTCATTACTGCAGTGACCGCGACGAGGCCCCGGCCGTGCTTGAGGAAATGCTTGTCGAGGTCCGCCGCCGCGTCAGCGAGGGCGTCGGCGTCCTGGAGCCCGATGCCGCGAGAATATTCTGGGTGAACCCCGTGGCGGACCTTCGAGTGATGAACCTGCTGGAGGACTGCGGCGGGCGCATCTGCGGGACAGAACTCCTATTCTGCCACGCGCTCGAACCGATCCCAACGAACCTGCCGCCCATGGAGGCCCTGGCCCGCGCGGCGCTTGGCGACCCGATGGTTGGCCCGGCCGAGGACCGCGCACAGCGAGTCTGCGACGACATCCGCCGCTTCGGCGCCGAGGCGGTGGTCGTCTCGCGTATCCCCGGCGCCAGTCATTGCGCGCTGGAAGGCGGCGTGATTCGTGGTATCATCGGAGATCGGCTGGGCCTGCCGGTGCTGGAGATCGAAGTTCCCCCGCTGTCGGATGCCATGACCCCGGCACTGCGAACCCGCCTGGAGGCGATTGTGGAAGTAGTGAAGGAAAGACGACAATGATCTGTGCCGGAATCGATGCCGGCAGCCGGGCCGTGAAGCTTGTGCTGGTGGACTCGGACGACCTGACGATGCTCGGAGAATCCGTGTGCGACCAGGGCGTCTACCAGAGCCAGACCGCCTCTGCTGCAATCGAAACGATGCTGAGCCCCCGAGGCCTGTCGCGACGAGATGTCGCCCAAGTCGTCGCCACGGGTTACGCGCGGAACCTGGTCGAGTTCGCCGACACGACCATCACGGAGATAACCTGCCATGCCCGGGGCGTTCGTCACAAAATGCCCGAGGCGCGAACGGTGATCGAGATTGGCGGGCAGGACAGCAAACTGCTGCGACTGGCGCCCGATGGGCGCGTGCGAGACTTCGCCATGAACGATCGCTGCGCCGCGGGCACGGGCCGGTTCCTCGAGATGGTAGCTGGGAAACTGGAGGTGCCGCTAAGCGAACTCGGCGAACTAGCCTCGCAGGCCACAAGCCCCGCCGCCATAAGCAGCATGTGCGTGGTCTTCGCCGAAACGGAAATAATTGGCTTGCTCGCCAGCGGCACCCGCCCTGAGGATATCATCGCCGGCGTGCTGGGCGCAATCGCCAACCGCGTTGCCGCCATGGTCGGGCGGCACATGGATGAGCCCGTCGCCTTTACCGGCGGAGTAGCCATGGTGCCGGGAATGGACCGCGCCCTACAAGCGGCGCTCGGGCGAAGTGTAACCGTCGTAGACGCCCCGCAGATGACCGGCGCGCTGGGCGCGGCCATTCTGGCGGCAAGATCGTGCGACAAATAAAACTGGTGACCATATGAACGACCTGAAGAAAGACCTCCTGCGAAAGCTGCCATCCGTCGGAGCACTTCTGGAAACCAACGAGGCCCGGACCTGGCTGGCCACACATCCGCGAGGGCTGGTTACCGACTGCCTGCGAGATGCGTCCGACGAGCTTCGCAGGCAGATTGTCGAAGACTCAGCCGGGCGATGCGGCGCGGCACATGTCACGGCGAACTTCGTGCTGACGATGGCGGGCGAGCTTCTGGAACAACGGACGAGCCCGCACATCCGCGGGGCGATCAACGCGACGGGCATCATCCTGCACACCGCGTTGGGACGCGCCGTCCTGCCAGGCCGCGTGGTGGACTCGATAATCGACGAGCTCAAGGGCTCGGTCACGCTCGCGACCGACCGCGAGACCGGCCTGCGCTCCGAACGCGACAATCGCGTCGAGTACATCCTCACCGAACTAACCGGTGCCGAGGCCGCGACGGTGGTCAACAACAACGCCGCCGCTACGATGATCGTCCTGGCGGCGCTGGGCGCCGAGCGGGAGGTGATCGTCTCGCGCGGGCAACTCATCGAGATCGGCGGCGCGTTCCGCCTACCAGACGTGATGGCCCAAAGCCGCTGCCGCATGGTGGAAGTCGGCACGACAAACCGCACGCACCTGCGAGACTACCAGCGGGCTGTCACCGAGGAAACCGCCCTGCTCTTCAGGGCACATCCCAGCAACTACCGCGTGGTGGGCTTCACGAAATCCGTCGGGCTCGACGAGCTGGTCCAGCTAGGCCGGGAGAAAAACCTCGCGGTTGTGGACGACCTCGGCGCGGGGGCGCTGATCGGTCTGGAACGTTTCGGCCTGCCTCACGAGCCGACCATGCAGGAGTCTGTCTCCGCCGGGGCGGACGTGGTTCTCGCCAGCGGCGACAAACTCATGGGCGCCAGCCAGGCCGGGATAATCGTCGGCAAGCGCGAGTGCATCGACCGCATCCGCAAACACCCGCTCGCCCGTGCCCTGCGAGTGGACAAGACGTGCCTGATGATCCTCGAACGCACGCTGCAACTGTTCCGCGACCCGGACCTGCTCATCCGCGAAAGCCCCACCTACCGCATGCTCGCGACGACGCAGGAAGCCCTGCAAGCCCGGGCCCAGGCCCTCGCTGCCGCCATCGCCGCAGCCGCGCCAAACGCCGCCGCCACCGTTACCGCCGGCGTGGGATATCTCGGTAGCGGCTCGCTGCCAATGGAACACCTGCCCACGTTCCTGGTGGCCGTGACGATGCCCGACGTGAAGACCCAGGAACTCGCCCACCGCCTGAGAACCGACGAAGCGTGCATCTTCACGCGTATCGAAAACAACCGGGTCATGCTTGATGTGCGAACCATGACCGACGAGCAGATCGCCCCCGTCGCCGCCGCCGTGGCAAGGATCGCAACGTGAGAGAAGCGGGCAAGAACATCATGCTCGGCACGGCCGGGCACGTCGACCACGGCAAGACCGCGCTGATAAAACTTCTCACCGGCTGCGACACCGACACGCTCGCCGCCGAGAAGGCACGCGGCCTGACCATAGAACTCGGCTTCGCGCCCTGCCAGATGGCCGACAAACGCATCATGGGCATCGTCGACGTACCGGGACACGTGGACTTCATCCGCAACATGGCCGCCGGAGCTCACGGCATCGACGTGGTGATATTCGTCATCGCCGCTGACGACGGCGTCATGCCCCAGACCCGCGAGCACATGGACATCCTCACGCTGATGGGTATCCGCCAGGGACTCGTCGCGCTTACCAAGATCGACCTCGCCGAGGACGAAGAACTCAAGGCCATGGCCGTCGATGACGTGCGAGGCTTCCTACGCGGCACTTTCCTCGAAGACGCCCCAGTCTGCCCTATCTCCAACATCACTGGCGAGGGATTTGACGGGTTCTTCCAGGCACTCAACAAGGTGGTGGACTCCGCCCAGCCGCACGAGCACGAGGGGCTGTTCCGACTGTGGATTGAACGCGGATTTCACGTTCGCGGCTTCGGAACGGTGGTCTCGGGCATTCCCTCCAGCGGCACAGTAGGCGTGGGCGACAAACTCACGCTCTCGCCCGGCGGGCAGGTCGGACGCGTCCGCAGTATGGAGGTCTACGGCGAGCCCGCCGAGCAGGGACGCGCCGGCGAGTGCGTGGCGATTAACCTCGCCGGTATCGAGGCCGAGCAACTCGCCCGGGGAAAGGCGATCTGCGAAGCCGATGCATACGAGGCCGTCAACTTCTTCGAAGCGGAAATGACGCTCCTGCCCGGCGTTCGCCAACCGCTCAAGGACTACTTCGAGGCACACGTCCATATCGGCACGGCCGAGGCGATGGCGAACGTCGCCCTGCTGGAGGAATCCAGCCTCGTCCCATCCCAGCCGCAACTGGTGCAAATCCGCCTGCGCGAGCCGCTGAGCGTTGCTGTGGGCGAGCGGTTCGTCGTTCGCGCATCCGTGCCGCGACTCGCCCGTGGACGCGTCACAACCGTCGGCGGTGGAAGGGTCCTCGGCGCCAGCAACATCCGCCTGAAGCGAAAACGCCCCTGGACCATCCAAACGCTCTCCGACCGCCGGGCCGCTATCGACGACCCGGCGGCGTGGGTTGCTCAATGCCTCCGCGAACAGGCCGAACCGACATCGGCCGAAGCACTGGCCAGGATCGCCCAACGCCCCGCCGCCAAGGTCGCATCCGTGTTGGCAGAACTGCTCTCCGCAGGCCGAGCCGCCGAACTCGCGCCGGGCGAGTTCGGCCACGTCGATACCGTCGAGCGCTCAGCCGCCGCACTCATCACCGCCGTCGAGGCCTTCCACGAGGCGAGCCCCATCCGAATGGGCATCGCCCAGGCCGACCTCGCCACACAGGCCGGCGGCACGGGGGCACTGTTCGAGGCCGCACTTGCCCAGTGCCTCCGCGACGGGCGACTCAAACGCCACGGGGCCGTCATCGGCTCGCCAAACCAGGCCGGCGGACTCAGCGCCGAAGACAGAGAACTCGTCGAACGAATCGAGGCCATGCTCCGCGAGGCCCACCTCGAACCGCCCCTGACCGAAACCCTCGCCGAAACCCTGGGTCAGCCTGCCGAGAAAATCGCCGAGATGATCCGCCTGCTCGTCGACGCCGGATCGGTCCTGCGACTGGACCGCAAGGTGGCAATGCACAGCGACGCCGTCGCCGCGGCGGAGAAGGTCGTGCTGGAACTATTCTCCAAGGCCAACAGCTTCGAAACGGTCGAGTTCCGCAACGCCCTTAACGTCAGCCGAAAGTTCGCCATCCCCCTGCTGGACTACTTCGATACCGCCAAACTGACAGTCCGAAGCGCAAGCCGCCGCCGACCCGGCGTAAGGGCGAGGGAAGCGTTGGGCAAGAAGTAGC
>CAZMBZ010000109.1:0-15529 GCA_964564285.1 uncultured Planctomycetaceae bacterium | reverse complement strand
CTGATTCTTGGCGTGCTGGCGGGCGGAGCTCTATGGCTAGGGGGAAGTCTTGTCCGCCATCGTGGCCGGGCGCATCTGATCGATGTCGGTGCCGATCGCGCCAGGCTTGCGCGACTGGAGGCATCGGTCCTGCATGGCCAGGGCGCCAACGAACACCATCGGCGCCGCGTTGATGCATCTGAGGGCTTGCCCTTCGAGCCGACCCTTGTCACGCCGCAGGCTGCCTCCCCGGCCCCGGTCGATCAGGCAGGCTCGCGCGAGGGGAGTCAGGTCCTCCAGGAGATCCTCGCCCAGCTCAAAGAACTCAACGAAAACATTCTGCTGACCGACCAGCAGCGTCAGGCAAAGGCCCAGGTCAGTCGTGAAAGGCTACGCAGTTCGTTGATCGATGAGATCAACGCCGCGCTTGACGATGTCGATTTCGCCAGGGCGGGTCGGGGGCTCGACACTCTGGCAGATAGAATCCCCGGCGACGAACAGATCGAGCCTCTGCGAAAAAGACTTCACGATGCCAGGCAGGCCGCCTGCGACGAGGAAGTCGAGGCCGTGACGCGCCGCAGCGGCGACCTGATGGCCACGGGGGCTTTCGAACAGGCCGAGGCCGAGGTGCTCGCAATGGGCCAGCGATATCCCGATGAGCCCGCCGTCGCGAACCTGCTCCAACGCGTTCGTCGCGAAGGGCGACTGCTCAAGGAAGAACGCCGGGATCGGATGTACGGCGAGGTGGTCAGTCTCGCCGAGGCCCGGCAGTGGCGCCAGGCGTTCGGCGCGGCCACGCGGTACATTCAGGCGTTTCCAGCCGGCGTCGGCACGGACACGGTACGCGCAATGCTGACGACAATCGAAGACAACGCCCGCATCGAGGAGGTCCGCGAGTTGCGGGACCGCATCCGCGATCTTATCGAACGCCGACGTTACGCCGAGGCCGTCGAATACGCACGCGATGTGATCAAACGTTTTCCCGATACCCGCGCCGCTGAAGAGTTGGGCCGGCAGATGAACCGTCTGCGCGAATTGGCCCGCTCGTCGTCGTCCAACGGATCGTGAGTTTAGTGAAGGGGTGTTCCGCAAGATCCCACAAGATCATAAGGAAGGTGTTGTTTCCATGAATGTTCGCCGACTGCGTTTGCTGCAAGATGTTCTTTCCTGTCCGACCAGCCCGTTCTGCGAGCGGGCGGTTATCGAGTACGTTCGCTCCTGGGCGTTCCGGCGAGGCGTGGACTTTGCCCAGGACGCCGCCGGAAACGTGCTGCTTTCAGCGAGCTCCGCATCAGGCGGTCCCCGGGCAGGCAAAGCCAAGGCTCGGACCTCCAAGGCGCCGACGTGGGTCTTCACCGCACATATGGACCATCCCGGCTTTTTCGTCCGCCGAAGCCGGGGACGCAGCGTTTGGGCTACGTTTCGAGGCGGGGTTGCGAAGACTTACTTCCCCGGCAGCCGGGTTAGGCTGATTACTCCCGACGCCGAGTGTGTCGCGACCGTCGCAACAGTTCGCAAGTCCAAAGAATTTCACGCGCTCGACTGCCGCTTGGAGCTTGTCGGCCAGTCAGTCTGCAACGTGCCGCCGGGATCGATAGGTATGTGGGACGTCCCGACTTTCAGACGTCGCAACGGACGCATCACCGCCCGCGCATGCGACGACCTCGCCGGCTCGGCCGCGGTTATGGCGGCGATCGAAGAGATAATCTCCCGCCGTCCAGACGTTAAGGTGATGGGCCTGCTGACGCGGGCGGAGGAAGTCGGCTACGTTGGTGCGCTGGCTGCGTGCCGGCTGGGAACGATCCCGGCGGGGGCATGGGTTGTCGGCATCGAGACGTCCAAGGCCCAGCCGGCCGCGAAAATCGGCGGCGGGGCGGTCATTCGTGTCGGCGATGGCACACGGGTCTTCAACGAGCCCCTTACGGCCCACATCTCAGCGGTGGCGAAAGACCTTGCCAAACGAGACAAGGATTTTCAATTTGTCCGCCAGTTGATGCCTGGTGGTACGTGCGAGTCGACGGCGTTTTGTGCCTTTGGTCACCTGGCTGGGGCCCTGGCCGTGCCGCTTGGCAACTATCACAACCAGCACCCGCGAGGCCAGATCGCTGCGGAGTTCATTAACGAAGGCGATTTCGACTGCCTGGTGAATCTGCTGGTGGCCCTGGCGACGGACAAGCGAAATCCCTCCGACACCGAGGTCGCCCTGCGTAGCTGGCTCGATGGTATCCTGGACAAGCAGGGCCCGTTGCTTGAAGCGCAGGGTTCCTGGTCGCCTCACGGTCTGGCGTGAGCCTTCGGCGCTGGCATCGGCGGGGGGCTTTGGTTAGACTCTCCGCTCGGCGGCGCGGGTTTTTTGCAGGCCCGGCCTGCACGGCACCAGAGGTGCCCATACGGCGAAAGGAATGGCCTGATGAATATCCTGTTGATCGGCGGCGGTGGGCGTGAGCACGCGCTGGCCTGGAAGATGTCCCAGTCGAAGCTTTGCGATCAGATGTGGGCTGCCCCCGGCAACCCGGGTATCGCCGAGCACGCCGAATGCGTTGATATCGACATAATGGACAACGACGCCGTCGTGGCATTCGCCAGGGAAAACAGTGTCGGGCTGGTCGTTATCGGTCCGGAAGACCCGCTGGCTAACGGCCTGGGCGATGCCGTCCGCAAGGCGGGCATCCTGTGCTTCGGCCCCAGTGCCCAAGGCGCGCGGATCGAGGCTGACAAGGCCTACGCCAAGAACCTAATGCGGGCCGCGTCCGTGCCGACGGCGGAGGCGAGAGTCTTCACCGATCTCGAATCCGCCAAGGCGTACGTTCTGAGCCGCGACCACGGCGTGGCCGTCAAGGCCTCCGGTCTGGCCAAGGGCAAGGGCGTGGTTGTTTGCCCCGAGCCCTACCAGGCGGTCAAGCCGCTGGAAGAGATGATGGGCGACCGCATCTTCGGCGACGCCGGCGCGTCGGTGCTCATCGAGGAAATGCTCTTTGGGCAGGAGGCGACGGTGCTGGCGTTCTGCGACGGCAAGAATATCTACAGCACCGAGCCGCTCCAGGACCACAAGCCAGTCGGCGACGACGACACCGGACCCAACACCGGCGGCATGGGCGCCTACAGCCCCGTGCCGATCATCGACGAGGCAATGATGTCACGTATCGAACGCGAGGTCCTGGTTCCGATTATCGATGCCATGCGCCGAGACTTCGGGCGATACGAGGGCGTCCTCTACGCCGGGCTGATGTTCACGCCCGGCGGGCCGAAAGTTATCGAGTTCAACTGCCGGTTCGGCGACCCCGAGTGCCAGCCGCTGATGATGCGACTGCGAAGCGACCTCGTCGAGGTCATGATCGCCACGGCCGAGCACAAGCTCGACGAGGTGACGCTCGATTGGGATCCGCGACACGCCGTCTGCGTTGTGATGAGCAGCGGCGGATATCCGGGCGATTACAGCAAGGGCTTCGAGATAACCGGCATCGCCGAGGCTGAGCAAAACCCTGACGTCAAGGTCTTCCAGGCCGGCACGGCCAACAAGGAAGGCAAACTTGTCAACTGGGGCGGCAGGGTGCTGGGGGTAACCGCTCTCGGCGAGACCACCGCCGAGGCCCAGAAACTGGCCTACGAGGCCGTGCAGAAGATCACCTGGCGAGACTGCTACTGCCGCACCGACATAGCCGCAAAGGCGATCGCGGGTGACGGGAAGTAGGGAATAACGCGGGGCGTGTTGGTTGCGGCCCGCGTTGTCAATTCATTGCCGCGCGTCTTTGGGACGTCGCTACGCGTGTGGCTTGGCCGACGCTGGATTTATGGTTCGAGTTTGCGCCCGGTTTGGGTGGGGTTTGGCTCTTCGTTTCCGGGCGACCAGGCGAACCGGAGCGGCAGGGCGGTAGCAGCAGTATGGATTGTCGTAAAGTCGCCCGGTGGTGGAGAAGCACATACTCCGGCAGCCTGCGCGGCAGATATCGCCCTTGTCGCAGTCGGAACACTGCCCTTCGAGCAGCCCTTTGTGGAATCGGCGGTTATACGCAAACGCTCCCGGACGGCGCCAAATCTCCACGAGAGTCTGGGTCCTCAGGTTGCCTTCGATGAACCTGTCGTCGGCGAGCGAAGGGCAGCCCCTGACGTTGCCGGCGCTATCGATGCCCACGGAGCGCAGCCCCGCCGGGCAACTCTGCCAGGACGTGGCCGTGCCGTGCTCGCAGCGGAGCAGCGGCTCGTGCCGACCGAAGTAGCCTGTGTCGTCGCCGGCGCAGATATCTATCCTTCCTGCGGCGCGTTTTTGGGCGATGAACCTGGTGATTTCCGAAACTCGCGTCGGTCGAAGCCGCAGGTGCCGCGACACGGAGAGGTTACCCACCGGCGGGGCGGGTCGGATCTGCCAGGCCTTCACACCTTCGCCTACCAGCATGTCGTACATGTCCGGCAGGTCGCCCACGTTGAAATCCAGCAGATTCGTGACCACCCCCACGGAGAAACCCTCGCGCACCAGCAGGCCCAGCAGGTTGACGGCCCGGGTGAACGAACCGGGAACGCGCCGGACGCGGTTGTGGCTGGCCTGCATGCCGTCGATACAGACGCCCACGGTGGTCGGGCGGGCGCGGTGAAGCTGTGCGACTTGGCGCCGGCCTGACAGGAATCCGTTGGTGACGATATTGACACTGACGCCCCCATCGCTGAGAAGACGGGCGATGTTTTCCCACCCGTCGTACAGGAAAACTTCGCCGCCGACGAGCGTTACCTGTCGGCAGCCCTGTTCGATAAGTTGCTCAGCCACGCGCATGCATTCCATCACCGCAAACTCCCCCTGCCGGGCCTGCCCCGCCGAAGGCCCGCAGTGCAGGCATCGCATGTTGCAGCGCAGCGTCAACTCCCATACGCATTGCTCGATTTTGTGAGGAAATTCGCTCATGCGGATACGCTCCCGGACGGCAAGACCAATCGCGTTCATGTGCAGAATTGCGAAGCGCTCCATCGCTCGTCAAACCTCGCCCCGCCGTGGGCGAGGTCACGCGCGGACGCCACAGGTTGGCCTCCAACACAAGTCCGCAAAGCATGTCCGGAGCCAACGCATCCGAGGCAATCCGAGTGCTCTATTACGACAATAGCAGCAACGCCTTCGCCCTCACAAAGGCCCCATCCGGAATGTCGCTGCCGCGCCGCCGAGAAATGCCTTCGATACGTCCGGCGCCGATTGCGTACGGACTCCAACGAGTCCCACGTCCAACTAACGGATTCTAGTACGCCCAGATCCGTTTCCCCAATATGAATCGACAAAGGAATGCATGGGGTTGCGAATCCGAAGCGACTCAAACTCTTTACATGGCTTGGGCATGGGGCAATAATTCATCGTTGGTGAACGATGTGTTTATGGATCGCTTGCCTACGAACAGGGCGACTTCCACGAAAGGGGCTCAAGATGAGGACTGACCGTAGCGAAGAATTGACACATCGATCTGTTTGGGCTGAGGCTTGGCTTCTCGCCGCCCTCGTTGCGGTCGGCGGATGCTCGGAGCCCGGAAGGACCCAAGCCACGGCCGGTGCGGGTAGAGTTGAGACGGCGACTGTAGCCCTGGACGCAAACCAGATCGTGGGCATCAAGGTGCTTTGCGGCGAGCCGGCTGCGAGAGACATTCTCATCAAGCAGGGGTTCGTTATCTCGGGTCAATCCTGGCCCTCGATCGTCGCCTG
The DNA here is from genome assembly GCA_964564285.1 of uncultured Planctomycetaceae bacterium. Lineage (GTDB taxonomy): Bacteria > Planctomycetota > Phycisphaerae > SM23-33 > SM23-33 > JAUWQU01. The sequence goes on along the minus strand of CAZMBZ010000109.1, from coordinate 9,877 downwards.
CTACCTATCGACGCCGGTAGACCCATGTTCGCTGGCGGCCGACTACCGGCGATTGCGGGACAGCGGCGTGGACTCCATGGAACTCATGGTCTCTGGAGCCGAAACGCTCAAGAAGCAGTTCATCCCGCCATTCGTGACGACCGACGCGATGCTCTACGCATACCAGGAAATCCTGGCTGATGAGATCAAAGATCTTGAGTTGTCCCAAGTCGAACTAATGCGAAACTGGCAGAACTTCTGCGCTTCTGAACTAGGATATCATGGCGCACATAGCGAGGTCGACGCCAATTCCCCGGCAGTTCGCGCGCTGGGTCTGTTCAAGACGGGCGGGTGGTTGCTCGATCCGAACTGGCAGCCCGACAGCAGAGATGCTTCGACCCCGGCCTGGGCGGGCAAGGAAGCGAAGCTGCTGATTGACAATGCCGGACCATTCCGCTCGGTGGGTTGGGGTCGGCGGTTGGAGTCGTCGGCGTTCGTGCCGCGAGGGATATACGCGAAGGACCGCAGCCTGGCCGCATATTTCCGCGCACGTACGTGGTGGTCGCGATACCCGCTGCGCATGGACAAGCCTGAAGAACTGGCTCTAGCCGTGAAACTGGTGGGATTGCACAAGCTGATGGCGGTTCCGTCGCGAAAAGGGGTTTTCTTGGATGATCTCTTCAACCGTATGGGCCGCGACGATATGGGAGAGCCTGACAGGTCATATTGGCGCCTGTGCAGTCCCTACCGTTACCTGCTTGGGAGGGCGGAAGACCCCTCGTTAATGGACTTTGGCCGTGCCGCAGGCGAGCAAATGAAGGAAGGGTCCATGTTTGACGGGGCTTTCGAGTTGGCTTCGGACCCCAACTGGACTCTTGCGGTCAGGACGCTCATGCACAGGTTCCATCCGTCCATCCGAACCGGCGATGCGCCTGACGAATTGGTCGAGCCGGGTGAGCCCCAAGTATATGTGTTTCCGCCGGCGTATGTCTTTGGCAGCGAGGTATTCACCAGGACAACAGATCTTAAGCGGAATTTGGCGAGAATGCCTGGCGGTCTGGATGTGATGGCCGCGCTAGGCAGCGACTGCGCGAAAACCTTGTTGTTGCACGCAGCGGCGCCAACTCAGCGAAAGGCGCTGGCCGAGGCGACCGATGAGTCCAGGGCGCGATGGCACGCGACGGACCTTATTGCCGAGGTAACGCGACATACGCATCGCGTAATGATGACGCTCGCGGAGCCCGAATTGACGGCCGGGCATCCGGCGTTCATGCGGACGGGCGCCTATCGGCGAAAAGGGCTTCAGACTGCCCTTGCCGGATGGGCTTTGCACAGGCACCTGTGGGTTCTCCACGCCAAGGGATCCAGCGGCATTTTCGGCAGCAGGGCGATGCTCAAGGCGCCGCCAGGCTTCGTGGAGCCGAACGTCGAGTTCTGGAAGGCCCTTCTGGACCTGACCATCCTAACGCGGTCGGCCCTGAAGCGATGCGGTGGCCAGCCGGGCGGGGCTCTGGACAAGTTGGCCGAGGCTCTCCTGCGCTGTCGCAGCATAGCGGAGAAGCAGCTTGCCAACAAACCACTATCCGGGGAAGAGCAGCTTTTCTTGGAAGGTTTCTCGGAGACTCTCCAAGGCCTGTGCAACCCAGGCGCTGGCGACGTGCCGAGATCGATCATCGCCGATGTCTATCGGGAAACGCTGTTTCGCAAGGTCGTGCATGCGGGCCTTGGCCAGCCCCAGGAAATATTTGTCGTCTATCCACATGCCGGACGGTTGTGGCTCTGCAAGGGTGGGGCGGTGATCTATCGCGAGCACGTGACGACCGATGGCCAAGTGGTTACTGGCTCGCAGTGGTGGCAGTTGCAGTCGAAGGTCCCGCAGCCGGCATGGACGAAGGACTTCTGTCTTCCCCCGGTTGAGGAACAAGTGCGAAGCCCATTCTACGGGGAATAGTCTATAGCTTTCTGATAGGCTCGCGGTTGGTCAGTCTTCGTTTCCAGGTCGGCGGCGGAGACGTTTGGTTTCGGCGCGGGTTCGCTTGGTTTCGAGGCGTTTGACTTTGGACGCGCGCGAGGGGGCGGTGGGCTTGCGGCGTTTGGGGGGCGTTGCGGCCTGGCGGATTAGTTCGACCAGCCGGGCGATGGCGGCCTGGCGATTGGTGGACTGCGAGCGGGACTCGCGGGCGTCGATGATGATCGTGCCGTCGTCGGTCATGCGGGCGCCGGCCAGTTTGGTGAGCCTTGCCTTGACGGGTTGGGACAAGTTTGGGGAGTTCCGCACGTCGAACCTCAACTGCGCTGCCGTGGCGACCTTGTTGACGTGCTGACCACCCGGTCCGCCGGCGCGGATGAAGGACAAGTCGATTTCGCCTTCGTCGATCAAGATGTTGTGGGTGATCGGGATCATCGGGAGAAGGTAGCAGGTTATAGGTACACAGGTAGTAGGTAATAGGTAATAGGTAGTAGGTAGTAGGCAGCAGCAAAAGAAACTTATTAAGCCCTGGGACAGCAACCTGCTTGCCTCCAGGCTGGTATCCGGGGGCTGCCGGACACGATGTGTCTTCGTCTTTACGGGTTAATCAAAGGAGCTACGTTCCAGTTTCCAGCCCGCCGAATCGTCGATGTCTGCCTGCGAAGTCTCTCAGGGCCTTGTGGAGTTCTTCTTCGTTGAAGTCAGGCCAGTACAGGTCGGTGACGTAGAACTCCGCGTAGGAGAGTTGCCAGAGCAGGAAATTGCTGAGTCTCAATTCGCCGGATGTTCGGATGAGCAGGTCCGGGTCCGGCACGTCGTGGGTGTCCAGCGATTGGGAGAACAGTTCCTCATCCACGTCGTCGGGCGTCAGTTTGCCTTCGGCGACAGACTTGGCGATACGTCGGATGGCATCGGTCATCTCGACTCGCGAGCCGTAGTTCAGGGCCAGGCATAGGTACATTCCCGTATTCTGTCGGGTGGCCTCGGCCGAGGCGTCTATCTCTCGCAGCACGCTGTCGGGCAGGCCTTCGCGCCGGCCTATGTGGCGGAATCGGATGTTGTGCTCCGCCATGGTCTTTCGCTCGCGGGCAAGGTAGCGGGCGTAGAGGCTCATGAGCGCGGAGACTTCCTCCGCCGGACGATTCCAGTTTTCGATGGAGAAGCTGTAAAGCGCAAGCGAGCCGAGTCCGAGGTGGGCGGCCTCGGTGACAATTCGTCGGACGACCTCGGCGCCAGCGGCGTGGCCTGCCGTTCGCGGCAGGTTGCGCTGACGGGCCCACCGTCCGTTGCCATCGAGGATGATGGCTACCGATTTCGGAATGCGATCGGTGGGCAGGCCGAGCTTGGCCCGCGCGGCGGCGGTGGTTTCCGGTGTGACGCGGCTCATCTTTCGAAGCCCTGGACCTTGGTGTTGTGGGCGATGGTTGCCTCGCGGTCGGCCCCGACGCCGATGAATCCGACCGGCCTGCCGATAAGGGTCTCGACCGTCTGGACGTAATTGCGGGCCTCGACTGGAAGTTCCTCGAACCGGCGGATGTGGGTTATTTCCTGCTTCCAGCCCGGCAGTGTTTCATAGATGCACTCGACGTCTTGCAGGGCGGTGGCGTCGTAGTCCTTTACGACCTGGCCGTTCGCTCGGTATCCGGTGCAGATTTTCAGTTCGTCGAATCCGCTGAGCACATCCAGCAGAGCGAGCGCCAACTCGTTTACGCCGGAGAGGTCCGCGGCGTATCGAACGGCGAAGGCGTCGAACCAGCCGCAACGTCTGGGCCTGCCCGTGGTCGTGCCGTACTCATGGCCTCGCTCGCGGAGGCGGTTGCCGACTTCGTTGTTCTGCTCGGTTGGCATGGGCCCGGCGCCGACTCGGGTGGTGTAGGCCTTGATTATCCCGACGACCTGTCCGATGGACGATGGCGGGACTCCCGTCCCGGTAGGCACTCCGCACGCGGTCACCGATGAACTGGTGACGAATGGGTACGTACCGTGGTCCACGTCGAGCAGGCTGCCCTGGCCACCCTCGAAGAGGATAGGCTCGCCGGCGGCGATGGCTTTGCGGAGAATCGCGCCGGTGTTGGCGACCATGGACGCCAGTTTCCTCCCGTATTCGACAAACTCCTCGACGATCGCCTCGACGTCCATTGCCTGGGCGCCGTACAGGGCATCGAACGTGCGATTCTTGATGTCGGCGATACGGCGGATTTTCTCGGTTACCGAGTTCTCGTCGAGCAACTCCGCCACGCGGATGGCGGTTGATCGGCGGGCCTTGTCGGCATAGCACGGGCCTATGCCTCGAGCGGTGGTGCCGATTTTTCCGTTGCCCAGAGAACTCTCGGAGCTGGTGTCCTCGATCTTGTGCCAAGGCATGACGACCTGTGCGGCGGAGCTTATCCGCAGGTTTTTCGGCCCGAGGCTGACACCTCGCTGGCGGAGTTCTTCGATCTCCTTCCACGCAACGGTTGGATCGAAGACCACTCCGTTGCCGATGATATTCATGACGTCGGGGCGAAGCACGCCGCAGGGGATGAGGTGAAGCGCGTATTTCTCGTCGCCTACGCGGACGGTGTGCCCGGCGTTGGCACCGCCACAAAACCTGGCGACGTACTTGCAGACGCTTGATAGGGCATCGACGACCTTGCCCTTGCCCTCGTCGCCCCACTGAAGGCCGACGACCGTTACATTGACGTTCCGTGTGTCCATTACGCCACCATGTATGGGGAAGAAATTACTCTCAACACAACCCGCTAAGGATATACCACGCGGCGGGGGTGTCAAGTGTTTGACGCGAATCGCACCGGGCTGCCTCCACGTTTGCCAACTGTCGGTGGAAGGGATTGACTGCAAAAAGCGAAATAGACTTTTCCCCGGCGAAGAATCTGCATAGAATGTATCTGTTGAGTAAGCATTTCTGTTTTTAGGAGCGGTAGCTTGGAAGTTCCGCGACGTAGAGCCAAGCTGGTAGGTTTGGGCTTGGATAACAATGACGGCGAGGTCCGCGTAACGCGCGGTGAAAACTTTCACCTGTTAGGCGGCTCGGAGGAAACTCACGAGGTTATGCAGGACAAGTGCATCCGTTTCAACGAGAGGCTCCAAGCTCGCGGCAAGCAGATGGACGAGTTGGTTCGCGAGGAGTTTCTGGACATCGCGGCCGAGTGCGAAATGAACATCGCCATGCCGCCAAAAGAACAGTCGTAAAACAGATGCCAGAAATCGTGTTTTTTGACTTGTCAGAAAACGCGTAAAGTTGCACAATAGAAGTTGGCATATCGCAAAGAAGACGGACAGGAGGTCCGTCACCATATCCGACGTGTTCCTCGGAGGGAACATGGTTTTGCAGATGGAGGCGCTGTATGCGTGCATTTCGTCCAAGCCGGTTTGCGCCTGCAGAGGAGTTTGAAGAGGACAATCAGCAGATCAAGGCCGCCAATATCGAGCGCTACGCCAAGCGCGCCGAGAAGGACCACCCCTTATTTGAGCGGGTGCGTTCCATGGCCAATATGACGCGGACTGTCGATCTTTTCATGCGGGACTGAATCAACCGGACTGCGAACAAGTCGTGCGTTGCCGCCGGGCTTTCCAGCCCAGGCCGGCTGCGGAGAGAGTCGATACGCAGGCCGTGGAATGGCTGTGCCTTGTCGCTACCCGACCCGTGCCGCCAAGCGGGGCGTCTTCGGCTCACGGATATTCCGCTTTCTCCTTTTTTCCCACTCCTGCAAGTTTTCTCGCTTGACGCGCCCCGGCTCTTTCGTAATACTTTCCCGCAATATCGTATGCGCAAATGCGATTCGGCGGGACCGCAGCCCACGTGGGTCGTGCTGGCTGAATCGCGAATATCGGATTGGAAAGGCCTCTCTATATGAACCTTCCGCTCTCTCGTGTGACCAGACTGGTCATCCCGGCCCTGCTGACGGGCCTGTGCTTGACCGGCGTTGCTGCCGGCGGCGACGATCCCAACGCGCCAGGCTGGCTTGAGGCTCTGGGTTCCCGCGAATCGTTGACTGATGGCTTTGGCGGGGCAGCCCGGACGCTCGAGGATATGGGCTTTCACTGGTGCCTGGCCGCGACACAGGTCTACCAGACAAACCTTCACGGTGGAGGGGCCACGCACCGCCGGGCCGGACGGTACGCGGGCAGCTACGACCTGGATCTCGAGTTCGATCTCGAGAAGATTGCAGGCCTTCGCGGCGGGGTGTTCTTCATGGGCGTCGAGGGCAGTTGGTCCGACGGGCTGGATGCATCGTCGATCGGCAGCTTCTTTGGCGTCAATGACGACGCCGGCGGCGATGCTGCCGTCATGGTCAGCGAGGCCTGGTACGAGCAGAATTGGCTCGATGGGCGGGTGCTGTTTCGCGTCGGCAAGGTGGACTTGACGGGCACCGTGCTGTGCCATAATTGCCCGGTGGCCTTCGATGGCAGTATGTACGCCAATGATGAGACTGCCCAGTTCCTCAACGGCGCGATGGTCAACAACCCGACGATACCTTTCCCTGACAACGGCCTGGGTGCGATGCTGCACATCGAGCCGCTGGACGGTTTCTACGTGTCTGCCGGGGTCGCCGACGCACAGGGCGACGCTCGCGAAACGGGTTTTCGCACAGCCTTTCACGGGCCGGACAATTTCTTCGGTATTTTCGAGACTGGAGTAGTGCCTCGGCTTTGCGGGATGGATGGCGCCTATCGCGTGGGCTTCTGGTACGACCCGCAGCCCAAGGATCGGCTCACGAGCGGCACGAAGCGCGACGACATGGGCTTGTATCTGTCGTGTGACCAGATGGTCTTAAAGGAGGTCGCCGCCGACCCGAACGACACCCAGGGCCTCGGCGTGTTTGCCCGGTGGGGCTACGCCCATAGCGACGTGGCGGAGATTACGCATTTCTGGTCCGTGGGTGGGCAGTACCAGGGCATACTCCCAGGCCGGGATGATGACGTGCTCGGTGTGGGCGTGGCTCAGGGGCGCGTCAGCAAGCACGCTCGCCCGTCCGGTCGCGATGCACAGGAGACGGTCCTGGAGGTCTACTACAACGCGAAAGTCTGTGGCTGGCTTAACATCACCGGCGACGTTCAATATGTCGCCAATCCCGGCGCCGACAAGAGCGTTGGCGACGCCGTGGTCATCGGCATAAGGGCGCAGATGAACTTCTGAGTTGGGCTGCGGTCTCCCGGCCGCGGTGTTGGCGGATGGAATTCCACGCAATTTGACTTTGCCAGGACTTGGCGTTCTGGTATTACGATATCATTAAGACGTAATACCGAACAGTAACAGGATACTTTCCATGCATATGAGTGACGCACTTATTTCGCCCGTGGTCGGCGGGACGATGTGGCTGGCTGGCGGTGGGATGATCGCTTACGGTGCCCGGAAGATGCGGGGTTGCCTGGATTCCAGCCGCGTACCGCTGATGGGGGTGATGGGCGCGTTCGTATTCGCCGCTCAAATGGTTAACTTCACCATTCCCGGCACGGGTTCCAGTGGCCATCTCGGCGGCGGGTTGTTGCTTGCGATCCTTTTGGGTCCATCGGCGGGTCTGATTGTCATCGCGTCGATCCTGACCGTGCAGGCGATGTTGTTCGCCGACGGGGGACTGCTCGCGCTGGGCTGCAACATCGTTAACATGGGCCTCTTGCCATGCTTCATCGCGTATCCGCTGGTCTACCTGCCATTGGTTGGCAAGAAGTCGACCCGGGGCAGGATTGTCCTTGCGGCGACGGTTGCGTCAGTGGTGGGGCTGCAACTCGGGGCGCTGGGCGTGGTGGCGGAAACGACAATGTCCGGTATTGCGGAACTGCCGTTTACGAAGTTCCTGCTGCTGATGCTGCCGATCCACCTTGCGATAGGTCTGGTCGAGGGACTGGTCACGGCCGCTGTTGCAACGTTTGTTTGGCAGGCCCGGCCTGACGTTCTTGAGCTTACTGATCCCGCCAACCAGGGTCGCGGGCGATTGGGTCCGGTTGCCGTTTGTCTGCTGGTCGCAGCCATCGTTACCGGCGGAGTTGTAAGCTGGTTCGCATCGAGTCACCCCGATGGTCTGGAGTGGTCGGTCGCCAAAACAATGGGCACAGAGGAGTTGGCGGAACCGACCGATGGGCTCCGCGGCGCCCTGGGCCGAGTGCAGGAGCGGACGGCGGTTCTACCGGACTACGATTTCGCCAACAATCAAGAGTCTGCCGGTGGTGAGGAAGAGCCCGCGCCGGAGGAGTCATCCGCGGGTCAATGGTTTTCGCCCAGCGCGGGCACGACCGTCTCGGGCTTGGCGGGCGGGGGCATCACGCTTGTGCTGGCCTTGCTGGCTGGATGGGCGTTTCGGCGACGGACGACAACAGCTTCGGCAACTTAGTTCGAGACAGAAGGCTTCGCGGGCATGGCTGATATCGATAGCACAATGGCTGAGATCGGCTGGCTTGACCGCCTGTCCAGCCGCGACACGCCCCTGCATCGCATCGACCCGCGAGTCAAACTGTTGACGACGCTGGCGTTCATCGTCGTGGTGCTTTCGTACGGCAAGTACCAGTTAGCGCCGTTGATGCCGCTGGCGATCTATCCCGCGGTGTTGATCGCGCTGGGCGACGTGCCGCTGAAGTTTATCGCTCGCAAGCTGCTGATAGTTTCGCCTTTCGCCATCTTTGTTGGCCTGTTCAATCCACTGCTGGATCGCCAGACGATGCTGACGGTCGGGTCGCTTGAAATATCGGGTGGCTGGGTGTCCTATGCGTCGATCCTGATCCGGTTCGTGCTGACAGTCAGCGCTACCTTGGCGATGGTGGCTGGGACGGGATTGCACAACGTCTGCCGAGGTCTGGAGCGACTGGGCGTACCGTCGGTGTTCACGGTGCAGGTGCTGATGCTCTACCGATACCTGTTCGTCCTGGTAAATGAAGGTGCGGCGATGTCGCGGGCGCGGGCATTGCGGTCCGTGGGCAATCGTGGAATGGGCCTGCGAGCCTGCGGTGCGATGCTGGGTAGTCTGCTGCTTCGTACGCTCGACAGGGCACAGCGGGTCCACACAGCCATGTGTTGCAGGGGGTTTGACGGGCACGTCCGCACGATCGAGGCGCTTCGCCTGAGCGTCGTGGATGCGGTGTTTCTGGCAGGGTGGCTTGGCACGCTGGCGATGCTGCGTGTGTTCGACCTGGCCGGGCTGCTGGGCGCGGCCGCAACCGGAGCAGGCCGATGAGCCATCACCTGGTCGAGGCGAAGGATGTTCGGTACGAGTACTCCGACGGGACGCGGGCCTTGTGCGGCGTGTCGTTTCGTATAACGCATGGCGAATCGGTAGCCATCGTTGGCGCCAACGGCGCAGGCAAGAGCACACTGCTTGGGCACCTGAGTGGCTGCCTGCTGCCCGGCGCGGGTACGGTGCAGGTAGGCGATACGATTCTGACGCGAAAGACGCTCCCGATTATCCGCCGCACGGTGGGAATGGTTTTCCAGGACCCCGACGACCAGTTGTTCATGCCGACGGTTTTCGCCGACGTGGCCTTCGGGCCGATCAATCTCGGCCTGCCCGCCGAGCAGGTGCGGTCCCGCGTCAAGCAAGCCCTCGATACCGTCGGCATGTCGCATGTCGCCCAAAGGCCCCCGTACAGGCTCTCCGGCGGCGAAAAGCGTGCCGTGGCCATCGCGACGGTCCTTGCGATGGACCCAGCTATCCTCGTGATGGATGAACCCAGCTCGAACCTGGATCCGCAGGCGAGGCGAAGGCTTATCGAGATGCTGACCACGTTTACGCACACCAGGATCATCGCCACGCACGATCTGGATATGGCGCTGGATTTGTGTGGTCGAACTATCGTGCTCAGCCAGGGCCTCGTCGCTGCCGACGGCCCGACGGCAGACATCCTCCGCGACGAAGCCATCCTCGCTCCCTGCGGCCTGGAGAAACCCCTGTGCCTCCAAGGCTGCCCCATATGCTCGCCGAAGAAGACGGGACAAGC
>CAZMBZ010000108.1:0-15569 GCA_964564285.1 uncultured Planctomycetaceae bacterium | reverse complement strand
CCGACCGCTACTTCGAAGCCCGCATCGCCGAGCAAAACATGATCTCCGCCGCCGTGGGACTCTCGGCGGCAGGCAAGGTTCCCTTCGTATCGAGTTTCGCCAAGTTCCTGGTCCGTGGTTACGACCAGATCGAGATGGCCGGCGTCACCAACGCCAATATCAAGCTTTGCGGTTCGCACGCCGGCGTTTCCCTGGCAGCCGACGGACCGAGCCAGATGGGCCTGCCGGATCTGGCGTTCTTCCGCGCCTTCGCCCGCTCCAAGCGAGTTGACGGCCAGCCCGCATGTCGCGTCATGCTGCCCTGTGATGCAGTGAGCGCCTTCAAGCTGACCGAGATGATGGCCAACATCGACGGCATGTGCTACATACGAACGCACCGGCCTGACGTGCCGATGATCTACGACGAGAACGAAACCTTCGAGATGGGCGGCTTCAAGCACCTCATCGACGGCGAGGACCTCGCCATCGTCGCCAGCGGCTACATGGTACACATCTGCAAGAAGGCCATCGAGATACTCGAGGAACGTGCCGGCCTGTCCGCCACGTTGATCGACGCGTACTGCATGCCGCTCGAGGCCGACGAGATCCTGCGGATCGGCGACGACTGCCGCGGACAGATTCTCGTTGTCGAGGACAACTACCTCGGCGGAATCGCCGATGAAATCTCCACCGCCGCCGCCAAGAGCGACTACGGCGTGATGGTCAACAGCATGGTCGTCAACGCGATACCCAAGAGTTGCAAGACGCCGGAAGAAACGCTCAAGCTGGTCGGCCTGTCCCCCGAGGACATCGCCAACGCCGCCCAGGCTGTGTTCGACAAAAGCGAATAACGGCCAAGGAAAAACGGCTGGCTCTTGCGGAGAACGCGAAGGTCGCTGAGAAGAGATTGCAGCAACTGTTCTTTCACAGCCCCTGAGGTCATTGGCCTCAGGGGCTTTTGATTGCACATGGATCAGATGAGACTATTCACCCGCCTGCCGGGGGCCAACAGCCCGGGTCAATCGTTGGGTAAGGTCTTGAACCAGGTAAAGTAGAGGGCGATGCAGCAGGCGACACAAATCCCCGCGGCGAGGGCGGCATCGACAAACCAATGACCCATCACATACGTGGGCAACATGTACAGTGAGATCATGCCCGCGCAGCCGATGATGCTGTTGACCACGACCAACCCGAAAGACAACTTCGTCGCCATGGATTTGCCCGATGCCTTGACGCGTTTCTCCACATTCCCCCAGACGCCGAAGGGCCTGACCCGGCGATAAAACTCGTCAATCTCGGCCTCCCTGATTGGCTGGGTCACCAACGAGCCGATTACACAGCCGCCCAGCGAGCTGAGTAGAATAATGTAGGTCAGCGCATCATTGGAAATCCCCTCCAGCACGGCCAGCTCCGGCCAGAGAGTCTTGGCGAGCATCAAAAGCGACGGCAGCAACCCCACCAGGCAGCCGGCCGTGAAGCCCCAGCCATTCATCCGCCCCCAGAACCACCGCAATGCCAGCGGCACGACGATGCAGGAGATCAGGCCCGACATCATCCACGAGCAGATGCCGTTCAGGTCGCTCTTCTCCACGAACAGGTAGCCCAGCGAGATACTGATAACCGCCAGCGTCGCCGTCGCCAGGTAGCTCGGCAGCATATGGCCGGCCCCCGAGTCATCCTCGCTCCGGGTCAATGGCTGGTAAATGTCGCGTACGATGATCGAGGCGGAAGCATTGATCTCCGAACTGAAGGTCGACATGTATGCCGCCACAAACCCGACCGAGACCAGCCCCTTTACACCCGCCGTCAGCAAACCGGACTTCAGAAACAACGGCAGGGCCGCGTCCGGGTCCGCCCCTTCAACCACGGCCGGGCCGAACTGGGTAAAGCCGATGAACGCAATGCCTCCAATCACCAGCCATCGCGGCATCGCCAGCGCGGTCCAGAGCGCAGCCATCCAACCAGCCTCCTTGACCGTGCGAGTGGCCAGGAACCGCTGCTCGCCATAGCGCCCGCCGGCGCCTCCGATGCAGCCCAGAAACCCGACCACTGAGAACGCCGCCATCGCGCGCAACAGATTGCCCCAGGGCTTGTAGGAACTTTCGGCAAAGACGCCCAGGTTAGGATGTGCCTCAAACGCAAACGACTTCCAATAGTCGGCCGAGATACCCGCCTTCGCAATGCTGGCATGTAACTCGGCGCCAGTGTAACTCGTATAGCAGACATACCCGACAATGAAGGAGATCGCAAACAGCAGAATGGTCTGCAGGCAGTCCGTCAGGATCACGCCGCGAAACCCACCGACCAATACGTAAACACTCGTGACCCCCATCACCGCAATCGCTGTCACATGCCCGGGCATACCGAAGATTTCCGCGAACTTGTGGATCGCGATGTATGACGTCCCCAGCGACGCAACGCTGAACAACAGGATCATGACCGAGAAAGCCGTCCGACCCACCCGCGCGCCGCGATCCGTGCCAAAACGCACCTTGTTGAGTTCCGCAGCCGTCAGAACGCCCGTGCGACGAATCCAGATTCCCGAATATGTCATCAGGAAGATCGCGCTGGGCATCCACCACACCATCACCAACCACCAGCTCTTCATCCCCAGCACGATGAGGATGGAAATGAACCAGATGGTGCCTGCAATCGAGTAGTTGCTCGCTGATCCCGAAGCCGCCAGCATCCACCACTTGCTCTGATTGTCGCCCAAGAAATACGATTGGATGCTGGTCGCCGATTTCCGGCTGAAGAAGATCCCGGCTCCAATCGTAATCACGAAATACGCGACAATAATCGCTATATCAATGCCGGCCATGCAAGGCTCCCGCCTTTCCTGTTGGGCTGTCCCGAATTACTCGGCCGACAGGTCGATCACTTCACCGGGCGAGGTCTTGAAGGTGACTCGCTGCCCGTTCAGAACTTCCGCCTTCTTGCCGTTGCGGATGAGTTGAACTTTCTTCTCCGGCCAGGGATTAACAACCGTGCAGTCCCGGCCTTTCTCGCTGAGGATTCTGACATCCCGCACCTTGCTATTCTTCAACTCGCCCGAGACAACGAACGCGCCCCAGCAGCGAATCTTGGTGAAGGACGCATCTTTGCTCTTCGGCCAGACCGGGAAGATACGGAGCACGCCTTTGTGACCCATGCAGAGCATTTCGTTGATCGTGTTCGGCACAGTGCTTAGATTCTCGATACCGTGCGGATTTCCCTGCTGGAATCCGTTAGGTCGGGCGTGCTTGCAGTATTTCCGCAACTCGCGCAGGATTGTTGAAGCGTCATAACCGACGCGCACGGCCGCCGGGAAGAAACTGTTGGACCCGTTCCCATCGCCCCATCGCTGCATGACGTCGATAGTATTTCTGGCAACCGCCAGCAACTCCGGATCGCTGTCCAGATGTATCTGACCGGCTGGGTATATCTGCTGGATGCCGAGCGTATTGTTCCTCCACCAGTCCGTGCCTTTTTCGGTATATCGAAAGACCTTCTTGCCGCCTTTGTCCTGAAAGGTATAGCCGCTCAAATGCTTGAGAATATGATCCCATTTCCCGCGACGGTCGGCATCGACTTTCAATTCTCTGCTCATGTCCATAGCGAGCAGCAACGCGTTGCGAACCAGGCCAAGAGATAAGCAGGAATTCATGTCCTGGCCGGAGCCTTCGTGGACAGAGTCCTTGTCGATGATGAAGCGTTTGTTCTTGGCATCCCACGTAACATAGTTTTCCCAGAAAGTGGCGACCTGAAAGACAAAAGGATATATCTTTCTGCCATATTCGTGGTCATAGGTTGTGTACCAGCGGGGCGCCATATTTACCAGGGCGTAGGCTGCATTGGTACGCTGGCCGTAGAATAGCCCTTTGTTCTCGGCACACTTTGGCCCTCTCTTGATATACCCCGGATTGCCATAGGTCGTCTCGATCCCCTTGGGGCCAATACCAACCGGATACATGACGCCGTCGTGACCAAATATCTTCTTACAGTGCCACTTCGCCCGCTCCATAAAGTCCAGAATGGGAGTATCGTGCGGATCGGCCTGTTCGAGCCGGTTCGCCCTGGCCATGCCGTAGAAGGGCGCCTGATAGTTATAGTTTAAGTGATAATCGCCATGCCATGCCGGGCTGTCCGTAGTAGTCCATCCGAAGATGGCCGGCGGAAAGTTCGGATCCCGCGAGCAACTCCCCATTCCGTACAATGACAGATAGTACTGTTTCTCAATCACTGGATCGTGGATGCTTACATAAGATCTGGCGTAGTAGTCGGCCCACCACTTTTCATGTGCCGCTCTGATCTTTCCAAGCCGTTGTGCATTAATCGATGTGACCGCATCTTTTGCCGCGTTTACATAATCCTTGTCCATGAACACACTGTCCATGGCCAGCACTAATGTTACAGGCGTTCCTGGCGTCACGACAAACGATGCGCCGACTGAGAGGTTCCCTTCCCCACTTGTTGCCGATACCTCTTTACCGTCAAGCAGTGTCCAGGCAACCGCGACACCACTTGGAATATCCACATCCTTTGTAAAGGCGCGTTTGCCCACAAACAGCTTGCCATCCTTGCCGGCGGCGCTTTCGGAACCGCGCCTATGGGCGACTTCCAATACTACATTCACGCCGAACGGTTTGCCCTCGGCAGTTAGTTCCAAGACAAGCACGTTGTCTGAAGCTGCCACATAACTGTTCAGTCTGACGGCGGAGTCCTTCAGCCTATACGCCCCTTCCGTGGTGGCCGTGTATAAATCCTGGGTTACCTTATAGGATGCACCCTTGAGAGCGGGGATACGGACCGCAAGGCTGCCGAACGGTACCGGGCTGGAGTTGCCATATCCATGCTGCAATCGCCACATGTCGTTCTTGCAGAGAATGAAGCGTTGTTCTTCGGGCTTGCCTCCAATGACTACTCCCATGTCGCCATTGCCCAGCAGCGGACCATCTACCGACTTCCTGGACGGTGTGCGTTTGGGCGGGGCCGCAAACTCTGTTGTGAGCGCCGAAATGACTTGTTTGCTTTCGATGATCCGCTCCTGTGGCTGATGATTGTTGGAGGTGGCAGCGGCCAGGCCGGTTGTCATTATTGCTGCAACCAGGAATGTGTTCACAGGAGTGCCCTTTCTTCGGTGTTATTGCTCACACTGTCCGAGTTTGTGGGTAAGCAAGAGACTGTAATGCTAGGAGCATCGAGTCTTTTCCACTACGCACCCGTCTGGCCTCTTGCATCGAGCAGTTCGTCGAGTTTGGCTTCCGGGAGGATAGCCTTTTCCAGGCATATCTCGCGGATTGTCTTGCCGCTGCTGTGGGCCTGCTTGGCCAGCTCTGCCGCGGCGTCGTAGCCGATGCGCGGTGCGAGCACCGTCACCATCGCCAGCGACTGCTCGGTCAGCTCGCGGCAGCGGGGCTCGTTTGCCTCCAGCCCAGCCAGGCACCGGTTGGTGAAGACCTTCGCCACGTTTGCGAGAAGCCGAATCGCCGTCAGCAGGTTCGTCGCGATTACGGGCATCGCCACGTTCAAATCGAGAATGCTTCCCACCCCACCCGTTGCCCCGGCCGCGATGGTCGCATCGCAGCCGACGACCTGGCAGGCGACCTGGATCACGGACTCGCATATGACAGGATTCACCTTGCCGGGCATAATCGAACTGCCAGGCTGAACCGCCGGCAACAACAACTCGCCGAACCCACATCGCGGACCAGAGCCCATCAGGCGAATGTCCGATGCGATCTTGCCCATTGCGATGGCGGTCGACCGCAGCGCCGCCGAAGCGAACAGCGCCGCATCGCGAGCCCCCGAGGCCGCGCAGTGATTGCCCGCCTCGCGCAGGGGCAGCCCCATCGCTTCGGCGAGTATCGCGCAGACGGACCCCGCGAAACCATCCGGAGCGTTGAGGCCCGTACCCACAGCCGTGCCGCCCAGGGGCAACTCGCACAGGCGTTCCATCGCGCCGAGAAGAATGTCCACGACCCCGTCGATCTGGGCCCGATAGCCGGCAAACTCCTGGCCAAGCCGGACAGGCACGGCGTCCATCAGGTGCGTCCGACCTATCTTCACTACGGCATCGAAGCGTTGGGCCTTCTCGCCCAGCATGGCCGACAATGCCGTAAGGGCAGGCAGCAGTTCGCGCTGAATCGCCGTTGCTGCCGACAGGTGAAGCGCGGTTGGGATCACATCATTCGACGACTGGCCTAGGTTTACGTGATCGTTCGGGTGTACCCGATCGCCGCCCTCGACGTCCTCGCCACTACTATCGCCCGCGAGAATCTGCATCGCGCGGTTGGCGATAACCTCGTTGGCGTTCATATTGGTGCTCGTGCCGCTGCCGGTCTGGAACGTGTCCACCGGAAAATGGTCGTTGAGCTTGCCCTGGGCCACCTCGCCGGCCGCGGCGATGATGGCTGCGGCGATACGAGGCTCGAGCCGCCCGGCCTGGTGATGCACCGACGCTGCAGCCGCCTTTATCATTCCCATCGCCGCGATGAACTCACCCGGCATGGGCCAACCTGAAATCGGAAAGTTCTCCACCGCTCGCTGAGTCTGGGCGCCGTATAGGGCCTCGGCGGGCACCTGCATTTCACCGAGTGAGTCGCGTTCGGTTCGAGTGGCCATCATGGTATAGCTCCTTTGGCTTTAGCGAACGCCGATTATAATCGCCCCACCGGGCCGCTGGCAATGACGGCGATCAAGCCACTTGGCGCGCGGGGCCCCCGGCGTGTATCCTGCAAGGCAATGCATGCCCTATTAACCTACTTGCGGCAGCACAAGTGGCAGCGCCGGCTGCTTACTATTTCGCTGACGATGACGCTCGGCGCAGGCGCGGCGGTCATCTGTCTGCCGTGGGTCCAGGACATCCGCCTCATTCGCGATATGGACAACGCCGACTTCCGTATCCGGGACCGCGCGGTTGCAATCGCAGCCAGGCGGGCCGAGGCGCACCCAGCCATCATCGGTCGAATGGAAGCGGCGCTGGATGGCGCAAGCGACCGGCAGTTTTTTTCGCTCGTCCGGGCGCTCCAGTTGTTGGGCCAATTCGAGTCGCCCGGGCGCGACCCCGTCCATATCGACCGCTTGCACGCCTATGAGATTGCGAAGAATCCATCACTCAAGGCTCGCGGCATGTTCTTCGTGGAACTCCTGACCGGTGGGCGAGACAATCAATACGTCCGCGAGGCACTCCAGGACGCGGCCGCAGACCCCAATGATGACATCCGGGCGATGGCGGGAATGCTCGCCGCCAGGCTTGGCGATGATGCGGCACTGGGCAAGCTGCTCGGCGATGACGACCCCAACGTCGTCCAGGCCGCCGCGATAGACGCGGGCCTGACCGGCAGAAAGGCTGTACTGGGCGATATCAACCGCCTGCTCGCCGACGCCAACGATGACGGGCGACTAAGCGGGGGGGCATACGCGCTGGCCTCGCTGGACGCCAAGGCAGCCGCCGGGAAGCTTCCCGCCCTGCTCAACCGTGCCATAGACGCCAACAAGCCGGACCTGCGCGACCGCCTGCTGTACGTGATGGGCACGCTAGACGACCCCGCCACCGCCGACGCCGTCATTGAGACAATCACCCGCAACGAGCAAACTGGGCAATATCCACCTGCCGCCGCACTACTTGCAGCCGGGCGACGAAAGCTTACCCGCGCAGCACCGGCCATTCGTCGGGTGCTCGTCGGTGCCGTCGGCGCGCCGAAGGGCCTGCTCGTGCGGCAGGTCCATGCGGCGATCCTGGCGGCGGACGACCTCAAGCTGCCCGTTCGCAAGGAAGTTCATGACATCTGCAGGAAGCTCTGGACGTGGAGGCCGGGCTTTCGGCTGATGCTCACCGATGCGGCCAGGGTCCTGGGCAAGCAACTGACCGTCCCGCAAAACGACGATCCGAACGCCCCGTCTCCGGTCGAGTGCGCCCGAACGCTTCGCCGGGCCATCGACGTCGAGTACCCGCCGACAACCGCCCCATCAGGCGAGGCAAGACCCTCTTCGAGACACACGCCGCTGCCGTCGGCCGCCGCGGCCGTGGCACTGTGGAAGTTCCAGACCCAGCAGTCCGTGAACTTGACCATGATCCCCTCCTTCGTCATGACTCCCGCCAGCGACGAGGTCTCGCTGTCCGGCGACCACCTGGCCTGGAATATCGGCATAACGGGCAGCAAGGGGGCGTTCGAGCTCGGGTTGTGGCTGCTGCCAGCCCTGAACGACCCTAACAAGCGTGTCTATAACAACGATGCGCGCTCCACCGGCGCGATGTTGCTGGCGGTCGCGGCGGCCACGCCCAAGACCCGCAAACAGGCGGCCGAGCGGGTCCGATCGCGACTCGAAGGCGGGCAACTGGGTGGAGAGGACAACTTCTACGTGCGAGGGGCCTACCAGTGCGCCCTTGCCATACTCGGCGACCCGAACAGCCCCGCACACGTGCTGGGACTGCTGGAAACCGAACAGTTCTCCCAACGCCGCGCGATTACCGCGTTAACGCTCGCGGGCGAGTTCCGCGGGATCGACTGGCTGCTCTGGAACACGCAGGTCGACCAGGAAGACATGCTCTTGCTGCTGGTGGATGACCAGATCGGCGACGTCATTGCGGACTGCCTTGCGCCACTGCCGAGAATCAGCCCCGCCGCCGGCACCGACCTCGCCCGGTGGCAGTTGCTGATTCTCCGACACGCCTACGCGATCCGAAGGCCTGCACTAAAGCCGAGACTTGATCGCGGTTCGTCTTCCGCATCCGCGGACAAGCCCAGCTGATAATTCGAAAGTCGGCACTGCTGGCGCGCTGCGCCCCGCTATCCCCCTCGGCTGACATCCGTGCTAACGCTTACTCTGCTCATCCAACAGGTCCCTGACCATCACGCTCGTCATGTGCCCCTGTCCGTCGATGACGATCAGACCGGGCGAGCCCCTCGTCACCCACCGGTCAAGATCATCGAGCGCCACTGACGCTCTGGTCGCGCCGGCTTGCACGTTAACGCCCCGTACAGCCAGGACGCCGTAGGGCTTGCCCGTGCGGTTCACAGCGATATATCGCAGGCCATCGGGCGAGGCTATGTTGATCCGCCGGGCCTTGGGATCCAGCCTGATCGTCGTGCGAGATGCCTTGGTCCAATCGCGTTTGTCCGGCTCGAAGAATCGCCGCGCCGCCAGGACCCCGCCGCTTACGGGCGACCAGCGGGCGATATCGCCCCCCGTGAACGCATACTGGCTCGCTCGTCGCGAGTGCGGCGGCTCGACGAGCGTAAAGAAGCGGTTCAGGCGGTCGTACCCGCGAGTCATTATGTCCTGCGGATCGACGCTGTGGACCAGACCGAAGACGTGGCCTAGCTCGTGCAGGGCCGCACCCATCGTCGTCGAGGCGCAGGCCCAGTAGGTGTCGCGCCCGGCTGAGTCGCTGAAAAACTTCGCCCGGTCAACCCGCGAGGCATCCATGAACGCCGCCTGCGCCCCGGCCAGGCAGTCAGGCCAGGTGAACAGGTTCCCGCCGCCGAACAGGGCAAGATCCCCGCCACCCAGGGCCGTGTGGGCCAAGGCCCGGCCGGCCTTGGCGTCGAACCGAGTGAACGCCGCGACCACCAGGTTCTTCGCGGTCCGGCTGGGGTATTGAACCCGCAATTCTGTCCCAGCCGCCGCGTAAAGCTCTAGACCGGTCATCTTGCGATACTCCCGGGCCGTCGCCGCGCCGCGGAGCAGGTGTACCTTCACGCGCCCGGCGTCGTCGAACTCGAGATTGAACGTGCGCCGGCCCAGATCGATGTTGTTCATCCGCTCGGCTGTGAAACACTGAAGCAGCTTCATCGCCGTGTCCAGCTTGCCGCGCCAGTCCTGCCGATCGTTGGGATCCGGGCTCTGAAATGCCGTCGCGCGGGTGCTGTCGGTCCAGTAAAACACGCGGACAACGTGATCGCTTTCGGCGGGCTTGTAGACGAGCGTGAGTTTAGTCTCGCCCTGGCCGCAACGAACGTCCAGCCTGTTCCTCCCAGGCACCAGCTCAGCCAGCGCCTTGAACGCTCCGCCGCCGGCAAGCCCAGCCATGCGACGCGTGTTGCGTTTGGAAGATTCGTTGACGACCGTAACGGCCGTGGCCGAGCCGGCCCCGGTTCGCCCAGCCAGCAAAATCACCGGATACCGCACAACCTGCCCATCGCGAAAGTTAGTAACCACCGGCCCGGCGGCATTCAACGCGCCGCAAGCCGTCGCCAGAGCAATCCCCGCCGCGACAACCGCCGCCGTTATGTTCTTTGCCCGCATTGTTTGTCTTTCCAACATCGGCACCTCCAATATATACTCTAACCTCGGCCCACGCTTTCTGAAGCGCTGTATTCGCCGTTGCGTTCTGCGTTCTGCGTTTTCGGAGGATAAACCGGTGTGCAGTGTCGGGCAGGAGTCCGGCATGGGCAAGTTCAAGTCGGGGAGTTGACCATGACACAGTGGTATTGCGGGATTCAAGGGCAGCAGTACGGGCCGGTTGACGAACAGGTTCTTCGCGATTGGATTGCCGAGGGTCGGTTGACAGCCAACGATTCCGTGTGGTGCGACGGTATGGGCGCTTGGCGCCCCGCGGGCGAGCAGTTCCTGGACATGTTTCATGCTGGTGCGCCCGGGTGGCGGGCGATGTCTGGGCTGGTGCCGGTTTCTCCGCCGAGCGGCACGGGAGGGGCTACACCCAACGCTGAACTGACCGCCCAGGCCCGCCGCCTGCTGGACGGCAGATGGGGGCTGCCGATAGGCTTCTGCCTGCTGGCCGGGCTGATCAGCTTCGTCTCCGGCATATTGCCCTACATCGGCTGGATCCCGCAATTGATCCTTGGTGGCCCGCTAGAACTGGGCGTTATCGTGTTCTTCCTGACGTTCAACCGCGGCGGGCAGGGCGACTTGGGCATGCTGTTTGTCGGCTTCAAGAAGTTCGGCCAGGCGCTGGGCACGTACCTGCTGGTGGCCCTGCTGGTCCTGGCGTGGACGCTGCTGGGGGCATCTCTCGGTATCGTCGTCATGATCGCCGCGGGCGCGGTCGCCGGGGAGCCGTTCCTGCTCCTGGTGGGCGTGGTTCTGATTCTGCCGGGGTCCATTCTGGGCATCGTCAAGCAACTGGCCTACTCGCAGGCGATGTTCCTCATCGCCGACGACGGCAATCTGGGCTGCATGGACGCCATCAGCATGAGCGTTCAGCTAATGGACGGCCGCAAGGCTAAGCTGTTCTGTCTGGGGCTGCGGTTCTTGGGCTGGGCGCTGCTGTGCATTCTGACTCTGGGCATAGGCTTTCTCTGGCTGGCGCCCTACATGAACGTCACGTTCGCGCGTTTCTACGACGACCTCCAGCCATCGCGACAGGCACAGCAGGCCGGCGACGCGGCGAACCCCTACGCGTCCAGCTCGATGACCTGACCGGTTTGGATGGATTCCATGGCGGCGGCGATTATTCGGACGTTTTCCAGGCCGTCGTCTATGGTGCAGGGGGCGGGCTGGCCTGACTGGACGGCTCGGATGAAGTCGCGGATGGGGTATGACATGAAGCCGAAGTCGGCCCGGCCCATGGGTGTATGGCCGAAGAGGAACGGTCTGTCGTATCGGCCATCGTCTACTATGGTGGCGCCCTGGTTGGACATGTCGATATCGGCGCGGGCCTCGGTGGCTTGCAGGGAGACGTAGAAGTCGCACACAGCCGGCCAGGCATTGGGTACTATCCAGGATGTCTCGAGCGTGGCCATCCCGTCGTCGTACGACAGGTGCATCTGCACCGAGTCGTAGCAGTCGATGCCTCGTGCGGCCAGGACGTCCTTTCGCCCGTCGGCGAAGATGCGCCGCGGCTGCTTGCCGAACAGCACACCCGCCAGATCCACCAGGTGCGAACCGAGGAACCACTCGGGTCCGCTGCGTCCTGCCCAGGCGAGCCACTCCGTGGCGACCTCGATCCGGTCGCTCAGGCGGGCGTACATCACCTGCGGTCTGCCCATTTCGCCGCGGTCCAGGCGGGCCTTGGCGGCGAGAATGGCTGGGTGGTAGCGGTTGTGGAAGTCCATCATGGCGGTCACGCCGGTTTCATCGACGGCCAGGGCGATGGCGTCGGCGTCCTGGACGCTGGTGGCCAGGGGCTTCTCGATGATCATGTGCTTACCGGAACTGGCGAGCTCGACGCATACCTCGCGGTGATAGCAGTCGGGCGTGACGACGCTGACGGCCTCGATGGTCTCATCGGCGGCGATCTCCGCCACGGAGGCACAGGCCCGGCAGTCGAAGCGTTCGGCGAAATCGGCAGCCCTTTCGGGGTCCACGTCGCAGACGGCGATGAGGTTGGCATCCTCGATGCCCGCATACGTTGTCGCGTGGACCTCCCCGAAGATGCCGCACCCGACCACCGCCACGTTGACCTGGTTCTCGGACATGTGAGCCCTTTCGGTTTTCGCGTCATTCTGCGGCAGCCCAGGCTGCGCGTCAGCGAGCCTTCTTTGCCACCGCGTAGAGCCTTTTGTTGCCGGCGACGTACAGCACGCCGTTGGCGACAGTGGGGGTCGATCCCATGCCGCCGGGTATCTGGCAGGTCGAGAGCACCTTGAGTTCGCGGCCAGCCTGCATGACCCAGAAGTCGCCTCGCTGCGTGCCGAAGTATACCTTGGAGTCGGCGACGAGTGTAGAGCCCCATATCGCGCCGCGTGCCTTGTGCGACCAGACGATTTTTCCCGTGGCGGCGTCGATGCAATGGATGTGTCTGCCCCAGTCGGTGACATACACCAGCCCATCGGCGATCGACGGCGTGGCGGTGCTGTGGAGTTTCAACGGGCAGGACCAGATCGGCTTTTTGGCGGTCGTGTCGCCGCTGCCGGCGGCGTCCAGGCACATCAGCCAAGCCTTGGTCTTTCCGTGCCACGGGTCCCCGCCGGCGGTGACGTACACCCGCCCGCGATCGAATACGCCCATGCCGATGATCGTACTGGGGCCCTCGGTGCGATTGTTGTGGAACTGGTGCGGGTTGTCCGTTCGGTTGTCGGGGTCGGTGTCGAATCGCCAGGCGGGGGCGAGCTTGCGCGGGGCGACGTTGTCGGACCGTCCCACCGCTCTGGCTGCCAAGGCGTCAAAGCCGTAGCAAACGCCGTCACCGGCGCCGAAGAAGATTCGCTTTTTCCCGCCGACAACGCCCATCGAGGGCGATGACCACGTGCCGTGAAAAATCTGCGAGCCGATCCTCGCATCATCCACACCGACGAGCCTGCCAGTGCGCTTGTCCAGGACGATGAGGCTGGGTTTTTCCGGCGTGTCAAGCGAACGATGAGTGGCGTTCACGCCGTTTGAGGTGCTGACGTAAAGGTACTGTCCGTTGATGAGCACCGACCCGTTGGAGCCATTGTGCTGGCGGACGCCGAGTGTGTTCCGCATGTCGTAAAGCCAGACGATGTCGGCGTCTTTGGAACTCAGCTTCAACGGCGGATCGCCCTTGGAGGCCATGTGGGCGGCCTCGTCGGTGAACGGACCATCGTTGCCGTTGGCCAGGCCGTTCATGTCCAGGCAGACCACCTCGCCGCGATTGGTCACCAAGTACGCCAGGTGGGCATCGACGCTGGGCGACGACATGATCCCCACGTTGTGCCAGTCCGCGAAGCGATCGTGCTCGAGCTTGGGCACCAGCAGTTGCCACAGCAACCTGCCATCGTCTTCGGCGTAGCAGTGCAGGGCTCCGCAGTCGCCGCGCCCGCGGTCATCCGACGGGTGAGGCCTATCCGTACCGATCAGCACCCTGCCGCCTGCGACGACGGGCGAGCCGTTGGTGTCTCGACCCGTCGGGACGGACCACTTTACGTTCTCTCCCGTGGCTGGGTCGAAACTGTCGGGCAGGTTCGCCTCGTCGCTGACCAAGTTGCGGCTCCAGGCGGCGCCCCACTGGGGGCTGTCAGCGGCGCGGGCCGACGGGCAGGCCATCCCGGCTGACAGAAGGCACGCCGCCCCGGCCAGGCCAAACGAGGCAAACCAAACGGGGCGATTCATGGTCACTTTTTATTCAGCTCCTGGATCGTGATGTCCTTGTACCAGGACTCGCTCGGCCCGCCGCCGTGGATTTGCAGGCCGATGATGCCTGTGCGGTCGATTTTGTCGTCGGCTTCGATGTAGTCTACGGTTTTCGTTCCGTTTAGCCACAACTGTATCCGCGCCCCTTCGCAGCGGATGACGTACTCGTTCCAATCGGCAGGCTTGAGCGCTTTGGCCAGCAAGGCCGGGGTGGGTCTTGCGAGCACTTTCCGCCGGCGCGACTCATCATAGAGGGCACCCCAGTAACCCTTGCCCATGTCTGCCTGGTAGCCGCTGACTTCGTGATGGTTGGGGATTCGCCTGGTGCGAATCTGAACGCCCGCGTTGCCGGCGCCATTTTGGAGCCTGGCCTTGAGACGAAGCTCGAAGTCACCGTAAGACTTCTTCGTGCATAGGAACTCGTTCCGGGGAACCTTTGCCTTCATGGAGCCACCGATGATCGCCCCGGCCTCGATGCGGAAGGCCTTGAGATTGCCCTCCCATCCGGCGAAGGTCTTGCCGTCAAACAGCGCCACAGCCGGGGCGGCCTGGACGTTGCTCGCGCCCGGGCCCTTCTGCAGGAAAACCCGCACGCCGGCCTTGTTGGAGGTAACCACGTCGGGGCGCCCGTCCGCGTTGAAGTCGCACACCACGAACTGCGTGCCGACGCCGGAGGAGTCGTCGAACTTGTGCGGGATAAACTCGACCTTACCCCTGGCCGGGCGGCGAAGCTCGTACCAGTACATCACGGCCGGTTCCTTGCTGCCGGGGTCCCCGCCGTTGTGAGCGAGGTACCGCTTGCCGGTCACGAAGTCCACCAGCCCGTCGCCGTTCATGTCGGCAAGGATCATCGCGTGGGCCTGGCTCCAGTCCTTGGCGATCTCGTGCTTGGTGAATGTCGGCCCGTCGGGCGAGGGCTTCTGCTCGTGCCACCAGATCCCGTACTTGTGTGCGCTGGAGTTGATCACGTCGCTGTCGCCGTCGCCGTCCACGTCGTAGACGAGCATGTCCGCACAATCGGGGCCGAGGTCGGCCTTGTGAAACGTCCAATCTTCTTTCGTGCGATCCTCGGGGGCTTCCCACCAGCCTGCCGTGACGAGTACGTCGTTTCGCCCGTCGGAGTTGACGTCGCCGACGCCCAGACCGTGGCTGTAGCGCTTGGTGCCCGGGGCCTTCGGGCCGGGATCGATCTTGTGGATGTCGAACGGCTTTTCGGGGTCGGCGTTCGCCCCGGCCCAGACCATCGCGCCCTTGCAGCCGAACACGCCCACGCCATGTCCGTTGCCGAGCAGATCGGCAAACAGCGGCGTTTCGTTGCTCACGTCCGGCGCGAAGGGCCGGGCCTTCCAGTGCCCCGGCTTGTTCTTGGGATTCTCATACCAGATGCCCGCCTTGCCCGGCCAGGGAACGACCATCTGGTCGACCCACCCGTCGCGGTTGATGTCGAAGGCCCAGCAGTTGAAGCAGTTGCTGTAGCCCCGGCCCGCCACGAACTTGCCGACCTTGCGTATCTCGTGGACCTTCCAACTCGGCGACTCGTACCACAGGTCGCCGACCATGATGTCGAGCTTCCCGTCGCGGTTGACATCGCCGACAGCCACGCCCTCGGACCG
>CAZMBZ010000107.1:0-15695 GCA_964564285.1 uncultured Planctomycetaceae bacterium | reverse complement strand
GATTCCGCGCCGCTTCGCTACAACGCCGCCGCCGCCCGCCCAGTGGCCGAAATCACGCCGTGGTACGGACCCGCACGCGGCTTCGACTTCACCCGCGAAGTTCAGCCAGTGCTCGATAAGTATTGCGTCGGCTGTCACAACGGAACGAAAACGGGTAAGAGTGGCCAGGTTATCCCGGACTTCCGCCGAAACGAAAAGAAGGGAGCCCGCAACTTCTCGACGGCCTATCATGCCCTGCACCCGTTCGTCCGCCGCCCGGGTCCCGAGAGCGACTACCATCTGCTTACCGCGTTGGAGTACCACGCAGACGGCAGCGAGTTGATCCAGATGCTTCGCAAGGGTCACGGCGGCGTAAAGTTGGACAAGGAAGCCTGGAATCGGCTTATTACGTGGATCGACCTGAACGTCCCCGCACACGGAACCTGGAGCGAGTACCGCCAGATCAGGGGCAACTACCACTCGCGACGGCTTGAGATGGCAAAGCTGTACGCCGGCATCGCCGAGGACCCGGAAAAGGTCGCCGCCGGCCCGACCGAACCCATCAAGCCGATCAAACGCGCCGCGCCCGCCCGCAAGCCTGCCAAGCCGCTCACGATTCCCGGCTGGCCTTTGGACGCCAGCCAGGCCGGGAAGCTCCAGCAGGCAGCCGGCGACAAGCAAGCGGTCTCTATCGACCTCGGCGATGGAGTTAAGCTCGACATGGCGCTCATCCCCGCAGGCGAGTTCGTCATGGGCAACAACGCTGGCTGGGCCGACGAACGACCCCAGGCGAGGGTGAAGATAGATCGGCCTTTCCTGATGGGCAAGTTCGAGATCACCAACGCCCAGTACACCCGGTTCGATCATATGCACGACAGCAAATACATCAGCAACTACAACAAGGACCAGTCCAATCGCGGCGTGGCGGCAAACGCGCCCACCCAGCCGGTTATCCGCGTGTCCTGGCAACAGGCGATGGCGTTCTGCCAGTGGCTGAGCGAGAAGACCGGGCGAAAGTTCACTCTGCCAACCGAAGCGCAGTGGGAGTACGCCTGCCGGGCCGGCACGGCCACGCCGATGAACTACGGCGAGATCGACACCGACTTCGCAAAGTTCGCCAACTTCGCCGATCAGCGAATCAGCTCCCTGACGCGCCGCGATTCACCGAAGTGGATTCCGTCCATCAAAGCCGTCAACGACGGTTCCGTCGCCACCGCCACGGTCGGCAAGTATGCCCCAAACGCGTGGGGCCTCAGCGACATGCACGGCAACGCGGGCGAGTGGACCCGCAGCACCTATCGCCCGTATCCATACAACCCAGCCGACGGTCGAGACGCACCGTCAGCCGAAGGCAGGAAGGTGGTCCGAGGCGGATCGTTCTATGACAGGCCCAAGCGGGGCACGAGCAGCTTCCGCCTGGACTATCCGTCGTGGCGAGGCGTTTACAACGTGAGCTTCCGCGTTATCTGCGACACTCAACCCAAGGCCGCCGTCGCCTCGACCAAGCAAACGAAGTAACGCTCGGTCACGGCTTCCATTTTTTGAGCAGGTCGCCGAAAGGATTGTTGCGGTCGGTGGGCGGTTGATTCCCGCGCCCCTGCCGGCCTGGCTGTGGCCTGGACTGTTTGGACTGTTTGGACTGGGGCTTTGATTGCCCCCTGACGACTGGTTTAGCGGGGCTCGTCCGGTCGCCGCGTTCGGTGGTGACCTGGGGTTTTGTTCGCATAGACAGCGCGATGCGCTGGCGTTGCAGGTCCACCTCCAGCACGGTCACCATCACCTTCTGCTGGACCTTGACCACTTCCGACGGCTTTTCAATATATCGGTCGGCAAGCTGGCTGATATGGACGAGCCCATCCTGGTGGACGCCGATATCCACAAACGCGCCAAAGGCTGTCACATTGGTCACGATTCCCGGTAGCTTCATGCCAGGCGTGACGTCCGCGATCTTACTGACGCCCTCGGCAAAGCTGAACGCCTCGAACTGTTTGCGCGGATCGCGCCCGGGCTTGGCGAGTTCCGCCATGATATCCGTCAGCGTCGGCATGCCGATTTTGTCGGTGACATACTTCTTCAATTCGATGCCCGCCCGCTGCTCAGGCGAGCGTACGAGCTCAGCCACCGAGCATCTGAGGTCGCCAGCCATCTTCTCGACCACGCCATAGCTTTCCGGATGCACCGCCGAGGCGTCGAGCGGGTTCTCGGCATCCCGAATGCGGAGGAATCCCGCCGCCTGCTCGAATGTTTTGGGGCCCATGCCCGCAACCTTGAGCATCTCTCGACGGCTTCTGAAAGCGCCGTGATCGTTGCGATAGGTTACGAAGTTGCCTGCCAGCCGTTCCGACAGGCCCGAGACGTAGCTCAACAGTTGCTTGCTGGCTGTGTTTACCTCCACGCCGACGGCGTTTACGCAGCTTTGCACCACGTCATCCAGAGAAGATTTCAGTGAACGGGGCTCCACATCATGCTGGTACTGGCCTACACCGATGGACTTCGGATCGATCTTAACCAGTTCCGCCAGCGGATCCATCAATCGCCTGCCTATGGACACCGAGCCGCGAACCGTCAAGTCGTAGTCCGGAAATTCCTCGCGCGCGACCGCCGAGGCTGAATACACCGACGCGCCTGACTCGTTGACCGAGATGATCGCCACCTTTCGCCCGAAATCGATGCCCCGGCAGAAGGTTTCACACTCCCTGCCACCGGTTCCGTTACCGATTGCGACGGCTTCGATGTCGAACTGCTGGACGAGCGCCTTGAGCATTACGGTGGCTTCGGCGGTGCGATTCGCGGGGACCAGCGGGTAGATCGTCGCGTTATGGAGCAGCTTGCCGTTCTGGTCGAGGCAGACTACCTTGCAGCCGGTGCGCAGGCCGGGATCGATTCCCAAAACTTTCTTTGACCCGAGCGGGGAGGCCAGCAGCAGTTCGCGGAGGTTATCGGCG
Organism: uncultured Planctomycetaceae bacterium; assembly: GCA_964564285.1. GTDB lineage: Bacteria > Planctomycetota > Phycisphaerae > SM23-33 > SM23-33 > JAUWQU01. Next base: position 12,771 of record CAZMBZ010000107.1, on the reverse strand, counting down.
AAGACCGCGATGGCTTCCTCGTCGGCGCGTTTTTTGCTGGCCAGGCGAATCTCGGTTTCCATCGAAAGCGACAGCATGCGCTTGTAGCAATCCTCGCACGCATGGGCCACCTCGTCGGCAGCGGGTGAAGAGGCCTTGAGGAATCGATGCTTGAGTCGCCCGATGGCGAGGGTCTCGTCGGGCATTGCGTGGAATGTAAGGAAGCCTTCCTTCGCCCCGCGCCGTATGGCCAGAACGCGGTGCGAGGGCGCCTTGGCGAGCGGTTCGGACCACTCGAAGTAATCTTTGTACTTGGCAGCCTCGGGGGACTCCGCCTTACCGGGAATTGCCTTCGAGACAAGCGTCGCATGGTCCTCGAAGAGCCGCCGCATTTCGCTGCGGGCGTCTGCGTTTTCGTTGATCCACTCGGCGATAATATCCCTCGCCCCAGCCAGTGCATCGGCGGCGGTGGAAACTTCCTTTTCGACATCGACATATTTGCCGGCCTCGGCCTGGCAGTCGAAATCGCTCTGCTCAAAGATCATCTTCGCCAACGGCTCCAGGCCACGCTCTTTGGCGATGGTGGCGCGGGTTCGCCGCTTGGGTCGAAACGGCAGATATATGTCTTCCAGGACGCTCAGCGTCTCGGCGGCGAGCACCTTTGCCTTAAGCTCGTCGCTAAGGCTGTTCTGTTCCTGGAGGCTCTTGAGGATCGCCTGGCGGCGCTTGTCGAGCTCGCGAAGCTGCTCCAGTCGATCGCGAACCGCAATGACCACGACCTCGTCGAGCCCCCCGGTAGCCTCCTTGCGGTAACGAGCGATGAACGGCACGGTCGCCCCGCCATCCAGCAACTCCGCCGTCGCTCGAACCTGGTGGTTACCAGCATCCAGCTCGGCCGTAATCTTCGCGATGTGGGCATCAGATGCGCTGATGGCGCTTGTGGCTGAGTCAGTCATACTCTCTGCAAATCCTTTCGCACAAACGATGAAAACTCCATTTAATCTGACATATCGACGACGAAAAACTCACTCCATGTCCGGCTTCACATCCACCCAATCGCCGCTGTTGGAATAGGCGGATTCGTACATCGAATCCAGGATCGCCCGAGATTGCCGTCCATCACGCCCGGGAGCCGTCAGAGGCGAGCCGGTTCGCACTGCCGCGGCGAAATTCTCGGCCGCGCACAAATGCTCACTTTCGGTCGGGTCTGGCGGCACGTCGGTCCATGCAGCGTCAACGTAGTACTTGGCCACAACCTTGTCGTACGGTCCGCCGGAACAATACATGTAGGCGCCCTTGTCGCCTTCCAACTCCAAGTGAACGTACCACGTCGGTTGCGGATAACTGGTCGTTGCGAAGAAGTTGATGACGCTCCCATCCTCGTACAGCCACACGGCCGAGCCGTAGTCCTCGGCTTCGATATCGTGGGTTTGTGTCCAGACATTGCACCGCACGCTGGCCGGGGCGCCCAGGCAGAAGACCAGTTCGTCGATTTGATGGATTGCCTGGTTGCTGAAGACTCCACCTCCGTCGAGCTTTCGCGTGCCTCGCCAGCCGCCGTTGGCGCGGAAGTAATCCATGTTTCGCAGAATCTTCAGCGAGCAGTTACCGCTCAGCAGTCGCCCAAACCTGCCGGCGGCGATGGCAGCTTTCAGCGAGAGCACATCTGGGTTATATCGTCGGTCCAAATCCACGCCGAGCTTCAGGTTCTTACTCTCGGCGAGGCGTATCATGCGGTCGCAGGCCTCGACGGACGCCTCCATCGGCTTGGTGCTCAATACGTGCTTGCCGGCCTCGATCGCCTGGCAGGCGACCGCCCCGTGGTTGCCGGTCTCGGTCAATACGTAGACAACCTCGACGCTCTCGTCTGCCAACCACTCGGCCAGGTCCAGTTTGTACGGCACGGAATAGACCTCGGCGCTGCGTTTGGCCCTTTCCTCGACCAGGTCGCATACGCCAATGAGCTTGCAGCCGGGCGACTCCTGAACGTCCTTTGCCCGACCGTGCCCCATGCCAAGGCCCACGACAACGAAGCCAACAGGATTGTCGTGCCAAGGCAGGTGCGGACGCTCGCGCTTGCGGGCCGGCTCGTCGACCAATCCGCCCGGCGCAGCCGTCGGCCAGGCCTTTCTGACGACCTCCACCACGCGGCGTGACATTTGTTGATCGCTGAAGTTTTCCGGGTCCGGGTTGTGCGTCTCCACGGCGACGCTGCCCGGCACGCCGGCGGCGGCGCATATCTGCAAGACCTTCTCGTATGGTATGGAACCCTCGCCGTAGCCCGTGAGCGCCCCGTTGGCCTTGACGTGCAGCCCTTTGGCACGCCGGGCCAGCCGCCGAATATAGGCATCCTCATCCGCCAGTCGTTCGGGGCAGTTCCACGTGTTGTTGACGTCCCAGGCGAGGCCCCAGCCGGGCTCGCCAAGACCGTCGAGAAATGCTAATACCTCCGCGGGTGTCGTGCCGCAGTTCTCGAAAGCCAGGGTCAATCCGGCTTCTTTGGCTCGTCGAGCCAGCGGTGCGAACATCTCACGGACCTTGGCCATCTCTTCGGGCAATTCCGCAAGCCGGCCGCGGGTTTCATCCTTCGGCTGCCAGTAGAAAAAGGCCCGAACCAGCTGGCAGTCAAGCGCGTCGGCAGCGCGAATGATTCCTTCGAACTTGTCGGCTTCGGCTTGTTGACGGGCAACATCGGGCAGATGAACCTTGGCCAGCGACGTTTGGAGGCAGCCTGTCTTCATACCGTGGTCGTCGAGCAGCTTCCGCAATTCGCCCAACCGCTCGGCTGGGACAGACTCGATGCCGCTACCGAAGACCTTCGCGCGAAGGTCCACATGCTTGAGGCCCCAACTCTGGATAACCGGCAGGGCCTCGGCAATATCTTTGCCGAGTTCGTCCGAGAAGATCGATGGAAACATCTGGTTTCCTCCTCCGCGCTAATAACGCCGACCGGCGAGCCTACGCCCGTCAGGCCGGAAAGGCAAGCCACTTGCTCTGCGCCGGAAGACTAACAAAAAAGGCGCGGCGCGGGAATATCCACCGTACCGCACCCGTGAGTTTTGCCCGGGCCGCTGCGTGATCGGCCACACGTGATGGTCGTGTCAGTCCTTGTGGAAAAACTTGAGCTTTCCGGCCTTGTCTTTCTGCTTTTTGACCTGGGAGTACGTCATCACCTTGACGTCGCAGGACGCCATAAGGAAACCGCACCGCCCCAGTTGCTTCCGCGCTTCCTGGTCCCATTTTTTGACGTGTCCGGTCGGCCAGTTGTCGGGCGTCACCATGCCCTCGAGAATAGCGGGCTCGAGCGTGTATTCGCTGCAATGACCGACCAGGAAGGTCATGCCGAAATCGGTGATCTGCATTATCGTCACAACGCCGTCGCCGCCTGCATTTTCGGAATCCGTAAGAGTGTCGTTAAACCCGTAACTGCTCCAGACCTGGCTGCTCATGTTGGCATGAGTATTATCGCTGGAACACGTGTAGAGGCCGGGATCTCGCTGGCCCAACGGATAAATCTTGTTGCACCACCAGCGATTGGTCGAGTTCGTCCCCGGCAAGCGGTTGGCCTTGCCCTCATCGCTGTCGTCGGTGGGCAGATTCTTGTCGCCGTTCTTGGGCAATCGGTCGTCGTTACGTTGCGTGTAGGCCATGACGGCCTTGCCGATAACCGACAGGTTGGAGTTGCAATTCGCCTCTTGGGCCATTGAATAGACCGCCCCCACCGATGGGACGATCATCGCCAGCAAAAGCCCCACGATGCTCACCACGGTCAGCAGTTCAACAAGCGTAAATGCCTTGGAATGATGGTGCATGCGTAACTCCTGGTAAACACCGCTACGGTTTTCAGAATACGCCGATGACTCATGTGTATTCTAGCAAGCCACAGCCGACAGGTCCATAGTTGTGTCCGGCCTAATATCCACCGTGACGCCCGCAAAGCCGACCAGGCGAGCGGTGGGCGGTGGGCGACGGGCGCAAAGCCGTCCCGGCGCGCGGCGCGCACAAAGAGCCGCGCTCATCCGGCGCGGCTCTTGAAGTAGTCGCTTGCGATCGGTTCGGCATCACCCAGGCCACATAGACCGGCCCGGCCAATGTCACGCAAAAGGCTCAGGCAACGATCGACTTCACGCGAATCTTCATGAACTTCTGGCGATGGCCGATGCGGCGGCGGGAATCCTTGCGGCGGCGGAACTGGCTGACGTAGACCTTCTTGCCCTTGAAAAACGGGTCCACGACCTCAGCCACCACCTTCGCACCCGAAACCACCGGCGTGCCGACGCTAAGCTTCTCGTCGCCATTGACCAACAGGACACGGTCGAACTCGATCTCGGTCTGATCTTCGGCCAGGTCGCGCAAATCCACTTCGAGGACGTCGCCCTCCTGGACCCGAAACTGCTGACCGCTGTCTTCTATCACTGCGTACACACTTAGTCTCCTTGAAGGACTCTCTTCCCATGAAGAGAGAAGCCCCTTATTATGTAAAACCGCTCGCCCCTGTCAAGCCTTTCCGCGCCAAAACCTTATCCGACGCCAGGCAGGTGGTCTACTTCGCCAGGAACCGCCCGATGTTGCACATCATTGCCGCCGATGCTACCGCCCCTCCGTAGAACTGCTCCAACCGGTAGTGCTCGTTGGGACTGTGCAGATTGTCGCCGGGCAGGCCGAAGCCCATCAGAACCACATCGAGCCCGAGCAGTCGCTGGAACAACTCGGTAATCGGCACCGAGGCCCCGCAACGGGTCATCGCCGCTTCGTTCCCGAAGGCCTCCGCCATGGCTGCCTTGCCAGCCTCCATGGCGGGCGACTGAGGGGGCACCATTACCGGGCGGGCGCCGGCGTTGAGTTGCACCTCCGCCCGGATGCCCGGCGGGGTGTTGTCAGCCACGTACTGCCGGAAACCCTCGACGATCTTGTCGGGGTCCTGATTGGCCACGAGACGCATGGAAATTTTCGCCGATGCCTCGGCTGGGATGATGGTCTTGGAACCGAAGCCCGTGTATCCGCCGACAATTCCGTTGGCGTCCAGCGTCGGCCTGGCCCAGCGGCGTTCGAGCACGCTGAAGTCCGACTCCCCGCCGCCAAGGGCCTTAACGCCAAGGCTTTGGGCATACTCGGCCTCGTCGAATGGCAGGGCCTCCCACTGGGTTCGCTCGGCGTCGGTCAGGTCCAATACATCGTCGTAGAAACCCGGCAGAGTCACCCGACCATTGCTGTCGTGCATCCCTGCCACCAGACGGGCAAGGGCGTTGACGGGGTTGGTTACCGCCCCGCCGTTGAGGCCGCTGTGAATGTCCACCGACGGGCCGCGGAACGTGACTTCCACGTACGACAGACCCCGCAGCGAGTATGTGATGCTCGGCAGGCCCTCGGCGAAGAACTCCGAGTCGCTGATGACCGCGGCGTCGGCGGAAAGCTCGTCCGCGTGCTCGGCCAAAAAAGGCTCGATATTCGGCGAGCCGATCTCCTCCTCGCCTTCCAGCAGAATCCGAAGGTTCACCGGCACGCCCCCGCCGGCCCGGGTGAGGGCCTCGATGGCCATCAGGTGAGCATAGAGTTGACCCTTGTCATCATCGGCGCCGCGGGCGTAAATCGCGCCGTCACGGACGACTGGCTCGAACGGCCGGGTGTCCCACCGTTCCAGCGGATCCGGCGGCTGAACGTCGTAATGGCCGTAAATCAGCAGTGTCGGCACGTCGTCGCCCACGTCCAGCGAGGCCAGGACGTTGGGCCTGCCTGGCGTCGGCACGGCCCGGGCCTCGAGCCCCAGCTTTCGCAGGCGCTCCACAAGCCAGTCGGCCACTTGACGACAGGCTTCCGGTTCGGTGTTGGCCACGCTGGGAAAACGCAGCAGTTCGAACAGTTCAGCCAGGTGTCGCGCGCGATTGACACGCAGGTACTCGGTTACGGTTTCGGGAAGCATGGTTAACTTGTCAGATTCTTCTGGAGGATTGATTTGGACATTGCGTCTTGCAGGTCGGAACCTCTATCGGTCACGTCCGATCATAACCGCCAATTGGTCGATACCAGATATTGCGGAACCGCACCGGGTCGCCGTGATCCTGCAGGACCAGCGGGCCGGTTTCGACGTGCTGGTGATATCTGGCAACTTGCCGATACTGCGTCGGTCCCATCAATTCGCGATCGTGATGGAGCAGCACGCCGTTGTGCAACACCGTCACGCGGGCAGGCACGACCCGCCCGTCGCCGATAAACCGCGGGGCGGTCCAGATGATATCGTATGTCTGCCACTGTCCGGGTTTGCGGCAAGCGTTGGCCAGCGGCGGGCACTGGCCGTAGACTCCGCCGGTCGTACCATCGGCGTAGGTAAGGTTCTCGTAGCAGTCCAGAATCTGGATTTCGTAAAGACCCATGAGAAACGCGCCGCTGTTGCCCCGGCCCTGATCGTCGCCCGAGGGAACCGCCGGCGAGGCCCATTCGATGTGCAACTGGCAGTCGCCGAAGTGCGCCTTCGTCGCGATGTTGCCGCCCTTGGGCGGAATTTCCATGCAGCCGTCGGCGATCTTCCAGGTGATCGGACTCACGCCGTCAGATGACTTGACCCAGCCGGATGCGTCGCAACCGTCGAAGAGAACTATCGCGTCCGAAGGCGCCCCGCCGGGCGACTCCTGGCTACTTTCGTTGCCGGGCGCAACCACCGGCGGCTGGGGACGCTGCCCATCATGTACGTGCCACTTCGTGCCGGGGACCAGTGGCGTGTCGTCAAAACCGATCTTCTTGTCTTCAGCCATGATGTGTGCTCCTTGAGTCACCATATCTTCCACCACGCTTTTTGCGTGGCGGGTTCTTTATCTGAATCTTTGTCCGAATCTTTTGCTGGGGCTCTGTCGATTTCGTCGCCGCCGCAGTCTTCATTTCCCACCGCAGGCAGCATTGCCTCAAGCCCTCGCAGGCGCGTCTTGGCGAAGTTGGCGGGGTTGTTTTGAAAAGCCGCGATCGACTCAGCCTTGCGGAAGGCGGACTCGGCCGGCATCTCCTCCTGGGCGTAGAACTTCAGTGCTTCCGCCAGGCACTGTGCGGCCAGGCGGGCCGTCGCCCGCGACTGGGCCGGGGAGTCGGCCTTGTCTATCTTGTCGGCGTAGAGGTGGTAGAGCCCCACCCACTGGGCAAGATCGACCACTTCGCTGGGGGGGTCGCCGGGAACCTTGACCCACTGAATGTGAAAGGTTCGCTGGGCGCGACAGTTGCTGCAGTGAGCCCTGAGGGTTATGACGCATTGGCCGTCGCCTGGGGCCAATTTTTCAGCCAGGCGGCCAGCCATGAGTCCTCGCCCGCAACGAGCGCAGGGAGTAACCTCGAGGAAAAACTCCAGTTCCTTCGGCGAATGTACGCGAAGTGGCTCATCCATGATTTATGCGGGTTCTGCCCTGCCAGCCGGACGCCTGGGTCGGCTACCACACTATTCCACGGCCAGGCCTTCCGCCTCGAACGGCACGGCCACCTCGCGGCTATCTGTGACCAACGTAATCTTAAGCTGTGTATCGGATGGGAGGGCGCCATCAGAACTGAAAGAGTAAGTCGGCATTCCATTGACTTCGCCGCGTCCTACCCCCAATCCTTCAAGAACTTTGCCGCTTGCGTCAACAAGTGTCATGTCGTACACCGTGTCTGCACCGCCGGTAACGTCAAATTGAATACTTCCCTCACTCGGCCGCAGCTTCAATTCCACGCCGGCCGCGCTCAGGGCATCATTCGCGGGCATCGCCTTAGCCTGTGCGATCTCCTTTACCATGACATCCGTTCGCTTGCCGCCTGTCTTAAGCGATATGGATCCCTTGATCTTATCAACTACCTTAATGTCGCCCGGAAACGCAAAGGCCAGCTTCAATGCTACGCCATCTTCTGGATGCTCCGCGAAAGATCCGCCCCGCTTGATCTTGACAAACTTTTTACGCGGGTCCTTGATGTCCCATTCAAAGGGAGGATTAAGACTAAGCGCTTCCCCGTTGGACTCCGCCTGCAGGATCTTGATCATGCCGAAATGCGTGGCTGCCGCGGCATCCGGACCAGTCAGCAGGACCTGGACCTCCAGGTCCTTAGGCTTTCGCTTTCCATCCGAGCCCATAGATATAGCCTTGCTCCATGCAGCGGTCGTCTGGACTTTGATGTTTGAGTTGGCCGGGGTGCCCGGAGTAGTGCCTTGCGTGGTAGGCGGCGTGCCAGTACCCGACGCGGTAACACCGCCCGAAGACTTGCGGGCCAGATTTGCCTGGTCGGCAAGCAGGTCCGGGTTGGGGGCAACCACCAGCGTACTGGCCGGCGCGTCGATGTTCGGATCGTACACCGTAGTGTCTTCCGGAGGTTCGGTCGCCTCACAGCCCAGCAGAAGTCCTGCGGCCAGCACAATGCCCAGGATCCTCGTTCCCATTGCCCAGTGCCTCATATCCAACTCCTTCAGGCCAGTATTGGTATTGGCGAATAAATCCACACAACAAGCTATCATGCCGGTGACGGAGAGTCCATCCTTCAACTTTGAAAACGCTCGGAAGCTTGACCCTTGCGTCCGATGCCCCGGCCGGCGGGGCGCCTAGCTTTCGTCGATATCCGTACCTTGGGCGACCGCCTCGCCGGGACGAGCTATTTGCAGGGCCTTCAACGTGTCTCTTTCCACTATGCTCCGCAAGGCTTCCCGCGGAACCGAAGGCAAGTTCGTGCCCTGAGTTAACTCGTTCATGCGATAAATACTCTTGATCGCCTCAGCCGCCGTGTAGTACGGGAAGTCACTGCCGAAAAGAACCTTATCCATCACGTTGAATTGGTGGGCCAGCACCAGCGCGTTGTACGCCTGCCAAGGCCGATGAACCAGACCCGCAATGTCGCCAAACACCCGAGCGTGCTTACCGATCAGAGCTATGCCCTCCTCGATCCAAGGATGCCCCATCGACGAAATCACGATCACCAGGTCTGGATAGTCCCGAGCGATCTCGTCCAGCAAAGACGGGCGGGCGTATTCCATTCGGCCCCGAGCCGGAAAGTGAGTGCTCTGGCAAAAGAACACCGGCACACCCCGACTGCGGGCAAGTTCGTATATCACCATAGCCCGGCTGTCGCTGGGATGGATGTTTTGAGTGGCCGGACTTAAGGTCAATCCGCGGAACTCCGACCGTTCCAGACACCGCTGGGCCTCGTCGAGCGCGCCATCTTCTGAGGGGTCCACCGCCGCCACGCCGATCATCTTCTCCCCGCGACGCGCGACGTATTCGGCGATGTAATCGTTCGGCACGGATGCGTCCAAATCCACGCTGCGAGAACCGAAAACCAGCGACTTGTCCACGCATTCAGCCGCCCGCGCATGCTCGGCCGCGCCCGCCGCGACGTTATCTCGCCCACATTGGCGACGAATATACTCCTCGGCGTCGGTCCCCAGTTGTGCGGGGTTCGCCCATATGTGTGTATGGCAGTCTACTATCATGTCCATTTCCCGTCCGCGACCAGTCCAACCGGCCCTATTATCCGCATTCTAGAGCCCCTTTGGCCTTTACGCAATGGTCTTGCACTCCGCAGTCTTGCACGCGGAAGCATATCGCGACGCCCGCCGAACGCCCGCGAGCCCGCGATTACCCATCATCATCGCACGGTTCATCCAACTCGCCGGTCACTTCAAGCTGTCCATCATCGCCCCGGCCCAGCAATTGGATCTTCTTTTCCGCCCGATCCAGTATCGCCCGGCACTGTTTTACCAGTTCCACACCCTCGGCGTACTTGTCTATCGACTCTTCCAGAGTCACTTCGCCCTGCTCTATGGCGGCTACCAACTGCTCCAATCGCGCCAACGCCTGCTCAAAACTCAGCTTTGGACTGTCTTTAGCGTCATCGTTCATATGTCACCATGGCTCGTAAAGGTCTTTATTAGGCGCCGTTTGCCCGCAAACAACACTCATTTGCACAACATCGGCCTGTGTTGGGGCCTTCTTTATCCCTCGAACCGCACTCAAATGTCACTCATTAAACCGCCGGGACCCACCAAAACGCGATTCAAAGTCACTCTTTTTCCACTTCCGACCTGTCAAAAAGTCCAGGCTCGATTTCGCCTCCGCGCCGCGATCCGTTCAACCGTGATTTACCTCCCGGCTTACCCACCTTACTTGTCTTGCCGCCCGCCTCGCCGCCGGCGACCCGACTGCGAACCTTCCCATCGACCAACTCCGTCTCGATGACCTCGCCCGCGACCGCCTCGCCCGCCGACCGGAGGATAACGCCCGCATCCGACCGAGTCACGCTGAACCCGCGCCGAAGAACTCGCCGGTAGCTCATCGCCTCCAATTGCCTCGCCGCGCCGAGCACCTGCTGCCGGGCAACCTTCATGCGATTGGCCGGACTCGCCGCCAGCAGCTTCGCCGACACCGACGACAGCACCTCGCCCGCGGACTTGCTCCGCCCGCCAAGCGCCCAGCCTAGACGCGACAGCAAACCATCCACCCGAGCCGAAGCGCGCTCCCGAAGCCGTGCCGGATGAAGCGCCGCAAGGCGACCCGCCGCCGGCTCAGCCGCGCGACGCGCCTCCGCCACCCGATGACGAACTCCACCCCGCAGCCGATGCGACAATTCATCCACGCGCTGAACCCCCACCCGCACGCGACCCAGCGGATCACGCAACACGCTGCTACGACCCACCGACGCCAGCGAAAGCCGCGACGAATCAAGACGCTCCCGCATCCGACGAAACGCTCGCGACGCCGCCTGCGAAACTTGCTCCCCCACGGCCATGGCATCCGGCACGGCAAGCTCAGCCGCAGCCGTCGGAGTCGCCGCCCGAACATCCGCCACCATGTCGCATATCGTTACATCCACCTCGTGGCCCACGCCGCTTATGACCGGCGTCCGACACGCGAAAACCGCACGCGCCACAGGCTCCTCGTTGAACGCCCAGAGGTCCTCCAGGCTCCCGCCGCCACGGGCGACAATTATCGTGTCGATCCCCAGCCGACCCGCCGACGCATCCAGCAGAGCAATCCGCTCGGCGATCTGACAGGCCGCACCTTCGCCCTGAACCAGCGATGGCAACAGGTAAACCTCCGCCGCAGGCCAGCGCCGCCGCAACGTCCGGCTGATGTCGCGCACCGCCGCCCCGGTCTGGCTCGTTATCACCCCCACCGCTCGCGGAAAGCGCGGAATCGCCTTCTTGCCCGCCGCGGCGAAAAGACCCTCCGCATCGAGCTTCTCCTTCAACTGCCGAAACGCCAGCTCCAGCGAACCCGCCCCCTTGGGCGTCATCCGCTCGACGTACAACTGCAACTGCCCGCGAGCGTCGTAAACATCCACCCGACCCTGGGCGACCACCTCCAGCCCGTCGGCAGGGCGAAACTTCAACTTGCCCGCCGACCCGCGAAACATCACCGCGTCAATGGCGCACCTGGCATCCTTAAGCCGGAAGTAAACGTGCCCCGAACCGTGAAACTTCACATTGCTCAACTCCCCCACCACCGTAACGCGTCCGCCCATCCCATCAGCCAGCACCCCCTTGACCCGAGCCACCAAAGCCGAAACACTAACCGCCCTCGAAGCCGCCTGCCTGCCGCCCTTTCCGCCCGCAACCTTGCCACCCGAAGCCTTGCCACCACCCTTGCCGCTGGCCGCCTTGCCACCCGAAGCCACACCGCCCGAAGCCTCGCCACCAGACGCCGCCCCGCCGCCCGGCGCGCCGCCGCCGCTGCCGCTGTTGCCAAAAAAATCGCCCGTAACATCGCGCCCAACGTCAGGCCCCTTGCGAGGCCCCTTCGCCCGCGATGGATCAAAGTCAAACAAGTTGTCGCGCCTCTTGCCCATAGCGCAGCATTCTACCGGCCGCCCACCAGACATGGAAGCACCCCTCGCACCCACGAATCCGCCAAACCCGCCAACACGCTCGCGCCACCGCCCGCGCCCACAACGCCAGCCCCCGTTAGTAGTGACGCCATAAGGCGTTATCCCAAGCCCGCAATCAAGCCACGCCCCGGATATGCCCTCACGGGCACCTGCCTACCGCCAGGCAGGCACTACAAACGCCACAGGCCCGGTCGAGCGTGCCCCCCGGGAACGCCGATCTGCCTGGCGGCAGACAGGTCTCCCGATCGGCCCCTCGACCCGCACATATTCCTTATCGCCCATGCGACGCTCGCCGCCCGTTCGCACCCGCCGCAACCCTTCGACTACGAACCTGCCCCACGCACACTCGCCGGCGAAAGAAAAAACGCCTTCCCGCAATTTTCCTTACCCAAAACGCCCCTCGAAATGTCCATATGTATTAAGGAGGGGCATGGCACTCCGCCGAACCCGGCCCGGCGGACATCTTCCCGTTCCCGACACAACCCAGCCCCGAAACGATTCGCACCGCCGCCGGCCAGCCCGCATCGTTCGCCCCGACGCATCGCGAACAAGCCGGCCCCGAAAGAAAACGCCACCCGCAACGCCGCTTTTTGTTCTTGTCGCCCGCCGTCGGCCGACATAGCATCAAAATATGATCCCGCCAAACCGGAGGCGGGACCCATCAACCAGGGGACCTGATCGAAGCCATCGGGGCCGCAAGCATGGACAAGAAAACAAACGAACAAGCCCCGCCCGACCGCAACCAGGCGACGGTGCCCTCCGTCGTGTCGAAACCATCGAACTCGGGATGCAAATGCGTCAAGACATCACCCAAAAACGGTTCCTGAGGGTCAGATGTAATCTGGATGGTGTCCCCAGAGATAGAGAGATAGGCCCGCGCCCGTCAAGGCCGTGTGATTGGCGACCGTGCCGCACTGTTATCACAAACGGTCGCTAACCACCTGTCAATAATGCATATAAAATAGTTCT
>CAZMBZ010000106.1:0-15736 GCA_964564285.1 uncultured Planctomycetaceae bacterium | reverse complement strand
GTTCTCGATCGGAACACCGGCCTGTATGTTATGAATGGCGTTGAAAACGAAGCCGCCGTTCTTGCCCAGTATGTCGATCCGGGCGCGGACCTCGTCGTAGACCTCCTCGGGCGTGCCGAACGGCAGGGTCTTCTGGGTATCAACCACCCCGCCCCAGAAGGTGAACTTGTCGCCGTAGGTTTCCTTGAGCTTCGCGGCGTCCATTCCGCAAGCCGAGCACTGCACTGGATTGAGGATGTCATAGCCCGAATCGATCAAGTCCGGAATGAGTTCGGAGACCGCGCCACAACTGTGAATGAACACCTTCCAGTTGGTGTTGTTGTGTATGAAGGCGTTGATCTGTTTATGGAATGGCTGATACAGATCCCGGTAGGAATTCGGGGAGATGAACAGCCCGTTCTGCGTGCCGAAGTCGGTGCCTGTTGCGAATGCAGCCTGAACGTCATCACCCAGGGCCTTGGCCAGAACTTCCAGATTCGCCAGGCCGATCTCGCACTGCTTTTCGAAGATCGCGTACACGTAATCGCGATTGGCCGCGGTCGCCATGTACCACTCCTGGACATCGCGGATGCCCTTGGTGCGTCGCATCCACATCGCCGGAACCAGGGCAATGTCTCCGAAGGCCGTGCCGGGAACGCTGAGGATCGCCCCTTTGCCTGCCGCGGCGGCTGCACGCGCCGAGGCGACCGTGAAATCCACTTGCTCCTGGGACAGCGGGCCGAACTCCTCCAGGTTGTCACGAACATCGAGATTGTCCTCGTCGATGGGCTCCTGTCGGCAGATCGCGTCGAAATAGAAGCCATCCTTCGGCATGTGCCCGCTGGGAGGAATCGACGTGTCGCCCTCGGGATGTATGTACCAATCGCCCTTGTCGTCGGTGGTAATATTAAACTCACCCGGAACCAGCACCTCCGTTCCGTCGAACAGCCGAAGCGGCTTCCAGTCCTTGTTCTCAAAGCCGAACATCGTCCCCGGCCCCATCACACCAACCACATCAACACCGAGCGCCTCGGCCAGCTTCGTGTCGATCTCGCCAAGCATCTGGTATGGCTCGATAACCTTGACGCGATAATCCATCTCACCCAAAACCGCCTGCCGCAACTTATGAACGGTGCTGACATTCATGCCCGTAACGTGAGTCGAGCCGAAATCCATTGGAGGCCGGTCCGGCTGCTTGTGGTCCAATGCAGCCTTCAGACGTTCGATAGAGTTCATAGTAGTGTCTTTCCTGCTTGTATGAAAACGCGACTTCGTTGCAATGCGTGTCCGCAAATCCCGAAATTCATCTCCGCCGCGGTCGGCCTGGATTCCGGCGAGTCAGCCTCAGCGATTTACCTTCCACACTTTCAGCGTGACCTCGCCTTTTCCAAGACCTGCAAAGGGGCCGGCCATGGAATTCTCTTTGCTTCTCCTGGCGCCGAAGTAGTCGGAGTCAACCGCGACAGGTGAACCGTCGCGATTTTCGTACGGCAGGCCGGAAACCTTGGTCCGGCCAAGAATCTCGGTTGTCACCACCGGACGCTGGTGCTTGTCCGGCTGGCCTGCATTGATGGTGATGTTGAGATAAAAGCCGTCGGCTTTTTCAACGATCTTCGCGGCCTTCACGGTCACGTTCCCCACCACGGTAACAGGCTGCTGCCTGGCCTTGTCATATGGCAACAGGGCGTTCGAGGTTAGAAACATATTGTTGTAGAAACGATTGTCCCCGCCCTTGGTGGTGGCCAGTCCGGCCAGTTTGGTGACGTGAGCCAGATGGTAAGGCGTCTTCCTGCCAAAATCCGGATGCATTGTGATATTGCCACCAATCAGGTTGTTGACAAAGGCCCCTCCTTCGGACACATCACGAAGCGATGCATCGGAAAGGAAAATATTGTTGTCGATCAGGTACGGACCGTGATTGACCTCCATGAACACATCACAGGCGTTATCGTGAAGTAAATTCCTGGTGACGCGAGTCCCCTGTGCCATCCAGTCCAGCCAGATCCCGCCGAGCCGCCCACAACGGTATATATGATTTTCGCGAATCACCGTGTCGATGGCGCCGTGGAACTTGATTCCCGCCATTTCCGCGCCGCTGAAGAGCTTTCGCACATATATATCGTGAATCGTATTACCCTCGATCGTGCAGAAGGCGGCACCCAGGGAACCGACAATCCCGCCCTGCTCGCAATCATGGATATGATTGTTGCGAACGATGTGGCTGCCAATTCGTTCCTTCGACCATCCCCTCGCCAAGCCACGTTCGATCGTCTTGACATATCCGCTGGCAGAGTTGGCAGAAGTATTGTCGAACTCGTCGCCGTGTTTGCCCAGTGTTATGCCCGCGCAGGCGGAGTAGCTTACCTCGTTATCCTCGATGAGCCAGCCCTTGGACCAGTGCGTGCCGATCAGTCCGACCTGTTCCGCCGTCGGGGGCGACCAAGGCGTGGCGGCGTTTTGCATCACAAAACCGCGCACCGTGATGTAGTTCATGCCCGGTTTTTTCGGATAGAACACCGTGCGGCGAACGTTAATCTCCACCGCCTGCTTGTTCGGGTTGACGCCCTTGAACTGGGCCCAGATGGTTGTCCTGGCGTCATCGACCCGGGCGAACCAGAACGGGCTGGGGCCGACCGGTTTGAGTACGTCGGCTAGCGCGAACGTCTGGGTCAGCCAGTGTCCGTTGAGGTAGACCGCGCCGGTAGTGATACTCTTGCCGTTGTTGCGGAACCAGTCGCCCCGGATCAGGTCGTTGAATGGATTGAATGCCCCGAAGAAGCTCTTTGGCAGGATGACTTTCCACGTGTCGTTTTCCACGTGCTGCCAGTTCTTCACAACCTCGGAACCTTTGATGACAACCTTCTCGCCCTTGGCGGCCCGGTAGACGATGCGCTTGTCATCGGACTGTCCGCCGCGCGGCGGGCTGATTCGCTCGCGGTAAACGCCCGCGTGTACGATGATGACATCGCCCGGCTGGGCTAGGTCGGCGGCATGCTGAATCGTGCCCAGCGGCGCCGACGGCGTACCTGGATTAGCGTCCTTGCCGTCGATGGCGACGTGGAACTCAGTGGCCCGGGCTGTCGTCGGCGACGCAGGAAGCACCCCTGCCAAGGCTACGACAAGGACGGTGGCGGAAACAGCGAAGGTGTACTGCATGCTTACGTTCCTTTCGATTGTCACATCTTATCCGCACTTTCGCACAGGTCATGGCCAAGAAAGCTTGGCCAGGCGCCAATCGCCCTGGATTCTTCAGATATCTTGCATCCAAGGCCTCCCTTGGGCGTCGACCGCCAGTATCCCTTCCTCTCGGGTGGATTTCAACGACTATTGAGACTGGGGCGGGCTTTCCAACCCGAATTGAATTGGGATGTTCGCTCCAACGGAATCTATGAGAGCGGATCAACAACAACCGGATAATCCAGGTTGGCTGATTTCTTACGACCGCGACAAGATTGGGGAGACTTCTCCTTGCATTCGGTTAGTCTGTGAGCATATACTCACATAGTCACGAATATGAAAGGTAGATCATGGAGACGATGCAGAAACGAATACTCACCCTCAAGGCCGAGGTGCTCCAGGCCATCGCCCAGCCGATTCGGTTGGCAGTTATCGAACTTCTGGCCGACGGGGAGATGTGCGTCTGCGACATCGCCACCAGCGTCGGGGCGGAGCGGTCGAACGTCTCTCGACACTTGGGGATCATGCTCAAGGCCGGCGTGTTGGACGTTCGCAAGGACGGCCTGAAGATGATCTACCGCATCAAGACCCCCTGCCTGCTGAAGTTCCTCTCCTGCGTCAACAACGTCGTCAGGGAGAAGATAAAGTCCGAAGCTGCCGTGCTGGAGAACCTCTAAGCCACACCCCCAGCCAGCATCCGCCCGGTGAAGTGAGATAGCCCTCATGAAACGTCAAAGTGCAATCCTGATTGGTTTCCTGGCTGTGTTCGCGGCGTGCTTCTGGCTGCCTGTCGGAAGCGAGCGGTTTCGCTCAGCCGTGATGGAATCGCTTCATCTTGTCCGCTGGTACGCCCGCGAGCACGTGCTTCTGTGCTTGGTGCCGGCCCTATTCATCGCCGGCGCCATCGGAGTATTCATAAGCAGCGCGGCGGTAATGCGATACCTCGGCCCCAAGGCCCCCAAGGCGCTTGCCTACGGCGTTGCCAGTGTTTCCGGCAGCATCCTGGCGGTCTGCTCATGCACGGTCCTGCCGCTGTTTGCGGGCATCCACCGCATGGGCGCCGGCCTTGGCCCGGCTGTGACGTTCCTGTACTCCGGCCCGGCGATCAATGTCTTGGCGATCATCCTGACCGCGCGAATACTCGGCCTGGAACTGGGCATTGCCCGGGCCGTCGGGGCGGTGGTGTTCAGCATCGTAATAGGCCTTTCCATGCACTGGATTTACCGAAAGGAAGAGCAGGACCGTGCGGTAAGTCTGGCCGCGAAGATGCCCGCAGCCCCGCCGTCCAGGCCGCTGTGGAAAAATGGGACGTTCTTCGCGGCGATGGTGGCCGTGCTGGTCTTCGCCAACTGGGGGGCGCCCAACGAGTGGCACTTCTCGCTTGGCGACGGCAAGACCATAACCGCAGCCGTGATTGAAAGCCCCGAAAACGGCAATCCCGATGGGGAGTACACGTTGAAGTTCACCGCCGGAGAACGTTCCGGCGAGCAGATACGCATCAGCGCCGCCGACATCAAAACCCGTCAGCCCGTGCCCGGAGTCTGGTCGGCGATATGGTCGGCCAAGTGGGTCCTCACCGCAATCGCAGCCGGTGGACTCGGAGTTGTGCTGGTGTTGTGGTTCGGCCTGGCCTGGTGGAAAGTCATTCTCGCGGCCCTGCCGTGTGCGATGCTGGCGTTGTTGCTGCCCGGGGAGGGTTTGTGGGTCATGCTCCCGTTCGCCGCGGCGGTGGCAGGTCTTGTAATAGCGGCTGGCTCCAGCAAAGGCGAAGGTCGCAATTGGGTGGAGTCGAGTTGGGGTTTCACCAAGCAAATTCTGCCGCTTCTGCTGGCCGGCGTGGTGGTTGCGGGCCTCCTGCTGGGTCGGCCCGGACATGAAGGGCTCATCCCATCGGCTTACGTTGAGATGCTGGTGGGCGACACTCCTGACGCCCTGCTGGCCGCGACTGGCTGGTCTGGAGGCTCGGTCGAGCCGGTCATCCGCGCCGGATGGAACGTGTGGACAAACCTGTTCGCCTCGGTATTCGGGGCGTTCATGTATTTTGCCACCCTCACCGAGGTGCCCATTCTCCAGGGGCTGCTCGGAGCGGGCATGGGCAAGGGTCCGGCGCTGGCGCTGCTGCTGGCCGGGCCGGCACTTTCGCTGCCGAACATGCTCGTCATACGCAGCGTCATGGGCACGCGCAAAACGATAACCTTCGTGGCCTTGGTGATCGTGATGGCCACAATTTCCGGCCTGATATTCGGCGCCTTCTTCTGATGGGAACAATGGTGCCGGCCGTGATTAGATGATGCGATTCGCACAAGGAAAGAGCAGCAAAATGAGTAAGAACATAACTCGCAGGGAGTTACTGGGCGCCGCTGGGGTGGTTGCGGCGGGAGCGGTTGTCGCCGATGCGATGGGCACCCAGGCAAGCGAGACGACCCCCCAGAAAATCAAGGTCCTGGGTATCTCTTGCAGTCCCCGAGCGGGCAAGACAACATCCCAGGCTGTGGGGATTGTCCTCAAGTCGGTCGAGCAGGCCGCCCCAATTGTCGAGACGGAATTGCTCGACCTAGGAGGAATGACCATCGGTGGCTGGGCCGGCGGGTCAAAGCCTGGCACGGAAGCCTTGCCGAAGGACGATTTCCAGAAGGTACTACCGAAGCTCAAGGACCCCGCGGTCATGGGCCTGGTCATCGGATCGCCGGTCTATTTTCGCAGCATGAGTTCCCTGTGCAAAGCCTTTATCGAGCAATGCGCGGCGCTGAGAAGCCCCAAGTTCATGCTGGCCAACAAACCCGTTGGTGTGCTGACTGTGGGAGCGTTTCGCAACGGCGGGCAGGAACTTGTAATAGAGCAGGTCCAGACCGCCATGCTCTGCCAGGAGGCATTCATTGTCGGCGGCAAGCCCCACGCCCATCAAGGCGCTACACTTTGGAATGCCGGCGGCGGCGACGTCATAAATGATGATTTTGGTGTAAACACCGCCAAACTCCTGGGCATCCGAATCGGAGAGGCGGTTATGAAATTGGCAGGCTATGAAGACATCGACTAGCTATCTCGAAACAAGGAGTCCATGCGATGACACAACCCAATAGCCCAGAAGAAGTTCCCGCATGCTGCACATCGGATTCTTCCAGGACCGTCCTGCTGTACGCATGCAGTGGCGCGTCCAACACGGGCGAGATCGCCGACCTCGCCGCACGCGAGTTATCCCGGGCCGGCGACGGAAGGATGTTCTGCCAGGCCGGGCTCGGGGCGTCCGTCGAGCCGATGATCCAAGTCGCCCGGGATGCGGACCTGAACGTCGTAATCGACGGCTGTGCAATGGAATGCGGCAAGAAGCTCTTCGAGAAACAGGGCCTTGCCAACTACGTGCAGATCAAGGTGACCGACCTGGACATCGCAAAGGAAAAAGGAGTTCGCGCCACCGGCGAGCAGGTGGCTGTGACGATCGCCAAAGTCCGTGAAGTAATGGAACAGTAACAGGAGAAATCGAAATGAAACTGCAAATCCTTGGAACCGGTTGCCCCAAGTGCAAGAAGCTGGCTGAGAACACCGAGGCCGCCGCCAAAACCCTCGGTATCGACTACACCATCGAGAAAATCACGGACATCAACGAAATCATGAAATTCGGCGTGATGATGACACCCGCCCTGGCCGTCGACGGCCAGGTGAAGGTCATGGGCAAGGTTCCCGAGCCGGCCGAGATAGCCGACATGCTCAAGTAAAACCCCGCGCCTCGCAGGACACCATAACATGAGCCCAGCAGCAAGGATATCTCTGATCGTCGCGACGGTAATCGCTGTCGTTACAACCGTTGCGCTGCGCCAGGACAGCCCGCCCGCCACGACATCGACGACAGCGCCGGCGACCGGAACCGCCCCCATGCCCGCGATGGTGGAGATCGGCTCGACCACCTGCATACCATGCAAGGAGATGGCGCCCATACTTCACCAGCTCGCAGCCGACTTCACGGGCAGCCTGCGGGTGGAATCCATCGACGTGGTGAAGACACCCGAACTCGCCGAGCCGTTCGGCGTGAGCACAATCCCCACGCAGATATTCCTGGATGCCAGCGGCATGGAAATATTTCGACACCAAGGGTTTATGGCCAGACGGGACATCCTGGAAAAATGGCAGGCCTTGGGCGTTACGCTCCAACCTGCGGGCGAGTTGGCCGAGGCACCAGCGCCAAGCCGCATCGCGAGCCTGCTGGCCTCGATGACCCACGCCATGTCCGCGAGCCCCGGCATTGCTATCGCTGCCGCGGCCTTGTGGGGCGTACTGAGCATCCTGCTCAGCCCCTGCCACATGGCCAGCCTGCCGCTGATCGTGGGTTTCATCGCGGGCCAGGGACGCATAAGCGCCGCCCGCGCCGTAGCCATCGCATCCGCCTTCGCGGGTGGTACGCTCGCCAGTGTCGTCGTGATCGGCCTGGTCACGGCCTGGGCTGGTTCGATACTCGGAGATACTGGCCCTGCAGGCAGTTACATCGCTGCCGGGGTGCTGCTGCTGGTCGCTCTGCACCTGCTCGGCGCGGTGCCCAATCCGTTTTCCCCGCACGGGCAGACGGCCGTCAAGAGCAAGGGCCTCGCCGCGGCCGCCCTGATGGGGCTGGTCTTCGGGATCATCCTGGGTCCATGCACGTTCGCCTTTTTGGCGCCGATACTCGTGGTGGCGTTCCGCCTGGCCTCGGGTTCACTGGCATACGGCGCGGTGCTGATGCTGGCCTACGGGGCCGGGTACGCCGCTGTTATCATCCTGGCTGGCTCGTCGGCGAACCTCGTTCAGCGATACCTCAATTGGGGCGAGAAATCCCGCATCCCCACCGTCGCCAAGACACTT
Organism: uncultured Planctomycetaceae bacterium; assembly: GCA_964564285.1. GTDB lineage: Bacteria > Planctomycetota > Phycisphaerae > SM23-33 > SM23-33 > JAUWQU01. Next base: position 7,750 of record CAZMBZ010000106.1, on the reverse strand, counting down.
TGCGGCCTGGCCATGCTCGTCGGCGCGCTGTGGCTGATATTCTCCGCCTGAAAAACCCCCTGCCCAGCGGCGCTGCCACCCCGCAAACCGCCGCCGACCAACCGCCCGGCCTGCATTCAAACCAGCTTTCGACCGATTTGGCGCCGCTTGCAACGTCAATTCCAGTGCGAAACCAACACTCCCCGGCCCGCCGCCGAGGCCGCCGCAGCCCATCCATCAGGCGTTAACCCTTCATATATAGCAACATACGCACCCGCAGCAACCCCGCCAAACAAGCTTTTCCCCCCGCATCAGGCACGCGAAACCACCATTTCCACACCGCGTGAGCCCCGCAAAACACCATTTCCACGCCGTGCCAGGCACAACAAATCACATTTCCACCCCGTTCCAGCCCCGCAAAACCACATTTCCACCTCGTTCCAGGCACAAACAAACACACTTCCGATCGCCAGAACCCGCGAAAAATCCGCCTGCCTTATCCCACTCCCACCAGGACAAAAACCCTCACTTCGTCATCTAACGAAGTGACGCCAAAAGCCTCAGGCCACCCCCAAACCGCACTCACATTCACCACACACCTCATACGCCCCAACTGCCCCAGACATCCCCGCCGGCCGGCAATCGCCAAACCACCACGAACACGCCAAGCCCCGCCCGCAGTCACGCCGCAAGGCGTTTCCCCGCTTGTAGTGCCTGCCTGCCGGTACGCAGGTCGCCGTCAGGCGATATCCTTGGCTCACGTCTGACGACGCGAGTACAAACCAAGATAGGCCCTTACGGGCCCCTGCCTACCGGCAGGCAGGCACTACAAACGCCCCCGCTCTTGAGACGACGAAGCCGAAGGCGAAGACGCTTCGTAGTGACGTCGGAAGGTGTTCTCCCCTGGCATTTGTCATTTCCCATTTTTCATTGCCTTTCCCCTTTACACTCGCCCAGCCACCGACTTACAATCACCTGCCGACACGGGACAAGGCAGTGGGGTCCGCCAAGCCAGGGCCTTCCGCACTTTCATCGCGGCACTCTGGCACGAGGCCAAAAGTTAGTCGCCTCACCGACTCGCAACCCCCGGCCGAAGCCATCTAAACCAAAAGGGCGGCACGGAATGGATATCAAGCACGTCGGACAAAGAAACACTTCGAGGCATTACGCGCCGTTTGCGGCAACAAAGCCTGCTGGCCGGCCTGAACGTGAAAGGCGTCCGCAAATATCAACTCCAGGGCGAAAGAGGTGGAATGGCAATGACTAAGGCGGAGATGGTGGACCACCAGCAGCGGTATTATTCACTCATGGCGGATGCACGGGTGGCCGAGCAAGCGGGTATGTATCACGTGGCTGTCAAGAATGCGCTGGCTTCCTGGGAACACGTCGACGGAATGATGCAGTATGCGCGAAGGTACGAGAAGAAGGAATTTAGCAGCGTACCCGCAATCGACTTGATCCTGAAATATGCCCCTCTTTTGCTGGACTTCGAAAGTCTCGACACGCTCGAACGGCTGCTGAAAGATTACCGGCGAATCGAGAAGAATACGTCCGAGAGACTGGGGGAAAAGCTGACTTCGGCGAGGGCGTCTTTGCGTGACACCCACCGGCTTTGGGACCACTTGGAATGGAACCCCGGCGCGCGGCAGGACGAGCTTCGTCGTCTGCTCGGTGGTGATCAAGACCGATGGCGGGGTATGGCTGAAGCATGGGATAGGATGGGGCTGCTTCGTCGCGAGCCGGAGAGGGGATCGTACCGACTGTCACTGTCCACCCGGATGGGCGAAGTGGTACCCGCCAAGTGCCCGGTCTGCGGGAACGTGGTCGAAGCGCCGAAGGCCATGTGTTTGGAAGAGATGGCCTGTCCCGAGTGCAAGGTCTTCGTCCTTTTTGTGATTCTTTCCTCCCAGCCTTCAGGCGATACCAAGGAGTGACCTATGGTCTATACCGTGCTCTTCGTAATTGGCATAATTATCGGGGCAGGTTCCGTCTTCGCGATCGTTCTGGAAAAACAAAGGCGGGTCAACCATCAGAAAAGGGAGCAGGCCGCTAAGCAAAAGACCATTCGGGAGACGATTCAGGCCCTCAAGACACAGCGCGAGGAGTTGACTCAACGAGATGTAATGCTGAAGGATCGTCAGGGCAAGTTCGATGCCCAAGTCGTTTCGTACTCAGAGTTGCAGGATGAGAACACCATCCTCAAGCGAGACCTTCAGAACATTGATGTCAATCTCCGAAAGCTTCATATCGACCGCGATATGCAGCGTGAGAATCAGGAGAGGCTCGATGCGAGGGCAAAGGAACTCGGTGGGAAGTACTTGAAGGAAAACATCAAGTGGCTTGGCATATCTCTATCGCAGAACAACTACGCTGCTTTCAAGAAGCGCCTTCTGGACGTCATCCAGCGGTGTCGCCGGATTGGCTTCGATATCCCAACGGAGGAGGAGGCCGGATACCTGGCAGATCTTAAGGCGGAGTATGAGCGGGTCGTGCGGGCTGCATTCGAGCGTGAAGAACAGGCCCGCATCCGAGCGCAGATCCGAGAGGAACAGAAGCGAGAACGGGAGATCCAGCAGGAACTCAAACATCTGGATCGCCAACGCGCTGCGATCCAAGCCGCTCTGGATAAGGCCTTGGCGGAGGCTAAGGACATTCACAGCGATGAGATCGAGCAATTGAGAACCAGGCTGGCCGAGGCCGAGGCCAAAGCCGAGCGGACCAAGTCACAGGCCCAGTTGACCAAGTCTGGGCATGTCTATGTGATCTCCAACATCGGTTCGTTTGGAAAAGATGTTTTCAAGATCGGCATGACCCGGCGGCTGGAGCCCCAGATCCGCGTTCGTGAACTGGGCAGCGCTTCCGTTCCGTTCCCATTCGATGTGCATATGATGATTTCCTGCGACGATGCCCCCTCGCTCGAGAACGCCCTGCATCGCGCGTTCTACAGATTACGTATAAACAAGGCCAACCCGCGCAAGGAGTTCTTCCGAACCGACATAAAGCAGATTCGCAAGGTCGTTGAAGAGCAACACGGAGAAGTGCAATATACTGCCGATCCCGAAGCCCTCGAATACAACCAGAGTTTGGCAATGTCAGATGAGGATTCAGAGTTTGTCGAGGCCGTTTACAATGCCGCCGAGGACGAAATCGCCCCCGTGGCCGATGATCAGTAATGTACACAGCCGGTGCCCTGTTTCCGGGACCGTTTGCGGAAGCATGTTGTCTCGACGTTGCGGGTTTGCGGTGGTCTGGGCTGACCGGGGCCGTTCTTGGAGCATGCTTCCAATGACTTCGCGACCACGGCCCCACCCGTCGCCGCAACATCGCCAGCCCGCCAAGGGCCAGCAATCCCATTGTGGCGGGTTCACCAGCCTTTAAGCCAAACGACGCTTCCTGATATACCCGCCGAGCATCCCGAGCCCGATGAGGGCGGACAGTACCGTGACCGGCTCAGGTACGACTGTGGCGGCGTCGGGAGTCACCTCGATAGTCACGTCAACGTAAATGATGTCGCTCCCGTCGTTGGCAAGATAGCCTACAACAAGAAAAAGCTCGTCGCCCGGTTCCACTGTCGTAGTTGAATCCACCGCGTAATTCCCTCCATCTTCGATCACGGCGGAGGTAACCATGTCTGCGTAGGAGTTCTTTAAGAGATAGAAGTCAACGCCATCATAGCCGCCGGAAAACTCCTCAACTATCCCGCCAATGCGAAGGGGAACACTTCCGTTGCCCGGATACGTCCACTTCAACACAACAGCTTCCTGCCCGCTGTGAGAATCGGGACAAACGTAATGGCCCGGATGATTGGGATTATTCGGTCCAAATACGACCTGATCCCAGTTGCTGGTGATGGTCAAGGAATCAGACCAGAAGTATTCCGCATAACCGGACACGTCCCGTGTTCCAGCCTGTGTGAAAATGACAAAGTCGGAAGACGTGAAGGTGCCGTTCTGAAATGACGAGTATGGCGCTTTGCCATACTGCCAGACATTGGATGCTTGGGGGCCGGAGCTTAAGCCAGCGTTCTCGACCACATCCCTGCTTGACGAGTCGCCGTTCGGGTTCGGCGGCAATTCGGACACCGCGTGCGGCTCTCCGAAATCGGTTCGCCAGTCCCAGGTGAAGCCCGGCAGGTACGTGGGAGCCCCCGCCGAATTGGCAAGACTCTTCGAGGCGACCGAGACCAGCACCAGTAGCATAACTGCGCACAGAGTGTTAATTGTCTTCATCGCTTTTCTCCTTTCCTACGTCGCCGCAGCACCACCAGCCCGCTGAGAGCAAGCAATCCCATTGTGGCGGGTTCGGGAATCTGGAGGTCGAAAGAATATACGTTCTGGCCGGGCTGCGTATCGTTTATCAGCACGGAAGGAAGCCCATTATAGCTCGACAAGGTCATCGAGCCACGGTTCAGATCCACCAACGGTCCGAGAGTCACCCAGTTGCCACCGACAAGCTCAGGATAGGCATCGAAGTAGTTGCCGTACTGCGACGACAAGGCAAATCCTGAGAATCCAGTCGCGTCGATTGCAAGGACGCCGCTTACGTCCTCAACACGCTGCTCGACTGGCTTTGTCCAAGTTGGAGTCCAGCCCGCACCATCAACGTATGTGGGACCCGCTAAATCGTAATTCTCGCCGTAATTCCCCGGCTTCGCGTGATCGATATGATGCCAGAAGATACCGGTCGGACTAATGACAAGCTCGCTTTGCCCATCAACTACCGCCTGTATCTGAATGACCGTTGGAGCCCCGAGGGCTACGGCGTTCAGAGCAAGTATGCCCAGTATGATTGCTGTTGCTGACTTCATGGTTTCCTCCTGTTGTGAGCCAAATTATGCTCTTGCTCTGTTGGACGTGTTCCTTCGTCGCCGCAACAACGCCAGCCCGCCCAGAGCCAGCAGCGAGAGCGTGGCGGGCTCGGGAGTAACGGTATAATCCAGCCGCGCCCAACTGACGGCGGTGTCGTCTGTCACGTGGCAATCCAACCGACCATCTTGGAGCCGGTCGAGCCAGTCGTCACCGTTCATGTCCGACACATCGACGCTGAACACGATGTACTCATCGAATGAGGGTATCCAGCCGAGTGAGTCGAACGCATACGCGCCGCGCCCGTCTTCTGGCCTACCGCCGGTCTCAGCCGGAAACGTGTCGGGGTGAAGCACGATCCAGTCGTGGTCACCACCCCAGCCCGAATACCGCAGGCACATGGTCAGGCTCGCGCCGACGACTTCCTCGTCCGGACCGACGAGAAACTCGAACGTGAACGGCACCTCCCGGTTGTCGTCCATGACGTCGAAGTGGATCGCGCTCGAGTAGCCGTCCTCGATCCACTGAGCCAGCTCCGGACTGACGTACACGTCGTCTGACGATCCCGGCCCGTCGTACGTCTGGTTCAGGTCGCCCAGCAGCACCGTCCGCGTCTCGGGGTACGTCGCGAACGCGACACCTGCTGTCGCCAGAACTGCCACCGCCAGAATGTTCCTTGCCTTCATCGTTTTGCCCTTTCAATAAGTGCCTAGACCTTCCACCACAAGAACGACTGAGCAGATCGGACCTCCGAAGGCGGAACGTAGAGCGGTGCCTTCCCCGTCGCAGTTATTATAGCCCGGATAGCAGGAAAGTCAAGTCGGGGAATCACCTTACGCGGGAGAATTGGGGTATTGTCTTGACGGGGGCAAGGCGGCGTTGGATGATGGTGGGCAGTATTGGGAAAGCACGTCAGAGAACGAAAGGGCGGAAGATGATCGCATATCGCAAGGGCGTCGTTACGTTGGCAATGCTAGGGTTTTTCGCCATGTCTCTGCCCTGCCGGGCCGACGACGAGCTTCCAAACAATCCGAAGCTGCTAAAGGCTATGGTGAGGATGTACAAGTCGTCACTGGCCAGGAAAGACGCTCAGATAGCGGCGATCACAGAGGAGAAAGCTCAGGCGCTCTTAGAGGCTGCGAAGCTAAAGAAGGACAATGTTCGGTTAGCTTCAGAACTCGATAGAATCAAGAAAGAGAATCTGCAACTCAAAATCGAAAAGGGCACCAACGGCTTAGTAGAGGCCGCCAAACCTGACGCGGGCAACGATGCAAACAGCAAGGAAGCGAAAAGACTGGATTATACCATCTTCAGTGCGAAGGACATCAGCTACCCCGGGTGCCGCAGAATGGTATACAGGTTGATCTTAAAGGCAAAGGGCAAGCCTTCGGACCCAGAAGTAAAGGAAACGGCTACCTATATATGGAAGTACGGTAATCAGAAATGGGACGAATTCACTATTTTCTTCTACCTACCTGGAATGGACGCCAACGGCATGGCTTACGGGATTGCAGAATTCCGTCGGTCCGGCCTGCTTAAGTTCAAAGTGTCAGATTTCCTCGAAGCATCCGATGGATCAGCAGAAGAAGGCAGAAGAAAGAAGATTTTCTATGAGAATGTAAAAGCCCAAGACAAGATGGGGACAGGTGCCGGGGATCAACACATCATGAAGAAGTACGGGCTCACAGCTAAGGAACTCGCAAAGATCAAGGTGGAAGGCGTGAAGAAGAATTGGCCCATGCCTTCCCCGTCGCAGAAATCATAACATTGATTGCCGAGAAATCAAGTCGGGGATTCACCTTACGCTGGGGGATTGGGCGGGCTGGCCCTCTCATCCCTGTGGGCAAACTTGCCAGCCACAACCATGATCGTCGAGCCTATGGCAACGTGGACCTTGACGGCAAAGCCCGAGCGATGGTAGCATTATAGCTTGTGCATGTCTCGTTACTGGAAGGGAACGATGCGATGATTCGCTACGAATGCATGCGTTGCGGGGCAGTTCTGGATACCTCCGATGACACTGCTGGCGGTTCAGAGCGATGCCCTGCCTGCGGCTTCGTTCAAGCCGTTCCCGGCTCTAGGACTGCCCGTGCAGAACAGCATACCGATCCGTCGGGAGACATGGCCCTCTTGGCGGAAGCGGCCGAATCCTCGAAGGCGCTGCATCGGACTCTTGATCGGGCTCAACATGTTATCGATCCCCAGGTGGTTGCGCCAGCAGCTTCATTGCCACACGGAAAGAAGCGATGCACAGAGTGCCGGGAGTTGATCCATCAGAGGGCGAGCAAGTGCCCGTACTGTCAGTCCAGACAGTATGAAGTCGCCCCGGCGGTCGTCGCCATCTCAGTACTTGCGGTATTGGTGATCGCAGTCTTCGGAGTGGTTCTGGCACTCCACTCCTCGGAACCTTCTGGCGAGGCGGAAGAGACCCGCCGCAAAGCGATGACACCCCAAGCGCGGGCTGAAGAAGACCAGCGTGTAGCGGAGGAGAACCGCGAGTTCGATGATGACCGGGCTGGCCGCGTTCGGACAAAGAAACCGTCTATTGAGTATATGTTGGCAACGATCAATTCCGGCTATGTTCCAGAGGATGATATTACTGTAACTCGATTCCGCTATCTCCTTCAAGCTCTTGAGAACAAGTCCCTCAACACAAAACAGCAGATAGCCGACATGTCTGTTTCTGCGGTGACCGCTCTGAAAGACAAGTACGGCAAGGACGTGAAGCTTCTAGACTTCATGGAGGGTATGAATACCTGGCTGCCGGCAGGCGAAAGGGCAGATTACGCGGTTAGTACCGCTCTATATATGCAGGTACTCAAGTGATCGGCCTTGGGACCATGTATCCGCTATATCTGGTAGAGTCGAGACGTGGCGCGGTGGCGGTAGGACCGGGGAGTGGCTGTTGGCCGGCAGCATTGGGGTCAGCCCTTAAAATATAAAATAAGGGTCGTCGGGGTCGCCGG
>CAZMBZ010000105.1:0-15857 GCA_964564285.1 uncultured Planctomycetaceae bacterium | reverse complement strand
CCTGGCACGGGCTTGAGCAGGACCATCGGCGTGCCCTTCGCCAGGCACTCCGCCGTGGAAAGTCCGCCGGCCTTGGTGGCCATCAGCGAGCATGCGGCTACAAGCTCGTGGGCGCGGTCGGTGAACGGAATCCCGACGATGTCTCGCCCGGCCTCGGGCACCTGGGCCAGCCTGCCGAGCAGGGCCTTGTTTCGTCCCGCAAGCACAGCCACGAATGCGTTGTCGCTTTGCCGGACTATGGCGCGGGCGATTTGCACGATGGGTCCGCAAGTAAACTCTGTGCCGCCGGACAGCAGAACAACGGGCCTGTCCGCGGGCAGGTTCCATTCGGCCAGAATCTTCTGACGGTCCAGCGGCTCGGCCCACTTGGGTTGGATGGGAATTCCGCTGACAGTAATGCGGTTGGGCTCGATGCCCCAGACGCTCAGCCTCTCGGCCGTGCTGTCGGCCGGGACAAACCAGTGCTCCACGTTTTCCGACAGCCAGAAACGATGCACCAGCACGTCGGTGACGACCGTAACCTGCGGCCCGGTGTACTGCCCGCGACGGATCATTGTGGCGACCACGGGCGGGGGGAGAAAGTGTGTGTTGATGATCAGGTCCGGCGCGGTCTGTCGAACGTGTCTGGCGAATCGCCGCAGATAGAGTCTTTCGTCAAAGAGCCGCACGTATTCCCGCATCCCGCGGCGGGGTCCTTGCGGGCGGTCGTTCATCCGAAAGCCCCAGCCATAGAGTCGCGGCAGCTTTGTCACCAGGAACTCGTAGCCTCCGGCGTAGTATGCGCGGAAGCACCATGGAGCGAACATCAGTGTGTCCACCACCTCGACATGGGCTTGAGGCATCGACAGCCGGAGCGTCTCGGCGATGGCCTTGGCGGCCTGGTTATGGCCGGCGCCGACCGATGCCGAGGCGATGAGTATCCTCGGGGCATCCGGGTTGTCTGGCTGAGCATTCATGCTACTAAGTTTCTCCGCCGGGGCTTGCGCGTGCAAGGGGCAGGAGGACAGGTTTGGAGTGATCGGGCAGTTCTCCCGCTCGTCGAAGCCAGCCATGCCTCAGTCGCCGCCGCCGGCGGGTTTAATGTCGCCCAGCAGTTTGATGGCCTTTTTTCGGTAGGGATTCTTCGGTGCCTCGATGACGATTCGGAAATATTCTTCCGGCTTTTTCAGCCCGTTGACCAGGCCGATCGCCGGCGCTTCAGCCGTGCGCATCGCCAGTTTGCCGAGTTCGAAGTTGGCTACAATGGCTGCGTCTGTCCGCTGATTTCTAGCCAGAGTGATGAGCATCTCGGCACGCTCGTAGATGTTGGGTGTTTGAAGTGCGACGGCGAGTTTCAGGTTGTCGCCGAGACTCGTTTGTTCGCGTGCCTTTTCCGGATCGCCGAGCAGTTTGCTTAGCTGCTGGTAGTAGTCCGGTGCCTTCGGGTTGATATCGAGGTATGCGCCGAGCGCCTCGGCGGCGTTGGGATCGTCCAGCACTTTGTTTTGGCTCATCAGCCAGGCAAGGCGATTGACGGCCTCGATCGCGCCTCGATAGTAGTCCCGGTTGGGCACTTCGGCCGGCGGGAAGAATACCTCGCGTGCGGCCCGTTCATCGAGTTTCGCCTGCTCGGTGTCGCGTACCACGATTTCTTCGAGCGCTTCGGCGGCGCGGTGTAGGCGCTCGTCGGCGATGCGGGTTTGCGTGTTGGCGTCCTCGTCGTGGGCGATGCTTCGCAGAGCAAGTTCGGCCAGTGCCCACTCTGCCAGGGGCGCCTGCTTGCTGGCGGGGCAGGTTTCCCGCAGTTCCTGCCATGCTTGGGCCGAGACAGGCAGCGCGAAGGTCGGCGAGTATTTTATCAGCCCACCGGCCAGGGCGACCTTGTCGAGTTGCAGGCTCATTGCCCTTGCTCGCAGCCAGAGTATCGTCGGTGCTCGCGGGCTGTCGGGGTGCTGGCGAACAAAGTGTTCACACTTATCGACCAGCGCGTCGCGCCGCGTGCTGAGGTCTTCCCGCACCCGCTCGCCGAGTGCCTGGGCGCTGAGTCCCGCAGCTTCGTGACGGCGGCTCCAGGGCTTGAGGGCCTCGTCGTCGAAGATTGATCCGCTCGACTGCAATTGGTTGACCACTACGGCATAGCTGAGTTCGTCCGGACCGACCTGCAGATAGAACAGTACCGCCGGGCCTACCAGGAAGGCTGTCAGCACCGGCACGACGGCCACCGTGCGGTAGCTCGACAGTCTTGCCAGGCCCAGCAGCAGCGCCCCGAGGATTGCGGTTGAGATCAGGGCGATCATCAGCGGCGCGTACAGCACCCATCGTTGGAGCGGCAGGACGACGGCTATGTCCGTGCCGGCCAGGGCGGACATTGCGAAGTATACGGTTGTCGGCACCAGGCCCAGCAACAGAGCGGCATTGGGCATGGCCCGGCGGAACTTGGCCCGTCCGGCCAGCGCGCATCCCACGCCGACCGCCAAGGCCAGCACGGGCATGTGTCCCAGGGCGATGAGCACGACCACGAGCGGCACCGTCATGGTGGGGCGGTACAGCACGGCCAGGATAAGTGGCACGAGCACCAGCAGGGAAAGCGCCAGCGCCAGCACCAGGATCATCCAGGGATACGTCATCACGTCCAGGGGATGGCGGAAGATTTCGCCAAGAGGAATCGTCAGGTCGCGATAGAACGCGACCGGGCGAAAGTCCGCCCATCGTCCGCTGGCGAGATGCCGCCAAAACGCGCATGCGCCCGCATAGCCCAGCATGCATATCGCCAGGCACGTCCACGTTCGCACGGGGCGTTTTTTCCGCATCAGCCAGCGGGAATGCATGTTGCCGGCTTCGGGGAACTCGGTGTTGGATGTCTCGTTTTCCGTCACTTCTTCCTATTGTTACCGCCGGCGAGCCAGATACGGTAGAAAATGTTGTTCTTCAAAAAGATTGTGAACAGAGTTTCGTTGGGCCAAAGGTACGAGACCTGCTCGTCGTGCATCTTTCCGCCGTCGATTCGGGCCTGGAAGTTCAGCAGCGGAATCCGGCCCTGGCGGTACGTGTGGTTCCACTCGGCAGACTGGGGCGTACCCAGCAGGATCAGCCCGATTTCGTATTGAGCGATGCCGTTTGCGTCGGTCGTGCCCTCCATGTACAGGTCGTAGGACTTGCCGGAAAAGACCATGTCGTTTTCGACCATCCCGTCAGGCTTCAGCTTGGCGAAGGCGGTCATCTTCTCGTAAGGGTACTTGGTAAGGTTGAGCCCGGGGAAGACCTTGGCGACGAACTGGGGCGCGGCCCGGCCTTGGGTCAAACCTTCGATGGCGACGGTTTTGTTGGTGCCCACGCGGATGATAGGCCAGCGGGCGTCGAGGTTCACTGCCAGCAGATCAAGTAACGGGGCGACTGCTTTTTCGCGTTTGCTGAACGAGCCCTTGATGGTGTTGCTTGGGAAAAACTTTGCGAGTTGCGGTTGAATGTTGTCCTCGGCCAGGACGCGGTCGAGTGTGTTTTCGCATTGCACCAGGCCGTTAGGATCCGTCAGGTTTCCGGTGGCGATGTCGTGCAGCAGCCCGCCGTTGAGTCCGGCGGTGTAGGAAACGGTGAACTGTCCTTTGTTGACCTTGGCCGAGAAGTCCACGTGTTGCACGTCGTAGGCCAGCATTACGGATTTGTCGTAGGTTCGCAACTTGTCGGCGGTCAGGCGAGCGGTAAGCTTGGCTTTGGCCAGGTGTGTCGCCATAAGCGAGGCTAGTTTAATGGCCTGGATTTCGACGGCGCGGCGCTCGGCCTCGGTGAGCTTCCATGGCCGAAGTGGGTCCGGCTTGGGGGCGTCGGGTTTGGCAAGCCAGTTGTCCAACTCCTGCGAGTCCAGCGTTTCGGCCAGCAGGTGGATATCGCCTGTCGCGGCGGCAGGTATGTTCGACACATCCGCCACAAGCCATACATGGCTTCGTCCGATTCGCAACTCGAGCCCTTCGGATCGCACGCGGGCGATTTCCGGTAGGGGAAGCGCCGGGGCCGTGGCGGCGGGCTGTGTCGCTGCCGCGGCGATGACGAGTGCCTGGGCCTTCAGTGTTGCGGTTGCGTCGATGCCATCGACGATGCACATGCCATCGGCGAGCACGTTCTTGCCCGCGATGCGGGCCTGGAGTTTGTCGAGACGGAACATGGCGCGATCGACCCGCCCGGCCAGCAGGTCAGCCGAAGATAAATCCAGCAGGAAACCGCCGGAAAGGCCGTAGGTTCGCAGGGCCGGCGCGAACTGCTGTAGCGTCTCGGCTCGATGCGTGGACAGTGAGGCGTGAAGGTCCACTATTGGCCTGGCGTCGGCGGGAGCATCTGCGGTCTGGCGGGTGATCGTTCCACCGGCCATCAGTTGGATCTGCCCGGCGCGGACGAGCAGATTATGCACGCGAAGCCGGGCGAGGTTTCTGGGGCACGACAGGTCCAGTTTGATGATCGCGGGCGCGTGTGCGCGTTTTCGTAGCGAACCCGCCCCCGCAAGCTTCGCCGCAAGGGAGTTGGGGTCGCTACCGGGCGGTGGGGGTGGCGCGACGTATTCAACGGCGAGGTTGGCGGCGTCCAGGCCGGCGGTCATTCGCAAGCCGTTGGCGTTGGCGTCGGCGGCAAGGTTCAGTTGGCATCTGCCGGTCACGCCGTATCGCGTCAGGAGCGAATCAATCTCCGGCGCCAGCGTCCGCAGGCCTCCGTCGAGCACCAGCGACGCGTTGGCGTCGATGTCGAATTGCTCTACCATCCAATTATCAGCGAGGGCTTTGGGATTGCCCGGGCCGTCGGGTCCGGCCTGGGCGAGCGGCGCGAGCATTCCGCCAGGCCAGGTCACGCATCCTTTGATGTGAGCCCGGCTGGCGGCGTAGGCTATGTCGAGCCCGCCTATGTTGGCCAGGATCTGGTCGCCCCTGAGCTTGGCGTCGGCCTGGATGCGAAGTCGCAGCGGCGTGCCGGACGGCTTGGATCGGGTGGTGGCGGCCCCTGGCGGCGAGGCCAGCGAGAGGTCCGATGCGTCCAACGTGGCATGGAGGCGCAGGTTTTCTCCATTGCGTTGGCCGGTGGTGGTGAAATCCATCGTTCCGCCCAGGGCCGTGCCAGCGAGCAACTCAGCCAGAGCGGGCGAATATCGGGCGATCTGTGAGGCGTCCTTGACGTGGGCGTCCACGGACCAGGCCACGCTGTTGCCATCAGCTGGGACCGGCAGGAATGCGTTGGCGTCGTCGGCGACATAGCGGAACTTGAAGTTCATGTCAGCCTGCGGACTGAGCCAATGGCCTGCCAGGCTCGTTCCCGGCCGCTTCAAGGTGTCGAGGCCTGCCTTCTGTTGCGGGGCGGGCTTGTCGTCTCGCGGGAGCAACTCGAACGCCAGTTGACCTTCCAGCCCGGCCTCTTTTCGGAACCGTGGCCCGAGGTCGATGCCAGTGTCCTTCAGGTTGACCGAGGCGTCGAGCCTTCGCAGGCATTGGTCGGTAGTCAGGGACATGCGTCCAGAGGCCGTGCCGGTGAGGCTACTACGAAGCTTGTCCGCATTGGGCACGCAGGCGAGCAGGTCTTCGATACGCTCGGCCGAGAAACGCCCATCGATTCGTAGAGGCCCGCCGTCGGTCGCGTGAGGAAACACAAGGTTGAGTTCCGTGATGTTCAGCCTTGCCTGCCCGACCGCAAGGTCGAACGTTGGGTCTTTAAGGTCATTGGTGTCGGGGTTGATGGCAACGTCGAGACTCAGGTCCAGGGGCACTCCAGGCGGCTGGGCGAATCGTCCGGGCACCACGAGGAGGGCATCGGGTTCGGCGTGGAAGCTTGCGTGGACTTGCGTGGCCTGGCCGTGATGGATGAACCATCGCCCGGTTACCGGACCCGCAAGGGTCATGTCGGCGAGCTCGGCTGGTCTGTCTGCCGGGGCGGCCAGGTCCAGCATGGCGTGCAAATCGTCGATTGTCCACTCGCCGCGCCAGTTGAGTTTGGCCAGGGCGGACAAGAGCGTCTGGCCGATCTCTCCGCGGTTGGGGTCGGTCAGTTGCCCTGCCAGGCTTCGCAGGCTGACCAGTGCGCCGTAGCCGGTGAAGCGGTTGGAGGCGATGTGCAGCCAGCTCTCGCCGACGTTGAAGCCCGTCGTGCGGTGGTCGAGGTCTCCGGCGAGGCCCATGTCCCAATTTCTGCCGACGGGTTTCAGGACGCGATTGCCTCGCCTGATTTCGGCACCCGTCGCGTTGGCTGACAGACGAAGCCCCAGTTTCCTTGATTTCTGCTGTGCCCGAACCGCGACTTTCACCGGACCGAGGATCGCCATGTCGCCGGGCAATTCCTGCCGACCTGACAGCATTGCCGCCAGCTTGGCCGGTTGGACTTGCCCGGTCAGGTCCAGCGACTCGATGGCCTCCCAGTGCCCATCCAACACGCCGGCGCCAACGTCGGCATTTCCGGCAAGATCGGCCACTCCCGGCAAGCGGATGCTGGCGGTCTGGACGCGGACGACCTTGGTTATGTCGTCGTAAGTGGCAGAGACATCCAGCACAGCCTCGTCGATTACAGGCAACTGCACATTGGCTTGGGGTTGGACGTCAAGGCGTCGGATGCGAAGCTGGCAGCGGAATCCATCCACGATTCCCTGGGGACTGACGGCGAGGTCCAGCGACCCATCGGCCCGGCCCGCGAATCGCTTCAGCGGAAGGTTTGCCTGTCGGGCCAGCGGCAACTTGGCCAGGTCCAGGTTGGAAAAAGTAAGCGCTGCTGCCGCTCCGCCACCCGGCGATGCCTTGGCGGAAAGGCTCATTGGCGCCGCGGGCGACTGCTCGCCCTGGCCCAGCGAGGCGGACATCGTCAACTGTCCGCCGTGGCGGCAGCCCACTTCCATGCTCGCCACACGCAGCGCAAGCGGCTTGGGTTCGTTGGGTAGACGAAGGTTGACGACGGCGCGTTCGACGTGGAAGCCAGATGGCGTTACCGCCCCGGCCAGGCGAGTCAGCGGTTCGAGGTTGGTTTGGCCGTTGGCGTCGATGGCCAGGTCGATCTTGGGTTCGATGAGCTCGACGCAGCCGAGGTCCTTGTTCAGCAGGAGCCGCATGGGGGACAGCTCTGTCCGGATGAATCGAACACTGACCAGTGGCACGGATCCGCCGTCGGGCGGGTCTATCACAAAGTCGCGAATTTCCACGCCGTCTGCCCAACTCAGGCTCATCTCCGCCAGTCGCACCTCGCAGTCGGCCTGGGCGGAGAGTTGGCGGCATATTGCCCGACCAAGCCAGCCCGTGGGCGCCCACCACGGCAGCGTTGCATACGCAGCCGCCAGGAGTATTGCGAGGATGATCGTGGTTCGGACGAGCCACTGCCACCATCGCAGTCTGGGCCTACGGGTTAGTGTCTTGCCAGTCATCGTTTCGCCCGTTGCCGAACGGTTCCAGATGGTCTATACGTTGAACCTGAAGTAGATCACATCGCCGTCCTTGACGACGTATTCCTTGCCTTCCAGGCGGACTTTGCCAGCCGCCTTGGCTGCCTTCTGATTGCCGGCTGCCTGGAGGTCCGCGAAGGCAACCGTTTCTGCCCGGATAAATCCTCGGGCGATATCCGAGTGTATCGCGTCGGCTGCGGCGACTGCCGTGGTTCCGGCTGGGATTGTCCAGGCGCGGCACTCGTCGGGTCCATCAGTAAGAAAGCTGACGAGTTTCACCCGCTGGTAACACGCGCGGATCAGGCGGTCCCTGGCGCCTTCGGTCAGGCCGAGATCGCTGATGAATTCGCCGCGTTCCTGGGGTGTGAGTTGGGCGAGTTCCTCTTCGATCTTCGCTGAAAGCTGCACGCAGGGCAGACCGGAGAGTTCGGATGGTCCGGGCTGGGCGGCGTCATCCTCGCCGCAGTTGACCACCACCATCGTGGGTTTGAGTGTAAGGAACTGGAAGCTTCGTATGAGCTTGTTTTCGGTTTCGGTGGAGATGGCGTCGGCGATGGGCTTTTCGTTTTCGAGCGTTTCTTGCAGGCGCTTCATCAACTCCAACTCGCGGAGTTGTTCGTCTCGTCGGGGCGTGGGTTTCTTTGAGGAAACCTCGAGCTTGTCGATCCTGGCCGAGACTCGCTCGAGGTCGGCGAAGAGGACTTCCTGCTTGAGTTCCTCGACGTCGCGGACGGCGTCGGCTTTGTTACGGTACGCGGGCACATCGGGGCTGGAGAATCCCGCCACAACGAAGACCAGCATGTTCGCCTGCTCCATGGCCATCCAGTGCGTTCGCGCGCGGCTTCGCCCGGCCTCGTCGGACAGGTCGAAACCTGGCAGGTCAAGGAACTCGAGTTCGGCCGGCGTTGTCTTCTTTGGGTTGTGCAGTTTGACGAGCCAATCGAGGCGTTCGTCGGGGACCTTCACCACGGCCAAGTGAGGCTGATCGGTCCTGGAGAGGTCCACGTGGCTGCCACTGGCCTCGGCGACCGCGGCGAAAAGTGTACTCTTGCCCGATTGCGGCGGGCCAATAAAAGCTACTCGCATGATGTCCTCTTGTTATCGCTGATGCGATTTTCAATGTTCAATGCCAAATGCCCCAAATGCCAAGTACTTAATGCCTGATGTTTGGCGCCATGTACTTTACATGCGATGCGTCACCAGAGAGACGTTATTTGATAGTTGGCATCTGGTATCCGACATTGGTGGCATTGGGCATTATTCGTTCTTGTCATCCATCCAGTTCAAGCCGCTCGAACTGTTCGGGCGGGCTGTCGCTTTTCTTCATCTCTCGAATGAGGTGTTCTATCATCATTTTTTCGACGGATTCGTCGCTGATTGGGTTCTCTTGGTCCGGGTCGGTCTGGAGGTCGTGCAGCAGCGTGCCGAAGCTGGCTGGGTTCACCCAGCGGTCTTTGGTGGGCGAGGCGATTTTCATCGTCCTGCATCCCTTGGTGAAGCTAAACGGTTCGGCAAGCTGGATGTCCTGAAGCTCATCGACGTTGAATATGTGGGTCATATGCGTCGGCATGAGCGTGTAGTTGTACAGCGGGGTGTTTTCGTCCGAGGGCGAACGCATGTACACGTAACGTCCATCAGTGACGTTCACGTGCGCGCCGTGCAGGCCGAAGAGCCCGGCCTGGCGGACGGGTTTGTCGCCGGCGATGGTCTCGGCGAGGTCTGCGCCCTGCATGTCCGCGGGGCGGTCCTTGCCGAAGTACCCCAGCAGCGTCGCCGGCAGGTCGATGGTCTGGACCAGTTTGTCGCAGGTTGCACCGGCCCGGCCTGTGCGGGGGTCCCAGATGAACAGGGGGGTATGGGCGATTTCGTTCCAGAAGGGCATGCGGCACTTTCCCCACCAGTCGTGCTCGCTCAGCAGGAAGCCGTGGTCGGTGTTGACTATGAGCATGGTGTCTTTCCAGAGGTCCAGCTCATCCATCAGGTCCAGCACACGCCCGAGATTCGCGTCGCACATGCTCACCAGCGCCGCGTTGACGTGGCGGACGTGCTGGACCTGCTCGGGCGTCTGTTCGACCTCGCGATACCTCGGCCAGTCGTAGTGCAGATCGCCGAAGTCGAAGTCGTAGAGTTCCTTGTACTTCTCCGGCACGTAGTAAGGCTCGTGCGGGTCGAAGGTCTCGATATGCAGCCACCAGTTGTCCTGGTCGGCGTTGCGGCGGATGAACTTCTCACCCATGGCGAACGTGACGGCCTGGGGGAAGTCCTTCTCGTTGCGAATGTGCGAGCGGTTGATCATGTCCTGGCGATTGACGCCGGCGACGGAGTTGGCGGGCATGACGGGGTCGGCGACCTGGCCGATCCAGGCGTCGCCTTCCTGGCCTCGCGAAAACTCGTGGGTCTTGTACCGCGTGTGGTAGGTGGCCCCGCCGTCCTGCCAGTAATGGTAATGGTCGGTCGCAAGGTGAGTGTGTATGCCCTGGCGGTGGAGAATCTCGGGCACGGAGTCATCGAACGGTTCGATCGGTCCCCACGAGCGGTGCAGGAAGTTGTACCGACCCGTGTGCAACTCGCGCCGCGCGGGCATGCAGGGCATCGAGCCTACGTAGCAGTTGTTGAATTGCACGCTTCGCTGGGCCAGGCGGAGGAAGTTGGGCGTGTGCGTCCAGTCGCAGCCGTAAGACTGGAGCATGTGCCTGTTGAGCGAATCGAACATCACCATTATGGCTTTCATTTGGCAACTCCTGCGCAAAGCGGGGCATAGAACCCATACAACCACTTCACCGCCATCGCGAGCGATACCGGTTCGCGAAAACGACGAAAAATACAAGCATATCAGGATACCGGTTTACCGGGCGGATGTGGACATGAAATCCCGCGGACCTGTCCGTCGCCGGGCAGGCACCGGACGCACAACTCGGCCTGGCCAAGCTCGTTTCGCCCGACGGCCCGGCCGGACCATCGCAGGCGGTCGTAAAGGTCGATTAACTCGTGGACCTCCTTGGCAGGCAGTTGCAGTTGTTCGATGGCCTGGGCGGCCCACTGGCGCGCGGTCTGGTCTGGCGTAGGCTTAAACCCCCGCCTGGCGAGCAGCTTGAGCAATTGCCTTACGAACGCCGGGGGCCTTGGCGGGGTCGGCGGGCGAACCGGACGTTTCTTTCCTGGCCTAATCATGCGCCGCAGGTACGTCAGGGCCACAACGATTGCAGCCATTGCGGCAAGCGCCAGGAAAAACCACACTACGGTCATGCTGAATTGTCCCTTGGCGAAAAGCTCGACCAGGGACCGCCATACTTCGCCGGCCGTCAACTTGATCGTCTTGACAAGACCCGCCAATCGTTTCTGTACATAGGCTGCCAGATTGCCGCGGTCGATGTCGTTGTAGCCGACGACGTTGGAAAACCAAGCAAACTCAAGATCGCGCCAGGTGTCGCGGAGTTTGCCCCACCATTGTCCAGCCGTTGATGTGGGCTCGGGTTCGAACCTTGCCCCCGGGGTTGCGTCGAAGGTTCGCCACCCGGTCAGGCGGGTGTAAACCTCCGTCCAGGCGTGGGCGTCGCGCTGCCGGATCGTGTAGCCCTGGTCGGCGGAATCGTATTCGCCTCCCGCGAAGCCCGTTACCAGGCGGGCGCGAACGCCGAGGCATTGGCACATGACGGTCATTGCCGATGCGAAGTATTCGCAGTGGCCTCGCTTGAGGTGAAACAGAAAGTCTTCCACGCCGTCGCGGGTTGGGTCGGCTTCGGTCAGGTCCAGTGTGTAGCTGTAGTCGGCCCGAAGCCTGGCGGCGATTGTCTCGGCGATCTCCATGTCGATGCGGTCGAGTTGTTCGCCCGAACTGGCCGATTGGCGACTACTGATCTGATCGGCGCACCATTGGCGAGCAAGGTCGGCCACCTTCGGCGGAACGTTTGGCGGCGACACGGTCAACTGTTTTCGCGAAGGTCGGGCCGATATCCTCGCCAGGTCTTTCTGGCCCTTGGCATCCAGCGGGCCGATCAGGACCATCGCGGTGTATCGGACCGGTCGGTTGAGCTTTACCGGAAGTTTTATCGCGTATTCCAGGTTGCCGAGACAATTGACCGTCGCGCCGTCGATCTCCATCTTGACGGTCGGCCAGGTTCCGAACGCCACAGGCAGCAGCGATGGGACCATGGAGATTTCCTGGGCCACGCAGTGCTTCAGCAGCGACGGTGGCGCGGTGTTGGCGTAACGCAGGTATCGGCCGAAGTCATCCTTGATCCACCGCGAGTCGTAATATCGCGTGAAGCTTCGCCCGCGAAGGTATGTGGTCGAGGCGGCCCCGAGGCTCAGGCCGCTGCGCGGATCGACCATTCGCATTTGCATCACGACGCGGTCGGACAGGTAGATTTTTGGCCGTTGGCCCAGGCGAACGGTGTCGGGGAAGCTGGACGAACCGTTCCTGCGGCGTTGAGACATAGGTCCGCCCTGGCCTGCCATCGACCGCGGGACGACCAGGAACACCATCGCGCCCGTGGCCAGAATTGCCACGACCACCACCGCCAGTCGCGCCACGATTGCCCGCGCGGGCCAGGGCTCCGTTGGGTTTTTCGGCCCGGTTTCCCGTTCGGCCAGGTTCAAGGCTCGCCTGACCGTCAACGCCATCGCCGCCTTGCTCAGCAGCACGATGTAGGCCAGGAACATCAGTGCGAATATCAACTCCTGACAGATCATCGAAGACGCCAGCACCAGAAGCAGGCTCATGATTATCATCTGGATGTAGTCGCGGTCCGACTTTCGCTCGAATAGCTTGCATATCTGGATGAGCATGACGTAATGGCCCAGGACTATCAACAGTTCCTGGTTGCTGACGAGGTACCGCACAATCAGCACGATGCCCACCAGCACGACGCTGAGGTTGAGCACCTGCCGCCTTACGTATATCTCCCGCCGGCGATGCGAGGCCAGCCACGTCGCGCCAATGGCGACCAGCGATATCGCCAGCATGACCCAGTTCTCGTCGGCATAGCAGAACATCGTCTGCGCTATCAGCACGGCTGTGAGCAGCGGTTTTTCCACTCGGGTCCGACCGGTGCGGATTTCCAGTTGTGTGTAGGAGCGCACAGGCATCAGCCGGCCTCCTTGCTCGCGCGTGGCGTCTTGGCGCCTGGGGCGGCGATGGGGCTTCCGGCAGGCGACGGAGCCTGGTCCGACGCCGGCGGGAGTGCTGCGTCCTGGAACAGTTCTCCAATCTGCCGACCTGTGATGATTGTCAGGTTGCGGCTCTCGCGCCGCAGTCGGGACAGGCAGTCGCCTTCGAGTATGTCGATCTCGTTGGCCTGGGCGGATGAGACCACCACCACGTGGGCCTGGTGGAGCCATTGCGGGCTGAGCATGGCTACCGTTTCGCCCAGGCCGCGACGATCGTTGTCGTCCACGTCGGCCAAACCGTCGAGAAGGTGGTGGAGTTGGCCCCTTCGCTCGGCTGGGAAGATCACCCGGCAGTTATCTCGTCCGGCCCAGGCGGCCCCGACGCGAAAACCCCCGGCCAGGGCATCCTCGATGATCGTCCCCGCCATTCTGATCGCTCGTTCGCGGCTGGCCCAGTCGCGCCCATCGCGATCGTCGAGCAGCGTGTCCAGCACGACCCAGAGCGTTCTCGGTCGCGGGCGCGACATCTCTCGCACTACAGGCATCTCGCGACCGGCAGAGCGACGCCAGTGAATCCATCGCGTGCTGTCGCCGGGGCGGTATTCCCGCAGGCCGAAAAACTCGTCCGTGCCGCCGGACCGCTGGCTGGGGACGGTGGAGGTGTTCTGCGCCTCGCCCTTGCCCAGCAGCCCGCGCTTCAGTTGGCCTCGCGCGGGCCAGACCACCAGCGACGCCTTCTGCTCGAACACTTTCTGGGACCGGATGAGCCCGAAGGGAAACGTCGTCGTCAGGCGCACACCGCGAAGCACAAGTCTGCCTCGATGACGGGGGACCGCCTCGCTGCGGACGAGGAATCTCTCCCGCCCGGACAAGTGTCCGCAGGCAGACGAAGGCACGGCCTGGCGAGCTGGTGGAAGTTCCTCGACCTGAATCGCCAGGCTTGCCCCGCCCCCGCGAGCCGAAGCAAGCACGTAGCTGACGCTGATTTGCTCGTTCTGGCGGCACCGCTGGGGAAGCTCACGACGAACGGCGACGTGGGAGAGCATCCGCCTGCCGAGCACGGCCGAGACGTGAAGGGCGCCCAACATGGCCCCCAACATGATCATCAGCAGGCCGAGCCCGCTGTTTACCGCGACCATGCCGACCATGATCGCCGCACCCAGCACGGCCCATCCCGCCATCGTCGGGGTAATCCGCACACGTGGGTTGTCTTTTCGGCGTCGGCCAAGGCGCATCTGGCTAGCTCCGGGCGAAAACTCGATATCACTTCGGGGCCGGTGTGGACTGGAGAATCTGCTGGAAGATCGCGTCGGCGCCGCCCTCGCCGTCGCCGGCCAGGCCGCGCGTCACCAGGCGGTGGGCGCACGCTGGCGCCGCCAGGCACTTCACGTCGTCAGGCACCACGTAGTCTCGCCCGGCCAGCAGGGCTGACGCCCGCGATACCTCCGCCAGAGCCAGCGTGCCACGCGGCGACAGGCCGATCACCAACTCGCTGCGATTGCGGGTTTCCTCTGCCAGCGAGAGAATATACTCGGTGATCGCATCGTCCATTTTTACGGCTGAGACTTGCTCCTGAAGGGCCAGCAGTTCCTCGACGCTCATTACGGCGGGCAGGTTCGCCAGTCGCGTCTGGGCCGGCTGGAGCCGCAGTATCTCCCGCTCGGTCTGGCGGTCGGGGTAGCCGATTCGCACGCGGACCATGAAGCGGTCGAGCTGGTTTTCCGGCAGGAAATACGTGCCCTCGAAGTCGTAAGGATTCTGCGTGGCCAGGACCATGAACGGCGGGCCGAGATGGTAGGTCTGACCGTCGTTGGTGACCTGCGATTCGTTCATCGCCTCCAGCAGCGCACTTTGGGTGCGCGGGGTGGTGCGGTTGATCTCATCAGCCAGGACGAGTTGTGCGAAGATCGGCCCGCGCTTGAATTTGAACTCGCCGGTCGTCTGGTCGTAGATGCTCACGCCGAGCACGTCACTCGGCAGCAAATCAGGCGTGAGCTGGATGCGGCTGAAGGTGCAGTCGATGCTTCGGGCTATGGCTCGCGAGAGCACTGTCTTGCCGACTCCGGGCACATCCTCCAGCAGCACGTGCACCAGCGCCAACAGCGCCGCCAGCACCTGTCTCACCGGCTCTTGCTTGCCGAACATAACCTGCTCGACGTTCTTTCGAAGCGCCTCAAGCTTGCCTGTCAGGTCCATCTGATCTCCAACACGAGCCGCAATTAGGAAACAAAACTCCCGTTCATTATAACGCATACCGAGTCGCGGTTATACATTGCTCACAAACCCCCTTGCCGCAGGTGGGGGGGATGTCTTGAACCATCGGCGATATCTGCCCCTTGCCCCTGGAGATCGAGTCGCCTAATATCGTTGGTCATGTTCACAGGTATTATCCAATATGTCGGGACCGTCCGGGCCGTGCGAACCGTTGGCAAGGGCAGGCGGATAACCGTCGATGTCGGACCCCTGGCCGAGGGGCTGGGCCTCGGCGACAGCGTGGCTGTGGACGGAGCTTGCCTGACGGCCTGCAGGATCGAAGCTCCGATGGCGGACTTCGATGTCGCGGCGGAGACCGTCTCGCGAACCACGCTGGCCGGTGCCAAGGCCGGCACGAAGGTGAACATCGAGCGGGCCCTTCGGCTTGGTGATGCACTCGACGGGCACCTCGTTCAGGGCCACGTCGATGGAAGCGGCGAGCTGCGCCGCATAGACCGCGGCGCCGACCAGTGGACGGTGGAGATCTCCGCCCCGACCGACCTGACCGACGAGATGGTCCAGAAGGGCTCGATCGCTGTCTGCGGAGTATCGCTGACCATCACGGACGTCCAGGCCGGCAGGTTCAGCGTGGCGCTTATACCCACGACCTGGACGGGGACGACCTTTGCGGGCATGTCCATCGGCTCGAAGGTCAATATCGAGACTGATGTGATCGGCAAATACATTCGGCGCTACCTGGGGCAGATAACCGGTGGCCCGGGCCAGACCGGCGGGCTGACCATGGAAAAGCTCCGCGATGCCGGATTCATGTGATAGGCCGGTCCCGGTAGCTAAACGAAAGGCGGGCAATGGACGCCCCCGAAAAATCCGAACCCGATGGCCATGAAGAGCATCTACCCTTGCTGTGCCATCGATGCGGAGCAATACTGACGCCCGGCAAAGGCGATTTCTACGTCGTACGCATCGAAGCCTTCGCCGACCCGACCCCGCCGGACCTTCTGTGCGACGAGTATGCCGATATCGATCCTTCCGAGGAGATCGACCGCCTCCTCGAAGTGATGCGCCACATGAGCGAGCAAGAACTCATGGACCAGGTCTACCGCAGAATGACCATACACATGTGCAGATCGTGCTACCTGCCATGGATCGAGAATCCGTCGGG
>CAZMBZ010000104.1:10872-15859 GCA_964564285.1 uncultured Planctomycetaceae bacterium | reverse complement strand
CTTGTCACATCCGTGCGATCAGCCCGCCAAGGCCTGCCGGAACGATTCCGGCGCCACGACGGCTGCTAGAAGTCTTCATCATCGTCATCGACCAACAGTTCCTGGTCGTCATCATCATCGTCATCATCGTCATCATCGACCAACAGTTCCTGGTCGTCGTCATCATCATCGTCATCGAGAAGATCGTCGTCTACCTCGCCCAAGCCGAAGGGCACTTCATCGTCATCGACTTCGTCCTCTTCATCCTCGTCGTCAACCTTGAAGTCGCTGAAGTCCTCGCGGTCTGCGATAACCTCGCTGGCCTCATCGAGCAACCTCTCGGGCACCAGCACGGGCACGCCGTGGGTCATGCCCAAGCGGCTCGCGGCCCGGTGGTCCGGGTCGGCCTCGATGAGCAATTCCTCATCCAGCCCGGCTCGGGTTGAAATCTCGTGGTCGCTTAACAGATCACAATACTCTTGGGCTTCTTCGATGTTCCTGGCGAAAAACGCCGGAACGTAATCGTCGTCACCGAAGGCCTCGGGTTCCAATGGTTCGTCTTCCACTGGCATGGGCTACCTCAACGATAAACGCAGCCATCTTTATCGACAACACATTAGTATAGCATCATAATCTTCGGCAACGTACCCCGCAGATTTCAACAAAAAACACAACCCCTGCCAACCAAAAGTCCTGGGCCGCGAATCGGCCCGACGCGCCATCCCCGGGTCCAGGCCGTCGAAAAGTCATAGGCTGATTCCACACGAGGCGTATATTCCGAACGCCCAAAGGACTAAGATGGGCTGAACCGCAATGTTCGACAGGGTTCTGGCAAATCGAAAGTTGAAGGCGGCGGCGAAAAAACTTTCGCCGGGGACCACTGCGCGCATCGCCGGGCTGTGGGGTTCATCCAGCGCCGCCGTCGCCGCCGCGATTGCCAAACTGACCGGCAGGACACTGCTGCTGGCGGCTGGGCACATCGACGCAGCCGACGATGCGTCAGATGATATCGAGATATTCACCGGGCAAGGCGTGCAACTTTTCCCCGCCTGGGAGGTGGACGTCGGCAGCGACCACCTCAACGAGGAGGTCACCGGCGAGCGGCTGAGGGTGTGCAACCTCCTGGCCGAGCCAGCGAAAGATCGCGACGAGCCCGCCGACGTGATCGTCGCGCCGATCATGGCACTGCTCCAGCCCGTGCCGTCGCCGAAGGCCCTGCTGGCGGGCAGGCTGGAACTGACGACCGGACAGGACCATGACATCGAGGAGCTGTCCAGTTGGCTGGTGGATGCGAGCTTCGAACGAGTCGAGCAGGTAGACCAGGGCGGGCAGTTCGCCCGGCGCGGCGGAATCGTGGACATCTTCTCGCTGGGAGCGCCCCAGCCGGTGAGGATCGAGTTCTTCGGCGACGTCATCGAGTCCATCAGACGGTTCGACCTGGACACCCAGCGGTCCACCGACCAACTGGGGCGATACACCGTCAGCGGCGTCTCAGCCGGGCTGGATGAGCCCGACGAACCCAGTAGCAGCGCCCCGACCACTCTGCTGAGCTACCTTCCCGACGACGCCATCGTCTGCATGATCGACCCGACAGGGACGCTCGAACTGGCCCAGCAATTCTGGCAGCGAAGCCGCGACATCACCGGCAGGGTCGCCAGGGCAATGCTCGACCCCGAGGACGTGCTGACAGACCTGGGGCGATTCTCGCTTGTGGAACTGTCGGCGTTTGGCCCCGGCGGGACGAACCACGACGACCAGCCCGGGGCTTTTGTACACCTGGGCATTCGCTCGCTCGAGCGCCTGGTGATCGGCACGCACGAGGCCCTGACGGAACTGACCGAGCTCAGCGAGTCGGCGGCGGTATGGGTTTACTGCGAGAACCAGGCCGAGCAGGAACGTTTCGGCGATCTGCTCTCCGAGAAGCACCCTGAGCTTTCGGGGCGGGTGAAGCTTGCGATCGGGCACGTCGCGAGCGGGTTTTCCTGGCCCGAGCAGAAACTCGTCGTCGTGGGCCATCACGAGCTCTTCGGACGATACGCCAAGCGTCGCCGCATCCGCCGCGTCCGTGCGGGCAGGCCCATCGACAGCCTGCTGGACCTCCAGCAGGGCGAATACGTGGTGCACGTCGCCCACGGGATAGCGAAGTTCAATGGCCTGCAACTCATCGACCGCGACGGGCGATCCGAGGAGTACCTGGCGCTGAAGTTCGCCGGCGGGACCATCCTGCACGTCCCCGCAAGCCGGATCGACCTGGTCCAGCGCTATGTGGGCTCGCGAAAGTTCCGCCCAACGCTCAGCAAACTCGGCGGCGCCACCTGGGGCCGGCAGAAGGAGCGAGCCAGCGAGGCCGTCAAAGACCTCGCCGCCGAGATGATCCGCGTGCAGGCGATGAGGAAGTATCAGCCAGGCGTCAGCTACCCACGGGCAACGCCATGGCAGAAGCAGTTCGCCGACGAGTTCATCTACACCGAGACCGACGACCAGGTATCCACCATGCGCCAGCTCGACGAGGACCTCGCCGGGTCATCGCCGATGGACCGCCTGCTCTGCGGCGACGTCGGCTACGGCAAGACGGAACTCGCCATGCGGGCGGCGTTCAAGGTAGTCGAGGCCGGACGGCAGGTCGCGGTCCTCGTGCCGACAACCGTCCTGGCCGGGCAGCACCTGCGGACGTTCCGCGAGCGAATGGCGGATTACCCGTTCGAGATCGACGCCATCAGCCGCTTCCGCACGGCCGGCGAGCAGACGAAGATCGTCGCGCGCCTGGCCCGCGGCGAGATCGACATCCTCATCGGCACGCACCGCCTGCTGAGCAAGGACATCCAATTCGCCGAACTCGGGCTCGTGGTAATCGACGAGGAGCAGCGGTTCGGCGTCGAGCACAAGGAGCACCTCA
Source organism: uncultured Planctomycetaceae bacterium (assembly GCA_964564285.1). Taxonomy (GTDB): domain Bacteria; phylum Planctomycetota; class Phycisphaerae; order SM23-33; family SM23-33; genus JAUWQU01. The sequence goes on along the minus strand of CAZMBZ010000104.1, from coordinate 12,984 downwards.
AGAGCCTCCGCGCGTCGGTGGATGTGCTGACCATGACGGCCACGCCAATCCCCCGCACGCTGCACATGGCGCTGCTGGGCCTGCGAGACATAAGCTCGCTGACCACCCCGCCGATGGACCGCCGGGCCATTCACACAGAAGTCTGCCACTACGACGACCGACTCGTCCGCGAGGCCATCCTGCGGGAACTCAACCGACAGGGACAGGTGTTCTTCGTACACAACCGCGTGCAGGATATCCAGGCCGTCGCCGGCCGAATCGCAAGGCTCGCGCCGGAAGCCCGCGTAGAGTTCGGCCATGGGCAAATGAAGGAGCACCAACTCGAGAACGTCATGCTCCGCCTGGTCCGCCAGGAAATCGACGTGCTCGTCTGCACGACGATCATCGAGTCCGGCCTGGACATCCCGACCGCCAATACCATGATAATCCACAACGCCGACCGGTTCGGCCTGGCCGCCATGCACCAACTGCGCGGGCGAGTCGGACGCTACAAGCACCGGGCGTTCTGCTACCTGCTCCTGCCGGAGGGCAGAAGCGTCTCAGCCATCGCGGGCAAACGCCTCAAGGCCGTCGAGGAGTTCAGCGACCTCGGGGCGGGTTTCCAGATATCCATGCGAGACCTCGAAATCCGCGGGGCGGGCAACATCCTCGGGCGGGAGCAATCCGGGCACATCGCGGCCGTCGGCTACGAACTGTACTGCCAATTGCTCGACGGGGCCGTCCGGCAAATGCGCGGCGAGAAGGTGGAAGACCGCCCTGCCGTACATATCGAGATCGGCATTGATGCGTTTATTCCCCGATCGTACATCACCTCCGAACGCCAGCGGATGGAAGTGTATCGGCGCATGGCACGCTGCCAAAGCCCCGAAGACCTCGCCCGCCTCCGGGCTGACCTCGCCGATGCGTGCGGGCCTGTGCCCGGAGAGGTCGAAACGCTGCTGGACCTGGCCGAGGCGAGAGCACTGGCTGGGCAACTCGGAATCGAGAGCATCATCCTCATGGAACCCGACCTCGTGTTCACCGTGCGAGACTTCCAGGCCGCCAGGAGAGTCTTCGACGGCGCCGCCGGGACAGTCCGACTGCCAGACGACCACACCGCACACTGGAGACTACCCCCCGCCTGGCGAGAAATGCCCACCATGCTAAGGGTCCTCCTGAAACGCCTGAGAGATGGCCGGGGGTGAGACAAAACCAGAATCGCCGCCGGCGGTTACAGGCCGAAGGCTAGCCGGGAAATCCTGGTGTACAGCGGACTGGGTCAAGATGGTCAACCGTCCGCAGCCCGACGAGCAAGAGCAAGCCATCGCCCGCTGCATCGCCCGCGGCCGACCATTCGGCACGCCAAGGTGGGTCGCCGCCGTGGCAGTCAAGCTAGGCCTCGAAACCACCCTGAACCCCCGCGGCCGACCGAAGAAAACACCCGAAAACGGTTCCTGACCCCTATAGCTCACCGTGTGAGCGGTACGGATCCCGTCCCGAAGCACTTCGGGACCGGGGCGGGATAGGGTGAGCAGCGCCTTCCCCGTTGCAGATTACATTGTACCACGGCGGGCCGAAGCGTCAAGTCGGGAATGGGGCCGGGTTCTTACCATTGAAATCCACTACCTCGAACTGGCTGTAGCCGTTGCGTGGGCGCTGGCCAGCGACTTTCACCTCCTGCAAGACTTGCTCAGGCGTGATCTTCGGGTCCTGAACTGTGATGTAGAATGTGAACAACCTCGGCTGCTCGTCCTCCCAGTAGGCGGTGCATTCGTCTACTAGCCATCCCTTGCCCGAACAGCCCAGTGAGGGCTCGATAGCGGGCCAATGGCTTCCATGCGCATATACGTCCTTCGTCACGCTAACCGTAACTGTAATCATCAACAATCCTTCCGTCTTTTCCATCTCTTGTTTCTCCTCTTACGGCTGTCTGATCCAACAACGTCGCAACTTGTTCCAACCTTATTACACTTGATTATACTTGCGAACTGAGGACAAAAATCCGAGGCAGGGGACGAATATAAAGAATTGCCCCGACGCGCCACGACGCCCCAGACTGGGGGGGGGGGGGGGGGCCCCGGACCATAGAGTGGTACATTCCCGCTGCTGGCCTTGTCGGACCATCGCGGGCCG
>CAZMBZ010000104.1:0-10862 GCA_964564285.1 uncultured Planctomycetaceae bacterium | reverse complement strand
GTACTGTTGACAAAAAACCGCGGCCGGGGTCGAATTTAAATTATTGCCCCGCCGCCCCCCCCCGCCCCAGACGGGGGGGGGGGGGGGACACCCGGAACATAGAGTGGTACATTCCCGCTGCTGGCCTTGTCGGACCATAGCGGGCCGCGCGTCAAGGCGAATTTGGGCAGGGCCTTGATGCGGGCGGGGTGGCGCGGGATAATGCCGGGCAGTATAGGGATTCACCTCTAACGCGAAAGGCCGGAAGGATGAACGACGCTGTAAAACGTCTACTCTTGTGCGTGTGTCTGCTCTTACCCTTAGCCTGCTCAGACTCGGGGAAAAAGCCCACGGGCAACGGCACGGCCTCCGGGGCCGGTGCTCGGTCCAAACCCTCCCAGGCCTCCGCCCTACGGGAGGGTAGCTCGCAAAACCCGGCCAAAACCAGTTCGTGCGATGCCCGGAGTAGTGGAAGCGGCCACCTGTCGCCGGTCGTTTCGCAGCCGCCGGCCCGGCAGCCTCAGACTCAGCCAAACCCGGTGGAAGAAGGCGGTGAACGCAATCACTGGGTCAACTGCGACAAGTTCGAGGCCAACGCGATTCTGAAGGTGGACAGGGTTGAATTGACTCTCGACACCGACCTGCCTGCCGACACGGTCGTGATGCTGTCCGCCGGTCGGACTTACCGCGAGAAGGGCAACCCATCAAACTACGTCATTGATTACTTCTCCCGGAAGCTCCGCGTAGACGACCTGCGAGCCAAACCAGTCATTGGAATTGGAAGCGTCTTTCCGCTTAGCGACAAGGACGCGATGGCCCAATTTGAGGCCAAGCGCGACAAGTTGGCAACGATCGGACTGGCCGGACACATTGAATCGATAAGCGATTACATCAACATCGACATTGTTGTGCCGGTCAATCAGCCCAACCCCGCATTCGGAAGGATGAATGCGAGCCTTCGGGGAAGAAAGGTCGAGACGGGGATATCCGGCCTTCGAGTCATAGAATGGCATAAGGGCTTCTTGCGCCCCCTGGGAAAGACACCCGCGGCTCAGCCAAGGCTGGCAGACCCCCAAGCGTTGGCCGTGAATCTTGAGTACCGCCTGTCCAAACGCACGCCGTTGATGCCGGAGTTCGAGCCTAGAGATCCGCTGGAGGCGATAGGGCGAATGCGGCACATTCCCGCAGGCGGGCAGATAAACGTCGTCTCCGTGCGTAAGAAGAGGGGTTATACTTGGTACCAGGTCAAAGCGACCGACGGCGCGGGAAAGGGCTTGGGCATGGGCTGGATCAACGCCACAGCTCTATTGGGGCAGGATGTGGCAATCATCCGCAAACCGGAGCCTCGATCCGCCCGCGCGAACACAGCAAGAACGCAAAGCGCAAGCGGTCCTGCGGCGGAAGGAAAAGACAAAAGAACGGAGCAGACACAGGGAGAAACAACCAGGGACAAGGAGGCCCAGAGCAGGCTCTCGTTGGCGAAGAACTACTTAGCGAATGGCTTGACGGACAAAGGCCGGAAGTTTCTATCAGAGATAATTCGAGATTTCCCGGAGACAACGGCTGCACAGGAAGCCAAAGGAATGCTAGAGAAGGAGTAGTGCGGCTCCTTCTGTGCTGCACGTGGCCTGTGGAGCGAAGCCCCCCCCCGAGCCCGAGCCGCTTCCCTACGCCAGATATCTGTCAGATATCTGGGGACGCCTTACTGATGTCTCTTGTCGAGCGGCGGCGGACCGCTAGCAGTCCGTTTAGAAAGTCCTCTTGACACGTATGGTATAATGGCTGGCGTCACGGAGGACAAGTCATGGCAATGGGACGACGCAAGAAACAACGGCTTGGGAGCTATAGGGGTCAGGAACCGTTTATGCTTGTTTTTCGGGCGGGGTGGGCATATATTTAGGTTATGCCAAGATATCTTAGACCTTCGACGGGCGGGGTTGTTTGTCACGTGCTCAACCGCGCCAACGCTGGGATGCCGCTGTTCGAGTGCCCGGCCGACTACGAGTTGTTCGAGCAGACGCTCCAGCAGGCACACCAGCGCCTGGCCATGCGAACGCTGGCGTACTGCGTGATGCCTGGCCATTGGCACCTGGTGCTCCGGCCACGGGCCGACGGCGACCTGGCCGAGTTCATGCGATGGCTGACCGTCGCGCACACGCAGCGCTGGCACGCCGCCCATCGCACAGCCGGGACGGGGCACGTCTACCAGGGCCGCTACAAAATGTTCCCGGTGCAGGTCCGTCGGGTCAGCGCGGCCGAGCGCCGCCAGGGCGTGGTGGACAACGGCAGTTCCATCTGGACCGTGCTTCGCTACGTGGAGCGCAACGCCCTTCGAGCCGGGCTGGTACCCCGCGCCGAGCAGTGGCGATGGTGCAGCCTCTGGCGGCGAACCCACGGCGACGCCGACCAGCAAGCGATGCTCAGCGCCCCGCCGCACGGCTGGCCGGCGGACTGGGTCAAGATGGTCAACCGCCCGCAGCCCGACGAGCAAGAGCAAGCCATCGCCCGCTGCATCGCGCGAGGCCGACCATTCGGAACGCCAAGGTGGGTCGCCGCCGCAGCAGTCAAGCTAGGCCTGGAAACCACCCTGAACCCCCGAGGCCGACCGAAGAAAAAGCCCGAAAACGGTTCCTGACCCCAATGGCAGACAGCGATAAGGCGCATTCGCATCCGAAGTGCAACGGTAGCGACAAAAAAACAGGACATCGGCGCTGAACTTCGATAGGTTGAGGATTGACCAAAATCACAACCGAATGACGCGTACGTATCCGGCTACTCGTTGCCTGCCGGCAGGGTCTTGCCGATGAGCATCTCGAGTTTCGCCATGCTTTGTGCGCGATCGGCCTGCGAACGGTCTTGGGAGAGTTGGAATTCCAGCAGCGCTCGCTGGGCATCCAGGTAATCCTGGAAGTCCGCCTTGCCCGAGGTGTAAGCGGTCTGGGAAGCTTCGAGGGACTGCTTTGCCTTTGGGATCAGCGTGTCCCGATAGAGGCTGACCTTTCGCTCGGCATCCTGGAACTCGAACAAGGCCAGTGCCACGTCCGCCGAGAGATTGTTGAGCAAGGCAGCCTTGTCGTTGACGGCCTGCAGGTGGCGCCAGCGGGCCTGGCGCACGCCGGCTGAGATCTTGTCCCACCAGATCGGAATGTTCAGCGATACCATCGCGATGACCGGGTCCTTGCCGCTGTCGCTGACGCTCATAGCGCCCCGGGCTGACCCTGTGTCGATCGCGCTGACGCCGAAAGTGACGTCGGGAAAGTACTCCTTCCGGGCCAGTGCGATACCGAGTTTGCGCGCGGCGATTTCCCGTGCCAACGCTCGCACCTCTGGGTTGGCCTGGGCGGCCCAGGCAAGGAGCTGTTCGTCGGAGAAGTCCGAGGATGGCGCGGGAATGTCCGCAGGCCATGGCAGTGGTGCTTTGGCGGGGCGATTAAGCGCCGAGTTGAGTCGAGCCATCGTGGGCGCACGCAGGTTCTGAAGTGTTCTGAGTCTCTCGGCCAGCTTCACCTGCTCGATCTGTGCCCGGATGACATCCGGGTGGGAGTCCGCGCCGACGGCGTATCGCCTTCTCGCGATGGATTCTATCTGGTCGAGCAGTGCGACGTTTTGATCGGTGCTTCGAATCGCCCGCCCGAGGTAGTAGTACTCGCCGTAGGCCTTGTGGACGCGGTAGAAGAGCCCTAGCCGGGCCGCCTCGAACCGATGGAACGCGGCCTGGGCTTGCTCGGCTGCAATGTCACCGCGCAGCTCCAGCTTGCCCAGCCAGGGGAAGGTCTGCGATATTTCGTAGGCGTTGCGTTGCGGTCCGACGCGGGTCTCGACAGCCCGGATGTAATTGCGATAGGTGAAGCGCGGGTCGGGCATCGCCCGCACCTGCGGGACCTCCTCCAGGGCTGCCTTCCAGGCCGCGAAGGCGGATCTCAACTCGGCACTGTGCAGTGCGGCGTAGGTCAGGTAGTCGCCCAGTTGCGAGCCGTCACCAAGCTCCGGCTCGGCGGGCCTGGTCGACGGAGCCGCACTCGCAACGCGCGGCGCCAACGACCGATCGGCGAAGTGGTCCTGCCCGGCCGAGAAACGCGAATATGCGCTTTCGTTCACGCCGTCAGTACAACCAGCCAGCAAAAGCCCCGCCAGCAACAGCAAGCTGCTCCAGGATCGTTCAGTCATGGATCGCCCTTTCCTATGCCCGACTTCACACGCCGAATGCTGCGACAAGCCCATTTCTAAACTGACTTGAGGTCTCATGTCTACATTCTATCGAGACATCTTCAACCAAGAGCCTGTCAGGCCGAAGTCGCCGTATTGCCCGCCGACAACATCTCATCCTTCATGCCGGTATGCAGCTTGAACTCCTTGACCAGGCAATAGAGCACCGGCACCGTCAGCATCGTGAGCACTTCGATCATCATTCCGCCGAAACTGGGGATGGCCATCGGCACCATGACGTCGCTTCCGCGCCCGACGGAAGTCAATACCGGGATCAGCGCCAGGATTGTCGTGGCGGTAGTCATCAGGCAAGGCCTGACGCGCCGCTTGCCTGCCTCGATCGTCGCTTGGCGAAGCTCGCGTACGTTTGCAGGCCGACGGCTTCTGAAGGTCTGGTCGAGATACGTCGAGACCACCACGCCATCGTCGCTGGCGATGCCGAACAGCGCCAGAAACCCCACCCACACGGCTACCGACAGGTTGATCGGATGCACCTGGAAGAGCGTTCGCATGTGAACGCCGAATACGCTGAAGTCCAGGAACCACCCCTGGGCGTACATCCAGAGCAAGATGAACCCGCCGCCCCAGGCCACGGCGATACCGGTGAACACCAGCAGCGACGTCGCTACCGAGCGGAACTGGAAGTACAGGATCAGGAAGATCGCCAGCAGCGCCAGCGGCAGCACGATTGTCAATGTCGTCTGGGCTCGCTGCTGGTTTTCGTAACTGCCCGCGAAGGTGAAGGTGACGCCTTCGGGCAGGATGAGTTCCCTGCGGGCCAGCTTGTCGGCAAGATAAGCCCTGGCTCGTTCGACGACATCCACCTCCCCGTGCCCGGGCTGTCTGTCGAACAGGACGTATCCCACCTTGAACGTGTCCTCGCTCTTGATTACCTGCGGGCCGCGAACGTAGCCCAGGCGGATGTCCTGACCCTTGACCAACTCGGTCAGCGGAATCTGGACAGCCTGGCCGGCGGTCACGCCCGGTACAAGGATCCTGCCGATCGTCTCTATCTGGTCGCGAAGCTCGCGCTGATATCGAACGCGAACGGGAAAGCGGTCGCGGCCCTCGACGGTGGTCGTGACCTTCTTACCGCCTATCGCGACCTCCACCACGGCTTGGAAGTCGGCGATTCTCACCCCGTATCGCTTCAGCGCCTCAAGGTCCGGCCTAATCTCCAGGTAGGGCTTGCCGACGATCCGGTCGGCTATGACGGCTGCGGGTTCCACGCCGGGCACTTGCTTGAGATACCGCTCGATGTCGAGCCCGGCCTTTTCGATGCTCGCCAGATCCGCGCCCTTGATCTTGACGCCCATCGGCGCCCGCATGCCGCTTTGGAGCATCACCAGCCTCGCCGCGATGGGCTGGAGCTTGGGCGCCGATGTGCTGCCGGGAATCTGCGCCGATTTGACAATCTCGTCCCAGATGTCATCGGGCGTGCGGATGTGGTCGCGCCACTGTCTAAACGGCAGGCCGTCGGGGTCGGCGATCGGTCTGCCCGCCGGGTCCGCCGCGAAACGACGCCCTGACTGATCCTCAACGTAAAGCGATCCGCGCCGCGCTGGGCGGAAGTTCACGCGTCGCCCGTCGGAGTCGGTTACGTATTCGCTGCGATAGTTGACGATCGTCTCGACCATGGACACGGGGGCTGGGTCCAGCGGGCTTTCGACGCGACCGATCTTGCCGACGACCGACTCGACTTCGGGTATGGCCGTGATGGCCTGGTCCTGCTTGGCCAGTACATCCAGGGCCTCGCCGAGCGAGGCGTGAACCATCGTCGTCGGCATGTAGAGGTAGCTGCCCTCATCCAGCGGGGGCATGAACTCCTTGCCGAAGCCGGGAAGCTTCTCGCTCGCATTCACCCAGAAGGTGGTGCTGCGAAGCTTCCCCACGGGCAGGCCGACCTTCCCTGCCGCGTAGTCCAGACCAAGCCAGGCCGTGAAGCCGAAGACCACCACCAGCGCCACAAACGGGATAAATACGAACCAGAACCGCAGCGCCCAGCCAAGGATGTACGGATACGCCAGGCGAAAGAGATAAAAGAACACCAGCAATCCGCCGATGAGCGCCGCCACGAACACCAGGTTCCCCGCGAGCCCCGGTGTTGGACCCAGCGGCTCCCAGTCCCGCGTCAGCAGCAGCCCCACCAGCGCCACCGCCAGGGCGTTTACGATCCACGGCGCCAGTCGAACCATCGCACGCGGCAGCCGGTCGCGGAACATGCCGAACAGCCCGACGACAACCAGGCCAGCGCCGCCGGTGGCAGGAAGAGTCAGGCCCTTTGCCAGCCCGTAGGCCCCCAGTACGAGCCCGGCCAGGACCACCCCGCCGTTGATAACCCGCCGCCACGCGCCCTTGCCCGCACGTCGGCCAAACAGCAGCAGCGCCCCCGGCGGCAGGACCGTCAGGGCGATGACTATCGCGGAAACAAGCGCGAACGTCTTGGTAAATGCCAGCGGTCTGAACAGCTTGCCCTCCGGGCCGATCATGGCGAAGACTGGCAGGAAGCCGACGATGGTCGTCGCCACCGCGGTAAGCACAGCCGAGCCCACTTCGCTGGCGGCGCGGTGGACTACCTCGAACCTCGGCGCATCCGGCGGGGCGGTTTCCAGGTGGCGCTGAATGTTCTCGCAGATGACGATTCCCATGTCCACGATAGTGCCGATGGCGATTGCGATGCCCGACAGAGCCACGATGTTGGCGTCGACGCCGAAAAGCTTCATCGCGACGAAGCACATCAGCACCGCCAGCGGGAGCATCGCTCCGATAAGCACGCTGGCTCGAAGGTGGACCATCATGACTATCACCACCACCAGCGTGACGAGTATCTCCTGGAACAACGCGTCGCTGAGCGTGCCGAGCGTTTCGTGGATCAGCCCGGTGCGGTCATAGAACGGCACGATCGTTACCGCGCTGATTGTCGCCCACTCGGGCCATTGGTCGCGGGGTATGGCGCGAAGGTGAGCCAGCCAGACCGCATGGTTGAGCGACGGGCCGTCGTAGGCCTCGAAGCCGTGGTCGGCGGCGTAGCTTTGCAGTTTGGCCGGGGTGATCCTGTCCATGTCGATGACGGCCTTGACCGGCATGCCGGGCTCGAGCTGCTCGATTTTCTCCTTGACGTTGTTGATGACCGCCAGCGGGTTGGCACCGTATCGCGTCACCACCACGCCACCGACTGCCTCGGCGCCGTCCTTGTCCAGCGCGCCGCGCCGCAGGGCCGGACCCAGAGTTACGTTCGCCACCTGCCGGATCGTCACCGCTACGTCGGCGTTGACCTTGATGACGCTGTCGGCGATGTCATCGACCGACTTGATAAACCCGATGCCGCGAACAAAATACTCCGCGCCGTTTATCTCGATGGTGCGGGCACCCACGTCCATGTTCGAGCCCTTGACGGCCGCGTACACCTCCGGCAGAGTCACGCCGTAAGCCCGCATGGCGTCCGGGTCCACATCCACCTGGTACTCGCGGACATATCCGCCGACCGAGGCGACCTCGCTCACACCGTCGGCAGACTGAAGTGCGTAGCGCACGGTCCGGTCCTGAATCGTCCGAAGCTCCTCGAGGTCCCATCCCCCCGCCGGGTCGCCGTTGGGATCCCGCCCTTCCAGCGTGTACCAGAACACCTGCCCCAGCGCCGTGGCGTCCGGCCCGAGCGATGGCTGGACTCCTTCGGGCAGTGTCTCGGCCGGGAGGGAATTGAGCTTCTCCAGCACCCGGCTGCGAGCCCAGTAGAAGTCCGCCTTGTCCTTGAAGATGACGTAGATGCTGGAGAACCCGAACATCGAGAGGCTTCGGACGGTCTTGACGTCCGGCACGCCCATCAGCGCGACCGTCAGCGGGTAGGTCACCTGGTCCTCGACATCCTGCGGGCTTCGGCCCATCCACTTGGTGAAGACGATCTGCTGATTCTCGCCGATGTCGGGAATGGCGTCCGTGGCGACGGGGTCGCGCGGCAAACCCTCTATTCGCCAGTCAAACGGCGCGAAATATAGCCCCGCACCAACGATAAGTAGCACCAGAAGCCCGGCCGCAAGCTTGTTACGCATGCAAAACCGCATCAGCCGACCCGTCAGTGATCGCTGCTCGGGCGTTTGTATGGTGTAGTCTTCGGTCATTTCGGCGGCTCCGGGGGTGCGGAGGCGTCATTGCCACGCCCGATAACCTCCTCAACGCTGCCGCATCGGTACATACTGGCGCCGAAATAGGGGTTTTTCACGGCCCGGTCGCGCTGTAACCACTCGGCCCCGCGCCCATCGAAGGCCATCGGGCAGCGCAGGCGGTAGTATACCCGCGGGGCCAGCGGCGGCATGCGGCGTGCGAGCGCTGCCGTGGTGTTCGAAAGCGGCTCAAATGCCACGCGAATGCCCCCAATGCCCTCGCCCGAAGCCGCCTGGGACAGGACCTTTCCAAACGCGACCTGGCCGCTCATCCATGCCTTGTAACCGGCGGGGCCGAAGATCTTCACATCCACCTTCGCGACGGCTTCTTTCATGACCGCAAGGGCCGCCCTGGCAGCGTTGGGGTCGTCGGCGGCAAGCCCGGCCGAGATGGCGAAGTAGGACTCGAAGACGGCGTCCACCTGCTTGCGAAGCGCCTCCGGCAACGGTTCGACCGGCGATTGGGCCCTGACGGTGGACAGGCCGAACCAATCCGCCAGCGTCGCCGAGTTGGCGGCGAGAGACTTTGCCGTGTTTCGCAGCTCGGCCATCGTGGTCGCGGCTGCGCCTTCGTAGGCGTCGTTGCCAAGCCGCATGGAAAGCTCCTTCCACATCATCCGGATACGGTGATCGGCCTGATTGGCGTCAACGGCGGAGATGGCGTCGGCGAGTTTGGCCAGCACCGCCCTGCCGGCGCGGAGATCGTCCGACGTTGCGGCCTTCTGCGCGTCACCGGCAATAGAGAGAACCCGCCGCAACTGCTGGGCAAGCAGACCCCCCAGCCTGGCCGAGCCGCCCGCGGGCTTGTCGCCCTGGCCGGGGTGCGACTCGCCTCCGTGATCGTGGGCCGGGGCGCCCCCGCCGTCGGGCGTCATCATGCTGGGTGCGGCCTGGATCTGAAGGGCGGAGTCGATCTTGAAGTTGCCGCGGGTAACCACCTGCTCTCCCTCGGCCAGGCCGCGACGCACTATGTACCAGTCGCCCGCGCGAGGCCCGAGAACGATCTCCCGCCCAACAAACGTCGGCCTGTCCTTGCCCGGTTCCTTGACGTACACCACCGCCCGAGTGCCCGTGACAAGTGCCGCCGAAACGGGGATCACCAGCGGCTTGGCCTGCTGGTCGGCCGGGGCACTAACGTAGCCGAGCGACTCCGCCGTGACCAAATCCATGCCGCATACGTCGCACTCGCCGCGACCGTCCTTGACCACCGCCGGGTGCATCGGACAGATCCACTTGCCGGCCAGGTGGGGTTCCATCACGCGTCCGCCCGCGGCGACCCGCGATAGCACCTTCGCCTTGACGAACATTTCTGGCTTGAGCTTGCCGTGGGCGTTCGGCACGTTGACGCGGACCTGAACAGTCCGTGTGGCGGGGTTTACCAGGGGAGCAATAAAGGAAATCGTTCCCGTGAAGGTCTCGCCCGGGTAGCTGACGGTGGTGAACTCGACAGTCTGCCCGTAGCGAAGCCAACTCAGGTCCGACTCGTAGGCGTCCAGCTTCACCCAGACCTGCGACAGGTCGGCGATGGTGTAAATGCGCGTGCCCGTCTTGACGTACATGCCCTCCTGGGCGTTCTTGTGAATGACTATCCCGCTGGCGGGGGCGTAAATCGTGACGTGATCATCCGCCTTGCCGCGCTTCTCCATCAGGGCCACCTGATCATCCGTCAGGCCCAGCAGGCGGAGCTTCTCTCTGGCGGCCCCCACTGTCGCCTCGGCCGTCTTGCGGACAATGTCCACGTCGCTCTGCCTGAGGTTTCGGACGGCCTGGATCGCCTGGAGCAACTCCTCCTGCGCACTGTACAGCTCTGGACTGTACACGTAGACCATGTGGTCGCCCTTCCTGACGGCGATGCCGGTGTAGTCCACGAACAGCCGGTCCAGACGCCCGGGCACCCAGGCAGTTATGTAGGCCAGGCGAGTTTCGTCGTATTCCACCTTGCCGGCCAAGCGAATCTCAGCCGTGGGGAACAACCGCCGAGCCGCGGCTGTCTCGATGTCCATCAGCGCTATGGCGCTTTCGCTGGTGGTGAAAACTCGCATGCCGCCCATGGCATCCGGCGCGGCGGCCTTTCGAGGGATCAGGTCCATGCCGCACTTGGGGCACGGGCCTGGACGGGGCAGGGCAATCTCGGGGTGCATCGAGCAGGTCCAGACCGTGGGGGGGAAAGCCGTGCCCCCAAGGGCAGCCCCCGCCCCGGCGGATGAGTTATTCTCGTGGGCGGGCGACACACCCCAGTAAACGGCGATGCCCAGCGCGGCGCCCAGGAACATGGCGGGCACTACGCCCAGAAGATAGCCCAGCCTGACCGGCGCCGGCGATTTGCTCTCGATGTTCTCGGTCATCTTGTATCTCCAACGGAGTATGCCGAACCACCGTAGAATCATAGGGAGCCAAGGAGCCCGTTTAGAAATGGGCCCGCCAGCGAGAGCGAGCAAGAATGTCGAGCATCAAGGAAGAAGACGCAGGCAATGCCTTAGCATTGCCGAGTATTTCTGACGCAGACGCGCAGACATT
>CAZMBZ010000103.1:0-15894 GCA_964564285.1 uncultured Planctomycetaceae bacterium | reverse complement strand
CTGGTAGACCAAGCCGCGACGGTTCGCCTGGCGGCGGTAAAGGGCCTGGCTTCGTTCCGCAAGGGTGAGTTTGCCGAAGACTTGGCGGCGCTGGCTGGCGATGACGACCGCGGTGTGCGCCAGGCCGTGCTGGACGCCTTGGGCGCGGTCGCCGGTGCGCGTGACCTTCCGACGGTTCTCAAACGCACGGATCCGAGCGTCGAACCGGATGCTACCGTCCGCGAGAAGGCCTGGACTGTGGCGATGACTATATTGGCCAAGGCGGACGCCGCTACCCTTGCCGGCGTGTGCGATGCCCTTGCCGATCGTCAGGATGCCGTCAGCCAGAGAATCCTGTTGAGGCAAATGCTCGTCACGAGCCTCCGGGCCGAAAAGAGCGACAAACTCCCAGTGGGGATGCGTAAACTGGCGTCCGAATTGGTGGCTGCGTCCCGCCCGGCCGAGGCGACGGCTCTGCTGGGCGAGGCCTACGCGGCCTACAAGGCAGCAAAGTCCCCTGAGACGAGTGCCGTGTATCTCGAATGGACTGACGCACTGCTCAAGGCCAACGATCCGTTGATATTCAAGGCCATGGCAGAAACGGCACGAGCCACTGAGTTCCCCACCGTGCTGGCCAAGATGGAAAAGAGGCTGGGCGAACTGACGGCAGAGGGGAGGTACACTCCGGCCATCATGCTGGGTGGCGAGGTGTTACGTCAGTTGTCGGAGAGGCTTACTGCCGGGCAGACGGCCTCCTTCCAGAAGCTCATCGTTGATGCAAAGGTTCGCCAGCTTGCCGCTGACCGCAAACGAGTCGAGCAACTGTCGGCTCAGCTTCAGGCACCCGACGCGACGACAAGAGAGGCTGCCGCAGCCGAGCTCAAAGCCATGGGGGACCGGGCTGTAGGGCCTTTGGTCGGCGCATTGCGGTTGGTGGTCCTGGGTACGCGTTCCAGCCCCGAGGCGGAAAAGAGCATCGTGGCGATTCTCGTCCAGATCGCTCCCAAGCTGACCGGCTACAACCTTTCCGAGGCCAAGGACCTGCGACTCAAGAAGATAAACGAGTGGGCAAAGTCCTTGTGAGACCGGTAATCCCTGGCAGCCCGTTTAGAAAGCTGCTCTGGCTGTGAGCGGTCCGAATGTCTGCACGCCTGCGTCAGTATAAAAAGGCCTCGGCAATGCTAAGGCATTGCCTGCGTTTTCTTCCTTGATGCTCGACATTCTTGCTCGCTCTCGCTGGCGGACCCATTTCTAAACGGGCTGTCAGGGGTTCCCAACCTGGACTAATTCCGGGTTCCGCCGTTTGCTTGTCACGGCTTGGCTTCCAACTCCCGGTTAGTGTTGTTGGGCCGCTTCCGCCTGCACGGCGGTAATGGCGGCGATCAGGACGATGTCCTCGGCACTGCATCCGCGGGAGAGGTCGTTGATGGGTTTGGCCAGGCCCAGCAGCAACGGACCCAGTGCGGTCGCTCTGCCGAGGCGTTCGACGAGTTTGTAGCAGATATTGCCCACGGACAGATTCGGGAAGACCAGCACATTGGCCTTGCCGGCGACGTCGCCACCGCCGGCCTTGGCTTTGGCGATTTCTGGGACGACTGCCGCATCGACCTGGAGTTCCCCATCGATTTTCATGTCGGGTCTCTTGGTCTGGGCGAGTTTGGTCGCGTCGATTACCGCCTGGACACTCGGGCTGTGGGCGGATCCCTTTGTGGAGAAGCTCAGCATTGCTACTCGGGGTTCTGCGTCCAGCAGCGCCCTGCAGCACTCGCCAGCGTGGACGGCGATGTCGGAAAGCTGCTCTACGGTGGGCTCGGGGATGACACCTGTATCGGCGAAGATGACAGCTCCATCGACGCCTATTTCAGGCACGATCGTCTGCATGAGCGAGCAACTCGATACGGTTCGGCAGCCTTCGGCAGTGCCGACCGACCACAAGCTGCTGCGGATGGTGTCGGCGGTGGGGCACATGCTGCCTGCCACCATGCCATCGGCCCGGCCGTCGGCGACGACCTGCCCGCCGTAGTATACGGGGGCCTCCAGCAAGTCTGCGGCCCGCTCTCGCGTCAGCCCTTTGGCCTTGCGGAGTTGGAAAAGCCGTTCGACGTACGTTTCGGTTGTCGGGTCCTCGGCGGGGTTGATGATCTCCACGCCTGCCAGGCAAATGCCGTGTTCGACGGCGTCGGCCTCGATCCGCTGGCGAGAACCCAGCAGGATTATACGGGCGTAGCCCAGCCGAGTTATCTCCTGTGCGGCCTGGAGGACTCGGATGTCCTGACTTTCCGGAAGCACGATGCGTTTGCCGGCTTGGATTGCCCTCGCCGTAATTTTCTCTAAGACCAAACTACCCATTTCTTTGCCTTCGTCTACTCTTCAAGGTACGATAGCCGCTCTTGTGCGGCATGATTCAAAGGATATGGATAATACCGCCGTAGCGGCAATATGTCGAGAGTACAGATGACGTATCGACAAGTTCATTTTCTAGAGAAGATCGAGTTCCAGGTCACGGCCATCGCGGCTGCGGCGGTGGTGTATTGGTTTGTCTGGCCTTTGCTGATTCCGGGCGATCCTGAGTGGCCGATCTGTTTCATCGCTCGCGGTGCCTACGCCAGCATGTGGATGCTGGCAGGTTTTGCGTGTGCGATCGGTTTGGCGTGCGGGGCGCTGACGATTACGGCCCGGCCTCAGACGGCGGCTATGGCTTTGGTGCTGGGGCTTGGCGGGCTTAGCCTGCGGTCGCCGAGAATCCGCTCGCTGCTGTGGGCCTCGCAGGACTCCATGTCCGCGATGTACTGGCGGATGGCGCTGGAGGTGCTGGTCTTGATGGCGTTGGTGGTCATCGCGGCCGCGGCGACCTGCATCGGCAGGCGGATCATGGCTTCTCTGGCAGGCGGGCTTCTCTGGCGGGATCCGCTGATTGATCTCGACGCCGACCGCCGCGAGGCCTACAACCGCGAGTTGTCAACCAAGTCGGCCGGAAAATCCGGGCGCAAGGATCTTTTGGCTGGTCTGGGGATGTTCCTCATGCCATTCGGTGCGGCGATGGCGCTGGACAACAAGAGCGAGAATATCCTCGCCCGGGACACCACCGTTCGCGGTTTGCTGGGGTTCATGATATCGGTGACCGGCTCGGCAATTGTCGTGTTTCTTTTGCTTCGCTCCCCCGAACGCGGGCAGATACTATTCGCACTGTTTGCCGGGTGTTTCCTTGGGGTCTTCTTCAGCCAGAGGATCGTTCCGACCCGCACTAACGTAACGGCTTGGGCGACCCCGGCGGCGATGGGAGTGTTTCTGTATGTCCTGGCGGCCATCAGTTCGTCTGGCGTGGCGCACGTCGAATGGAAAAACGTGGCGTGCTATGCTCGAGTCTTGCCGATCGATTGGATGACGGCGGGGCTTGGCGGGGCGATGCTGGGGCATTGGGAAGACCTGCGAATGCGCGAGGCGCGGTACATTGACGAATCACTGGAAGATGCGAAAGCTAATGATGGAGAATAAAATGTCAAAGTGTGTAATCGGCGCTCAATTGTTCACGGTCCGCGAGTTCACCAAGACCATCGAGGACGTCGCGGAGACTTTCAAGAAGGTTGTCGACATCGGCTACAAGGCCGTTCAAATTTCCGCTTTCGGCCCGGTGGACTACAAGGAAGTCGCCAAACTCGTCAAGGATAATGGCCTGGTCGTGGGGGCCACGCACCATGGGTGGAAAGATTTTCGTGACAACCTGGACGACGTAATTGCCCGCAATAAAGCTTGGGGTTGCGATCACCCAGCCGTTGGCAGTGTTGGGGGCGACTACCGAAGCTTTGACGGGATCAAGCGATTCCTGGATGAGTTGGGACCGGTCACCGAGAAGCTCGCTGCCGAGGGGTTGGATTTCTCCTATCACAACCACAACTGGGAGTTCGCCCGTTTCGACTGCCCGGACAACAAGACGTGGATGGAGACTATTTTCGATCTGAGCGAAGGCAGGGATATGAACTTCGAGATCGACACCTACTGGGTGCAAGCCGGTGGGGCCGAGCCAAGCCTCTGGCTGAAAAAGTGCGCCGGTCGGATGCCGATCATCCACTTCAAGGACATGTGCATGACCGATGACGGCGAGATGCGCATGGCGGAGATCGGAGAAGGCAATCTTAACTGGCCCGAGTTGCTGGATCTCGCCAATGCCGGCGGGACCAAGTTCGCTCTGATAGAGCAGGACCGGACGTATGACCGGGACCCGTTCGACTGCCTGGCCACGAGCTTCAATAACCTCCGGGCCATGGGCGCCTGCTAGCCCGCGGTCAATCGTACTTCAGCGGTGGTCGGCCTGTGCGGCGGCGGATATCGGTCTGCATTTCGATTATTGTGTTGCGGACCTGGTTGAGGAACGTTTTGGCATCCATTTCGCGAGCCTGCTCGCTGCGGATTGGCTTGGCGTACTGGACTACTATTTTGCCGGGCGAAGGCAGCTTTTGGGTTCGGGGCCAGGCTTCGTAGGCACCGTCGATGACCACCGGCACGATCCATTCCGCCGAGCGCTGGGCGAGCATCGCCACGCCCGGAAGGAAGCTTGCTATCCTTCCGTTCTCGGTTCGTGTGCCCTCGGCGAAGATCACCACCTGCCTGCCTGCCTTGAGGCGTCGCATGGCTTCCTTTATGGCACCAGTGTCGGCCGTGCCGCGCCGGACGGGGAAGGCGTTCAGTGCACCAATGAGGTGCTTGAAGCCAGGCATGCGAAACAGCGTGTCGCGGGCCATGTAGCCCATGGGCCTGCGAAGGCCGAAACTCATCAGAATTGGGTCCAGGAAGCTCTGATGGTTGCAGATGTAAACGGCCCCGCCGCGAGTTGGCTCGTAGTGGCGGTTGAAAACGCGGATGTTCCAAGCGGTCGATATCAGGACCTGCAAACCCATCCGGCAGAAAAAGTACATCGGCGTCGATCGCGGCACGCCATCTGGCAGGTGAAGGCCCGAGAGTTCTGGATTTGGAAAGCTGCTGGTGGTTTTCAACGTCAGGCCCTCATGTGGTCGAGCAGTTTTCGCGTTACTTGGGGTATTTTTGTGTCCGACGTGTCGATGATCGTGGCGCCGTCAGGCACCACGAGCGGCCCGACGGTCCGGTTGCGATCGCGATGATCACGCTGGACAATGGCTTCAAGAACCGTTTCGTAATTGGCCTGCTGACCGTGAGATTGGAGTTCTTCGCAGCGGCGTCGGGCACGTTCGGCGGGGGTAGCGTTCAGGTAGAACTTCACGTCCGCTTCTGGAAAGACCACGCTGCCTTGGTCGCGACCCTCGGTAACGAAGCTGCCAAGCTCTTGACCCAGGCGACGTTGAAGCTCTACGAGCACCTCACGTACCGCCGCGCTGGAGGCGGCGTATCGGCTGTTAGCGGAGACGGCCTCAGTGCGAATGTCATCGGTCACGTCCTTGCCATCGAGCAGCACGCCGACTCGGCCGGGGGAGGGTACCATTTTTATATCCATGCCTCGCGCCAACTCGGCCAGGGCGGCTTGGTCGGCTAAGTCCACGCCTCGGCGCATAGCAAGCAGGGTTACGGCGCGGTATGTCGCCCCCGTGTCCAGGTGAGCTATGCCCAGAGCCTTGGCAAGTTCCCGAGCGGCCGTGCTCTTGCCGGACCCTGCCGGTCCGTCGATGGTAATAATCATGTCCCAAGTCCGCGCCGGTATCGGCATTACTCGAAGGTTGACGTAGGCCCGTAGCTGGTCAGGGCTTTGATGTAGTTGCCTCGCTCGTAGGCCGATGGCTCGGGGCAATTCCGCTGGCTCATCACGCCCTTCATCTCGCTGACGGAGTTGTAGCCGTGCTTGGCCATGAGGCTTTCCATTCCCTCGCGGACGGCTTGGATGTGTCCCGGGCCGGACTTCAGCAGGGCTGAGCATAGCATTGTCACGTCCGCTCCGGCCATGATCATCTTCACGGCGTCGCCGGAAGTGTGGATGCCGCCCGTGGCCGCGAGCGATACCTGGAGTCTGCCGGAAAGTATTGCGATCCATCTCAGGCGAAGCAGGCACTCGTGGGAATGCGAAAGATGCACTGACAAGTCGATTTCGAGCTTTTCGGGGTCGATGTTCGGTTGGTAGAATCGGTTGAACATCACCAGCGCATCGGCTCCGACGTCTTTGAGCGACTTTGCCATCGTGGCCATGTTGGAAAAATACGGCGATAGTTTCATCGCCACTGGGATATTCACTGAAGCTTTTACGGCGGCCAGGATGGTGCAATGGACCTGCTCGACGTCCTTGGACGACAAGGACGGATTGGTGGGGATGAAGTAGACGTTCAACTCCAAGGCGTTTGCCCCGGCCTGCTCCATCTTGCGGGCGTAGGATACCCACCCTTTCGCCGAGATTCCGTTGAGCGAGGCTATCACAGGAATCCCCAATGCCTCGCGGGCCTTGCGGATGTGTTCAAGATATTCCTCGCCGCCGAGCCTGAACTCCTGCACCTCCGGGAAGTACGAAAGGCTCTCGGCGAACCGGTCGGCGCCGTAGTGCAGGTAATGATCCAATTCTTCCGCATCGTGGGCGATCTGCTCTTCGAAAAGCGATCCCAGCACCACCGCCGACGCTCCGGCGTCCTCGAGTTTGCGGAGAGTGTCGAGATCCATTGTCAGAGGCGAGGCCGATGGAACCAGAGGATTGGTGAGCTTCAGACCCATGTATGTCGTGGACAGATCCATAATGTTGCTCCTTTAACGGATTTGCCGATTCTTGTCGTGCCAGCTTGCCATCGAGATATGATAGTCCCCACATGCGGAGGAATCCAGCATACTCGGCGGGCGAGCAAAAAACCGGGCCGATTCCGATCGGACAGGTTGACAAGTCGCCGCGATCCATTAAAGTATACCTCTGCCGATGTAAGCAGCAACCGCGGCCGTGGCGGAATTGGCAGACGCGCAGGCTTCAGGTGCCTGTTCCCTTAGGGGAGTGAAGGTTCGATTCCTTTCGGCCGCAGTAACGAAAAAGCCACCGCAAGACGGTGGTTTTTTCATGCGCGCGGGAACCCATCGCCCCTTTCAGCGTCCAACTTTGCGTAACCCAAGGTCAGGATAAGGAGATTGGGCAATGAAAAACGCAAGCATGTTGATGGCGACGGTGGTTCTGGTTGCGGCTGGCTGGGCATGGTCGGGTCAGGACAAGGCGGCCTCGGACCCGGTAGCGGGCGTGACAGGCGCGGTGCCGGTAGAGCAGGACAAGCACATCGATCTGGTTATCTGCCTGGACACATCCGGCTCGATGCGCGGGCTGATCGAGTCTGCCAAGCAGAAGCTCTGGGCGGTGGTGAACGAGTTGGCGACGGCCAGGCCGAAGCCCAATCTGCGGGTTGCCCTGTACCATTATGGCAACAGTGGGTTGAAGCCTGCGACTGGGTGGGTGAAGCAGCTCTGCCCGCTGACCGATGACCTCGATTCGGTGTACGCCAAGCTTTTCCCGCTTCGCACGAACGGTGGCACGGAACTCGTGGCCAGGGTGGTAAAGGCGGCCGTCGACGAATTGGACTGGAATAAGGACAAGGCTACGCTGCGCATGATTTTCGTGGCGGGCAACGAGGCTGCGACACAGGACAAGACGTACGGCCTGCAGGCAACCTGCAAGGCAGCGGCCAGCAGGGGGATCATCGTCAACACGATTTTCTGCGGAAACATGGCCGCGGGTCAGAAGACGGGCTGGCAGGACGCGGCTGTGTGGGCGGACGGGCAGTACTCGGCAATCGACCAGAACCGTGGCACGGTGGTCGTGACGACCCAGTACGATAAGAAGTTGGCCGAGTTGGGCGCCGAGCTCAACAAGACATACGTCGCATACGGCAAGGGTGGTTCGGCGGGTAAGGCTCAGCAGTCGGCCATGGACACCAGTGCTGCCTCGGTCAACGCGCCTGCGGCGGCCGAGCGTGCCAAGACCAAGTCCACCCTCCTGTACCGCAACGCCGGCTGGGATCTCGTCGACGCCGCCAAGGAGGGCAAGGTGGAAGTGGAAAAGGTCGCCAAGCAGGACCTGCCCGAGAACATGCAGAAGATGACGCCCGAGCAGCGCAAGGAGTACGTAGCCCACCAAGCAAATAAACGTAAGGCCATTCAGGCAGAGATAAAGCAGTTCTCCGCCAGGCGCGACGCGAAGGTTAAGGCAAAGATGGCCAAGGAAGGGTTGGACGAGTCCAAGTCCATGGACGCCGTCCTTCGTGCTACTGTTCGGGATCAGGCGAAAAAGAAGAACTTTAAGTTCGAGAAGAAAAAATAGACGAAGTCAAAGGTGCCCCATGAATTGCTATCCCTGGGGTTGGGGGGCGTCTACCACCTTCTTCTCGTAACAGACGAACGCGGACAGAAAATGAGTTTTTCTGTCCGCGTTCATTTGTGTTCATTATTGCCTGATCGGTTTGTCTTGTCAGACCTGCACGGCGAATTTCTCGCCTTTCTTGAGGTCGCAGCAGAACGCCGCAAGCAAATCGGCGGTCTTTTGCAGGTCGCGCAGGTCGATCACCTCTACTGTCGAGTGCATGTAGCGGTTGGGGATGGAAACAATCGAGGCCGGAACGCCGCCGTTGGCGATCCAGATGGACAGGGCGTTCGTGCCGCCAGTGGTGCTGAAGGTTTCGATCTGGCACTTGATTTTCTTTTTCGCGGCCACCTTGCGGAGACGGTCGACGAGGACCGGGTGATTTTCCCGGCCGATGGCGACTGTGGGACCCTCGCCGAGCTTTACTTCGCCGTGCCTTTTGATGTCTATGCCTGGCGTATCGGTGGCGTGGGTGACGTCCACTGCGATGCCGGCGTCGGGTTTGACGTTGAAGACCTGCATTTTGGCGCCGTTACAGCCCGTTTCTTCCTGGATGCTGCTGCACGCGCAGATGCAGCATTTCGTGCCCTTCTCGGCCGCCATTCGAAGGGCCTCGATAACAGCCCACGTTCCGGCGCGGTTGTCGAATGCGCGAGCGACCGCGACATTCTCATTTATCATTTCGAAGTTATCGACGAACGTGATCGGGTCGCCGACGGCGACTTTCTTTTTTGCTGCCTCGCCGTCGGCGGCGCCGATGTCGAGGAACAGTTCGTGGAACTTCGGCGGTTTGGCTTCCTTTTCCTTATCGGCGAGGTGAATGGCCGAGGCTCCCGCCACGCCACGTACGATACCCTTGGAGGTGTGAATGTTGACTCGTTTGCCTCGGACCAGAGCGGGATCGACTCCACCGATCCGTTGGACGTAGATGAAGCCCTTGTCGTCGATGTGCTTGATCATCATGCCGATTTCGTCGATATGGCCGTCGAGCATGATTTTCGGCGAGGCGTCGGGATTCAGCACCGCCACCGCGTTGCCGTAGCTGTCGGTGATGACCTCGTCGGCAAACTGTCGCGCGTAGTCGCACCAAATCTTTTGCCCGGCGGCTTCGAATCCGCTGGGAGTTGGTGTGGTCAGAAGCTTTTTGAGGAAGTCCAGCGATTGCTTGCGCATTTCAATATCCTTTCAGACTTTGTGGGGCCAAGGCCCGGGGTTGGTAAAGTCGCGGTTTCTTGCCGCGTAAAGCTCACGATAAAGCTAGTTGATCTGTTGTGCCTTGGCAAGGGTTTGGTGCGAGAACGCACATGGCACGGGAAAACGGTCGCAAGGCCTGGCGGTTTTCCGATAGAATGAGTAGCCCGAAGGGATTGGTTGGCATGGACGTTGGCATTCGCAAAAAAATGGTGGCGCTTCTCACTGGCGTTGCGCTGGTGCCCCTCATTGTAGCACTGCTTACGATCGTGATCGGAGGCCGGGAGGTCGCCACAAACGCGGCCGGGCGGCAGATGCTGCTGACGGCCTCGGCGGAGGCTGTCAGGCTCGAGTCGCTTCTCGTCAAGGACATAGAGAAGCTTGCGGTGGCCCTCCAGTACGACCATTCCGTGCCCGATGTCCTGTCGGGATATGATAAGGCTTTGAAGATAAACGAATTGTCTGATCTTGATGCCGGCTGGGCCGCGATGCCCTTGACGGCGTCGCCGTTGAAGGAGATTCTCGCCAGCCCAATCGCCCGGAAGCTCAGGCGGATGCAGCAGGCTGCGCCGTATGTGGCGGAGGTGTTGGTGACCGATCGTTTCGGCCAGCTCCAGGCCGCCACGGAAAAGACCTCGGATTACTACCAGGCCGACGAAGACTGGTGGATCCAGGCTTTTGCCGACGGACGTGGCAAGATATACGTTCCTCCGGTCAAGTACGACCGTAGTGCGGGTCTGTGGAGCATCAATGTCTGCGTGCCGATCATCCGGGACGGCCAAGTCGTTGGTGTGGCCAAGGCTGTGCTGGATATCTCCAATTGGGTGCGTTATCAGCGGACCATAGGCGATGAGCGGGCTGAATTCATAATCGTCCAGCGGGACGGCAAGATTGTCTCGCGAGCGGATACGGTTCCGCTTACAGCCAGCGTTTCGGAGTGGGACGACGCCATAGGGCAGGCGGACGAGCCCGGCTGGCGCTTGACGCCGGACGGGCGGATACAGGGCTACGCCCCGGCCCGCTTTGCAGCGGGCGTTGGGGACCTGAGCATCGATTGTCCTCAGTGGATCGTTGTCGCCGGTATGAGCCAGTCAGAGGCCCTGGGTAATATTTACTGGCTCAGCGGCGTGGCCTTGGCGATCGGTGCGATGGTGGTGGGGGGACTGTTTGTGGTCGGGCTTTGGCTGGTCGACCGCAGCCTGGTCCGTCGAATCCTGCGCTTGGGACGGGCTACCAGTCGCGTAAGCCAAGGCGATTTCGAACATCGCATAAGCCTGGAGACACAAAGGCACCTGCTGCTGGGCAACGATGAGATCGACGAACTGATCGCGGACTTCAACCGCATGGTCGAACGAATCGAGTCGTCGCATCGGCAATTGAAGGAAGCCAACAATCTCAAGATGGACTTCATCCGCATTGCCGGCCACGAGCTTCGAACGCCGGTGGGCTACATCATGGGCATGACCCGTCTGGCAGACCTCAGTCAGGATCCCGAGCGGCTCCGCAAGGCGGTGAGACAGATCCGCGACAAGGCCAAGCGTCTTAACGACATTCTGGTAGACATGTTCAAGCTGTTGCCCGAACAGCGATATGCCGAACCGATGGATTACTCTCTCGCGGGGATTACCGAGCTCTTGGAGGATGTCTTCGCGGAAGTTCAGCCCTTCGCGGAACAGCGGCAGCAGCGCCTGCAGGTCGAGGTCCATGACTCCCCTGACGTGCTGGAATGCGACCGGGCCAAGATGGTCGACATACTTGAAAACCTGCTGATGAACGCGGTGAAGTTTACGCCTGACGGAGGGTGTGTTTCGCTGACAGTGGGGAGGCAGCTAGGCGGGTACGTCTCGTTCAAGGTGGCCGACGAAGGCCCGGGTATCCCACAGTCCGAGTTGCCGAAGGTCTTCGACGCGTTTTTCACCGGCGGCGATGTGCTCCAGCACTCGACGGGGACGTCCGGCTACTGCAAGCGTGGGATGGGCCTGGGATTGGCGGTGGTAAAGCACTTCGTCAAGCTGCATGGTGGCGACGTTCGCGTGACCAGCACACCGCAGGGCTGTACGTTTGTGGTGTCTATTCCACAGGAGCCCCCGGCCCGCAAAGATCGCCCCAAGAGTCCGGTCGAAAAATGATCTGCCGGTCGCAGATGAGATAGCTTTCTACGTGGGTTGCTGAACCTTCGGCTCTCGATCATTGTTCTGGTCGATGAGGTCGTGGATCTTGCTTGCCAGTTCCTCGGGGTCAAAAGGTTTGCAGAAGTAGGCGTCAGCACCCACCTCGAAGCCCCTTCGCCTGCTTTCGTCACTGTCCAGAGCTGTTAGAATGATAATGGGCACGGCCGAGTCGTGCAGGCGTCGCAGGTGGCGGCAGGTTTCGAAACCGTCCAGCTCCGGCAGCATGATATCCAGCAGCACCGCATCCAGGCCTGGGCGTTTGAAGACCTCCAGCGCCTCGGTGCCCGTGTAGGCGGGGACGCTGTCCATGCCGTAGGCGTCCAAAAGGTCCCGTTCTAACTCGTTCATCTCGGGATCGTCTTCAACAACCATTACTACCGGACGGTCAGTCATGTCGATGTTGGCCTTCTCGCACGAATGTCTCTGGGGCCTGGCCCGTCGTCTGGGCTCTTGTGTGCGGCTTGTATCTCATATATTCTATGATACTGCAAGACAAGGTAAAGTTTGGCTCGCAGTTTACGGAAAACCTTTTGAGCGAACCCGGATGAGCGAAACAAACAGCCATAGCGACCCGTTGCCGACCGCAGGGCAGATACGCCTGGCGATAGAAAGGTATCTCCATGTCGCCTATGCCGGGCAGACGCCCGAAAGCATTCTGGAATTGCTGCCGCCAGCGGAGTTCATCCCGGCAGAGTGGCTCATGAGCGACAGCGTGGAACGCGACCCGTCCGACGCGCCGCTTCCTGCCGTCCGGTCGTTCGCGGTGAGGATGGGTAACTCGAAGTATCCGAACATGAAGTTGCGGATGTCGCTTCCTCCACGCGACCGCGTCTATCTCTTCTCAGTGTCGATTCGCACGACGGTTTTCTCCACGCCTCGGCAGGCACACCGGACTATGAGGCTCTGGAGGCCCTCAAGGCCTACAACAGTTCCATTGCCTCGAAGGTGACCGCGGCTTGGGAGGCCGAGGGACTCATGACCGAGCGTAACTACCTTCGCCACAAGATCAGCCAGGCCCGCCGCAGGAACGCCGACCCGGGCCATTGAAGCTACATCGGGCCAATCGTGTCTTGGCTTTTGTTTCCAGCCAAGACCCATCAGCCACAGGTACATGGGGACGCAATTTCCTTGCCCAATCCTCTGTTTGCGCTGCAATCTTGCCTTGTCGTTGTGGCTGCTTGGGCGTAAACTCAGGTGATTATGAACGGTCCGTATTTAAAGCGTCGTTACCTGGTCGGTTTTGACAGCCGCAGGCTTGGGCATATATTCACTGACGTGCTGGTTCTTGGCAGCGGAGTGGCGGGAATGCGCGCCGCTCTAGAGGCTTCGCAGTATGGCGAGGTCATTATGGCGACCAAAGC
This sequence comes from uncultured Planctomycetaceae bacterium, assembly GCA_964564285.1. GTDB lineage: Bacteria > Planctomycetota > Phycisphaerae > SM23-33 > SM23-33 > JAUWQU01. The sequence continues at coordinate 2,911 of CAZMBZ010000103.1, read as the reverse complement.
CGAGGTCGAAGACTCCAACTCCAACCTGGCCCAGGGCGGCCTGGCGGCGGTGATGGACCCCGACGACTCGGTGGACAGCCACATCGCTGATACGCTTGCCACCGGTACTGGGCTCAGCGACGAAGAGGTCGTTCGCCATGTTATCTCCGAGGCCCCTAGCCACATACGCGAAATGCAGAAGTGGGGCGTGGCGTTCGATACATCCGCCGGGCAGTTGAGCCTTGGTCGAGAGGGCGGGCACAGTCGCAACCGGATCGTTCACGCCAATGGCGACTCCACGGGAAGGGCTTTGGTGCAGGTCCTTTCGGAACGGTGCAGGCAAAGCGAACGGATCAAGATTTTCAACCACTGTTTTGTAATTGACCTCGTTACCGACCCGGCCGAGGGAGGCCCCGACAGCCGATGCATCGGCGTGCTGACATGGCATCCACGATATGGCCTGCAACTCATACTGGCCAGGCGTACGATTCTTGCCGCTGGTGGGGTGGGCATGCTCTGGCGGGAGACAACCAACCCTCGAGTGACCACGGGCGACACGCTGGCGATGTGTTTCCGCGCTGGGGCCGTCCTAGGCGATCTGGAGATGATGCAGTTTCACCCGACGACGCTCTATGTCGCCGGCGCGACGCGTAGCCTTATCTCCGAGGCGGTACGCGGCGAGGGTGGAAAGCTGATCGACCGTAATGGCGATCGCTTCATGCCCGATTACCATCCCATGGCTGAGCTTGCCCCGCGAGACGTCGTCAGCAGGGCGATTCTCGATCATCTGGTCAAGACCAACAGCACACATGTGTTCCTCGACGTGCGGCACCTCGGTGCCAAGGCGTTCGCGGCAAGGTTCCCGGATATCGACCGCTGCTGCCGGGCGTTCGGCATAGAGCCGGGCACGGACCTGCTCCCAGTCCACCCTGCCGCCCATTACCATGTCGGCGGCGCGGCTGTGGATATTGACGGATGCACCAGCCTCGATGGTCTGCTGGCCTGCGGCGAGGGCGCCTGCACTAAGTTGCACGGGGCGAATCGTCTGGCATCTAACAGCCTCATCGAGGCGCTGGTTTTCGGGCGACGCTGCGGCGAACTGGCCGGGCAGGCGGCGGCGGAGAGTCCGGCTACTAAGGCGGCGCCCAGAATTGAGTGGCATAACCCGCCCAGCGAGCGGACCGAGATGGACCTGGGCGACATCCGAAACTCGCTCAGGTCGGTCATGTGGCGGAATGTCGGGATCGCCCGGCGCGGCGAGCGCCTGGCTGAAACAATCGACATTGTCGCCTTCTGGGGCCAGTACATGCTGGACAAGGAGTTCAACGAGCCCGCCGGGTGGGAGGTGCAGAACATGCTCACCGCTGCGTACGGAATCAGCGAGTGCGCCCTGCGCCGCACGGAGACTCGTGGCGTACATTATCGCGAGGATTTCCCCCAGACCGATGACAACTGGCAAAGGCACCAAATGGTCCGCCGGACGGACCACCAACTAGTTGTGCAGTAGTGTGCTTTGGAAAGAAGATAGTTGGTAATAGGTAACAGGTGCAGAGGCGTCAGGTTCTGTCTCTCCCTTTTTCAGTGCGAGCCCAATACTCGCGTTTGACTGCGAACGACAAGAAGGAGTTTCCCGAATGGCAATCACGCCGCTTAGGCCGCGATGGAAGTCGGCCATGACCGACCGCGAGCGGTTCAATAACCAGATGCACTACAAGCCCATTGACCGCTGTTTCAACATGGAGTTTGGCTATTGGGGTGAGAACTTTGAAGTCTGGCCGATGTTTGTCGAAAACGGCATCCGCAACAACACCGAGGCGGATGAGTTCTTCAACTTCGACAAAATCGCCACCTGGGGGGGGCGTGCCTGGATGAACCCGGGCTTCAAGCAGGAGGTTATCTCGGAAACCGAGACCCATCAGATCATCCGTAATGGCCAAGGTTTGCTGGCCGAGGTGCCCAAGGACGGTCATTCCACCATCCCGCACTACATCAAGAGCTCCATCGAGACGCCCGAGGACTGGCAGAAAGTCAAGGCTGAGCGGTTCCGGCTGGACGACCCGGAGCGCAAGGTGGACGTCGAGGCGCTCAAGCAGCGCCATCCGTCCGGGCGGGACTACGCGCTGGGCGTCTTCTGCGGGTCGATGATCGGGACAATTCGCGACATGCTTACGTTCGAGGGCCTTTGCTACGCCTGCCACGACTACCCGGAGATGGTCGAGGACATGGTTGAGACGGCCTGCGTGCTTGTCGAGAAGGTGCTGGACCAGGTGCTCGGGAAGGTGGACTTTGACTACGCGAGCGGTTGGGAAGATATTTGCTTCAAGAACGGCCCGATCGTATCGGTTCCATTTTTTCGCGATGTAGTAACGCCGCGATACAGGCGCATCGGCGACAGGCTGCGGGACAACGGCATCGACATCTGGTACACAGACTGCGATGGCGACGTTCGCCCGGTCCTGCCTTTTATGATGCAGGGAGGCATTAACTGCCTGTTCCCGTTCGAGGTGAACGGCTGCGCCCATCCGGGCGAACTGCTGGATGAGTACGGCAAGGACCTTCGAATAATGGGCGGCGTGAACAAGATCGCCCTCGGTAAGGACCAGGCTGCCATCCGTGAGTACATGGACACGCTTGTGCCGCTGGTCGAGCGAGGTGGGTACATCCCATTCTGCGACCACCGCTGCCCGCCGAACGTGAGCCAGGAGAACTACCTTTTCTACCTGGATCTCAAGGAGCAGATGTTCGGCATGAAGTAGGCTCCGCCGGGCCGTTCGTTTTCAGGCAGTTGGCATGTATGTGGATTGAATCGCCGCTTGCGAGCGCGCTATCCGCAGTTCGGCCTGGCAACCGGCAGATATCCCGCAATCGTGCAACGCCTGCCAGCCATCTGCGCAGGAGTCGAACTTCCATTCGTGCAGCAGCGGTTCTTTAT
>CAZMBZ010000102.1:0-15960 GCA_964564285.1 uncultured Planctomycetaceae bacterium | reverse complement strand
GGCACACTACCGGCGATGCCCGAAGCAATCGTTGCAGATGGGTGAAGTGTTACCACAGATCAAGCCGTTGCGCCCAGAGTTCATCTGGCAAGCATGGCCCACAGGGCCGGTCAAGTTTGGGGACCATACGGAATGATGTCCTATTCTCCATGCTTTTTGTTTTCGTGAGATTTCTGACAGTCCACGTACTTTACAAGTCGCCTCTGGCCTGCTGTCCCCACTTCTCCGCGATCCGCCGGGCCTATTTGCCCCCTTCCGGCTGTCCGAGGGCATGAAGAATAGCAGCCCTCAAACGCAAGGCTTCCGCCAACTCAGGACTCCTGACGGCCAATCCGGCGTCCGATCGCCTTTGTCTGGCGGCGAGTTCCTCGACGTCAGCCAGGGCCGCTTTCCAGTCTTTCATCGCCATATAGACCTTAGCCCTGCTTCGCAGATGAGGCAGGCTGATCTCGTCACCACGCTTCTTGACGCGTTTTTTGGCAACAAGCGGGGCCAGCTCTTTGAGCGGGGCCAGCTTGAATGCGAGGCGCTTGGCCTCTTCGATGTCGCCGCTCCCGATCGCCTCGTCGACGGCCTTCTCGTCCTGCCATTCGATGACGTTCTGGACGAAGTTCCACGGCAGTCTTCCCTGCGTTGCCAACCCCGACAGCGCCGCCGCGATGCTGCCGTCCGGACGGAGAATTGCAATGTTCGGGTACGTATCAGCAGCGAGAATTCCGAGTCGATGCACGAGTGGATTCCGCATGCCATTTGGAACGATGACCGTTTGACAACCCAACGGTTTCCCGTTTGTAAGTGCGCGGACCCGGCCGGCATCATCGCTGAGAACGGCAAGGACGATGCTGATATCGTCCAAGCCGCGTTTCTCTGCCAACTTGTACAGACCATTAAGGAAGCGTTGCTGGCCAAATGCGGCGCCTTCTTTCCAGGGAGGTGAAAAGAGGATAGCCGTCCATTTACCGGCCGTATCCCGCGGAATACGGAACGTATTGCCGTCGAGGGTCTTGAGATCAATCCGCAAGAGACGCTTGGCGTCTTGGGGTTTACCACTGGCGATGTATCGCGCCCAGCGCCGGCCAAATGACCAACCGGCACTGTAGGGAGCCCTGAACAACTCGTAGCGATGGTGCCGGTCGAGCAGAAATGAAACGAACGTCCACATCATGGGGTTCTCGGTGTGTTGATCCAGAATCACCCGGCGGTAGTGGGCATACAGCAGGCGATCGCCGGCGTCCAGCGCAAGGACGGCCGCCGCCGCAAAGGCCGGACCCGGCGCCCGTTTGGCGCCGGCCGCGGCCAGGAAGGCGCCGAGCACCGCTTTGGGATTTGCATCCTTGCGGCGCATCGCGTCTTTGGCAAGGCAGAACCGGGGCACGATCCGGGCGCCCGGGGGCGGATTCAGCGCAAGCGATGCCTTTGCCGCTTGCACGGCGTGTTCAAGGTATTTGGGTTCCGAAGCCAGCTTCCACATACCCAGCAAGGCGATGATCCTGCGATTATGTACGATCCAGAGGTCTGGAGCCGCCGGGCATCGTTCGATGGTAGCGCGGCACAGTGTTTCGGCCTTCTGGTAATTCGCCAACGCCTGTTTGTACGTCAGGCGGTATCGGCCCGGCGGCGCAGGGAAACAGGCCTGGATAGCGCGGAGTTCCTGCTCGGGAACGGATGCGGCCGTTCGACTCAGTTTGGCGCCGGCCTTCGTCCCTGCTTCACCTCCTGCGGTCGCTTGCAATTCGAACGGGCAGGCGGCGTCAAAGGGCTCGTACGGATGAACGATGAGGAATTCACCTACGAACAGCGACTGCAATTGGCTGAGATAACGGGGTTTGCTCCAACTCCTCGCCAGCAAGCTTCCAAACGTACGAGAATAGTCCCGATTACGCCCCCCCCGGTTCCCAGCCATGACCAGTGCGGCATAGCCGGTCCCGCTGACGATGACGATGCGGGGATCCGTCCTTGCATAGGCGCGATAGACCGGGCTTTTCCTGCCGCCGGAAAGCCGCATTGCCAGCCAGTCTACGCCCAGCCCGCGCAGGATCTTCTCCCCGGCATCGGGCAGTTCGTTCAGGTTGAGGCTGACGATTCGAATTCGCCCTGTGACCTCGTCCTTTGCCGCCTTCCAGGCGGCGGCGAGTTGCTCAAGGTCGTCTTGACCGGTCTCCTTGGACCAGAAATAGAGCAATGTCGGTTGGCCCAGACAATCCATCGGGAAGCGGAGCACCGTGTCGTCGGAGCGGGTGTAGATCCCGCAGAACGGTGCGCCGAACACTTGCCCCCCCAGCTTATCCCGTTGGAAAGTGATCAAGTCCAGGTCCCCGGCGAAGCGTTCAGCCATGGCATGGCGGATATCCGTGACCAGATCGACGTCCCCGAGTTCCAGGGCCATCAACGTGGCGATCTTGAGGATTTTGACTTCTGCCGTGGTGTTGCGGTAACGGAGGATCAACGCCCTGAGGGCCCCCGTACGCTCTATCGGTGTAGCGCCCTGGCGCGCAAGGGCGGTCTGTGAAAGTAACAGATCGGCATCGAGACGAACGCCTGCATACTCGTCGGGGGCCTGGGCCAATTGGCGGCACGTTTGGAGAAGGGCCTCGCGGTTCTCGGCCGATTTGTCCAAGCCGTATACCTCCTGCCAGGCTCGGAGCAGGACCCCCAGAACATGGTGCCGATTGGGCGCTGCAGGATAGGCCTTCAGGAGCGATTCGCCCTCGCGGATCATCTTCTTGACGGCTCGCCGCCTCCTGGCCTTCGAGGCCACTTGCCCCTTCCCAGCCAGCCCGGCGGCCAGGGCGTCGATCTTACTCTCGGGTATTCCCGCGGCGGGTTTCGGCGCTTCGGACCCCTGCTGAGCCGCTGCACGCACATGAGGCGTTTCCTGCGCGGTAACGGACACGTTCCATACGCATACCGCGGCTAACAACACCCCGGCCGACGCTCCATAGTGTCGCGGTTTCATCTTACCAACCTTTCGTAACGATTCGCTTGCGCTTGCCGGGGCTTGGGAACCTACCGCACGGGCGTCAGCGTTAACTCCTTGATGCTCACACCGCGGTTCGGCACCCTGCATGTGATGCCGAAAGTGTTCTTCCCTTTGAACATCGCAACCATCTGGCTCTTGGTCTTGGCCCACATGCCCTTCGTGTAGGGCAGCGGCAAATTGATGAGCGTCCGCCTGTTCAACCTGAAAATGGCTTGCTGCTTCACCGACACCGTCGCCACGCGGGCTGTCAACTCGTACTTCCCAGCCGCGGGCAGCTCAACGGTGTACCTGAGCAGCTCGGGGCGTTTACCGAGCCGGGCGTAGTGGACCTGCGTCCCGCCGCCCGAGCTGGCCATGAATGCAATCTTGTCGGTGTTGTTTGTGGGTTTGAAGCATGCCGCGGCCGGGATTGTGATCACGCCATCTTTGCCCACGATGATCGTTCTGTCCTTTTCGGGGATATTGATTGCCTCGCCCTTCTTGTCGCCGAGTATCTTGTCGGACTCCCCGAGCAGCCTGCTTTCTTCCGCGCTGAGACCCACCAGTTCTTTTCCGAGTTCAGCAGTCTTGGCTTCATCTACTACTGCCCGCTTCTTGTAGAATGCCAAACCGTCCCAGAATCCGCCGCCCGCGCCGTAGTTCCGGATGCTCACATCGGCCTCGCCGAGAGCATCGCCGATCCACTGCGCCCTGAGAACCTTCATGTACTCCTTCGGATGCTCCCGTGCCTGCGAATCCAGCAGGAAGTCCAATCCTCCCCACGGCCCACACCAGTTGAATGACCACCAGCCTCCGAAACACACGACCCAACCGTCCGGGGTCCAGTGGTTCATTGCCGCGTGCCCTCTCTGCGTCGAGCGTCTGGCCGGGATGCCGAACGCACGCGTCACAAAGCGTCCGAAGAAGGCACGCGGGCCACATTTTCCGCCGCCGGCGATCATCTGTTGGGTCTTTGTGCCGCGTTCCGGGTCCCAGACGGGACTCGCATACGGGACATCGCTCTTTACAATCCGAGTATAACGCCACTTGTAGTCTGGGTTCGTAATGTGATCCGGACGGTAATTACGCATCATCTCCCGCACCCAGCCAAGTTCCTCATCGGTATAGGGGTCGTTGGTGATGAAGCGGCATTCCCAGGCGTTCATGTCCTTGAAGGCAGGGTCCAGTTCACCGCCCAGATGGGCTTTTTCAAAATGCAGATAGCGCGCAACCTGGCCGTCCGGGGCTTGGTGATCGGCGTAGACGATCCCATAGACTCCGCCGGTCTCCTTGCCTGCCAGCCATGGCTGATGGAGAGCCGTCCCCAATGCCAGGCGTTGGAAGACGCTCCCCCTCTCGCGGGCACGCTCACTCGCGGTCTGTATGGCGGCATAGACCTGCATCGCCTCGCCGTACTCGCCGCCATTGGCGCCGCCGGAGATGAGGATCTGCTTCATCAGCGCTTCACCGGCGAACAGCTTGTCGAGCAGGGCCTTCTCTTGCTCGCCCTGCTGGGCAAACTCAGCCAGGCCGCGCGGCGTGCCGTGCCTGATGATCGCGGTAGCCATCAACTTGGAATCCAGCTTGTCGCTTGCCAGCAGGCCATCGAGACCCGCCAGGACCGCTCGTGCGGCCTGCAACGCGTTCGCCTCGGCCTGGGCACTGGCCGCCTTGTACCTCGTTACGGCAGCCGGGGTCGCATTCTCGCCCGGGGCCTTCAGGCCGCCCAGCTTGGCGCGGGCGTCCAGGAACGCCGCCTTCTTCTGCTTGTCGACTGAAGGCAGAGACGCCGTAATCTCTTCCCGCAGCGAATCGAGAATGTCGGCATAGTGTTTCTGAAGTTTCTGGCCCTGCTCCGTAAGCGGCACGACCGGCGCCTTGCCGCGAGCCGACGCGATACCGCACAGGCTCGTCAGGATCGCTGTCACCACAAACAACAGGCCAATTGACCTACAATATGCTTTCATTTTGATTCTCCTTGAATCCAGTTTGCATCGTTTGCGAATCTTTAACGGATCAACTCTATTGCCTTGGCCGCGAATCGCTCGCCCAACACGCCGGCTTTCTCTGCTGGGTAGTGTACGGCCCCGCCGGGTACACCTGCTTGACCGCCATTAAGATCGTCCGTGTCGATCCAGGCGCCATTGGCGTGGTCTTCAGCCAGTTTCACCTGCACGTCTCGAACCCGCGTCCAGCCCGTATCGCTCATGCGGGCGTCGCTGATACGACCGATCACGAAGTTGAGTTCTTCCCGGTCCAGGTCCGTCTTCAGTCGCTCCACAAGCCTCAGAAAGCTGTCCGCATAGACTTCTCCCAGGGCTCGCCCGGCATCCGACTCGCCCTGCATCCAGATGAATGTCACCGAGTCATAAGATTTTTCTTTGTCGGCGTTTCGTACTGCCTGGATCAACGGTCCATAGAGTCGGCCGTGCTGATCCCAGTGCTTTGCCTCGGGCGCTCCCTTGCCGGGAAACTTGTAGTTGTCCGGAAACTTGTAGTCCTTGTCCCAAAAGCGGATGCCTCGGCCAGATTTGGAGTTTCGTACAACTGTGACGTTCGCCTTGCCGAAGGCGTCCTCTACGGTTCGGGCAAAACCAGCCTCAAGACCGCCGGTCATATTCGACTGCCCGGAGAGTATGAACAGGTGTTTCCCCGGTTCCCCGCCGCCGCATCCAGTCAAGAGCAGGATTGCGACTGCCAGGGACGTAAGCATTTGGATACTTGGGTATTTCATGCACCTTATCTCTGGTAAATCGGGAGGAAGCGATACGGGGTCCCGAGGATGATGATCGCCATGGGGGTCTTGTGGGGATAACGGATGTCCTTTTCCTGCCAGGACCCATCAGCCTTCTGCAATCTGATGAGGGCATCACGAATCTGCGGATACCACTTTGCATACTGCTCGTCGCCCGCCTGCACCATCGCCTGGGCCGCGTAGTAGTTGGCGTAATAGAAATGCCCCAGTTGCTTCCTGCTGAACACCTTGGGATTATTCTCGAGACAGCGGACGGCCGCCTGGACCCATTCGGCGTCCCGCTGCCCACATAGCTGGGCGGCATACGCCCCGCCGGCTGTGCAGGCGACCGTCGCGCCTCCGTTACCAGTGTAGCCAAAGCCGCCGGTCGTTTCGTTCCAGACCACGTTCCGAAGATAGCTGACAACGTTCTCGATCGTCTCGGTGGGTACCAGGATTCCCGCCTGCCGTGCCGACGCCAGCGAGACGAACACCATTGCCGTAACCGAGGTGTCCTGCCCCGCGTCAGGCCGGGCTGCATATCGCCAACCGCCGAGGGGACTCTGCGCACGCAGAATCACATCGACCGATCTCTGCAGGGCCTTCTGGATTACCTTGTTGTCCTCGACGTTCCCGGTCATGCCCCACATCTCGGACAAGGCTAGCGTGAACAGTCCGTGCTCGTACATGCTCCCCATGACGCCCATGGGAGATTCCTTCGCCTGCTTGAGAAGGAAGGCCTTGGCGCGGTCGAGCGCCGCGCCGTAACGCCCGAAACCAGGGAAATGGCCCTTCACCATGAAAGCCATCAGCCCCAGGGATGTCCCGCCGATCGCGACGGACCCATTTTTGGCAGCCCAGGAGCCGTCAGCGTTCTGACTGGCAAGCAGAAACTTCAAACCCTTCTCGATGGCCACGTCGGCCGCCTCGGTCAATTCCGGCGCGCCGTCGTCATCCAGAGTCGATTGTCCTTCGTCCTGCAACACCGGCGGTGGCGCCGGCGCCGCACCCTTTGCCGGCTTCTTGCCGGGGGCGGCGTCCTGCGAGGCAAGAGGCGCGGTAAGGAGGCATAGGACAACAAGGCTCAGAATCATGCCCCTTCGAAAAGATTGATTGCTGCTCATAGTTCTCATTTCGCCACCCGTTCGTAGTAGTCCTTGAGGAGGCCGCGATACTCAAGCGGAAGCTCGCGAGCGAAATTCTCATTCAGGGCCGCTCGATTGCGGCGGCCTAGCACTTGCCACTCCGTACGCTTGTTCTTCGGCAACTCGCCGCTGGCAAAAGTCGATACGAAGTTTGCCAGCTTCTCAGTCAGGTCGCTGCCCTCGCCTTCGCTTGGCGGCGCTTCCGGGTCGCTCGCACTTCCAGCGGCCAGCGCCGTTTCCAGAAGCAAGGCCTGCTCCACGATGAAGTGCCGCAGAAGCGCCCCAGCCGCTTGCTGGCTGCCGATCGCCTTGGCCCGGGATCCCAGCTTCAACCCCGAAGCGGCGCTCGATAAATGTCCGTGCGCCGCCACCAGCTTCGGGTGCGGCTGCTCGGCCTGGCCGAACACCTTGCACCGCGCCTCGATTTCGCGCTGAGCCGACGCCAGGCTTGCCGTCTCTTTGGGTTTGGCAACCAGGGTCCGCCGGTGTAACGATCTCTGTTCACTGGCAAGGGCCAGCACGTCGACCAGGAACAGAATCTCTTTGGGCGACTCGGGCGTTACGTCCAGGCTTGGAAGACCGTGAAGCATGGTCATCAAAGTGAACAACTCGATCTCGTTGTCGTTGATCGCTCCCTCGGCGAGCTGCATCTTATCCGCGGCGGCGGCCGGGTCGCCGGCCTCCATCTGCCCGATGGCGTCGGTCATGAGTTGCGCGACCTTGCCGTAACGCGGTATCCCTGTGGCCTGCTGGAGCTTTTGGCCAAGGGCCCCAGCCGCCACTTGCAGTGCGCGCTGCTCGTCGATCAAGGCAGCCGGCACGGACCCTTGCACCGCCTGTGTCTGCCGGCGGAGTTGTTCCTGGCGGAACACCATGAACGCACCGTCGTCCAGGGCCGTCTTGAGGAACTCCACCACCTCGGCCACGTAGCCGATTTGTACGTCCACGGCTTGAACCAGCGTCTGCATTCCCGCCAGAGACTCTCCTGCCGTGCCCAGCCCCTCCAACGCTTCGGACCGCTTCCCTGCCTGAAGCAGGGGGATGGAATCGTCCATATCGGACCCGGCGAAGAGCAACGGCGTGCCGACATCCAGTCGCCCGGCCACCAGATCCAGCAACGGCGCCACGTCAACCAGGCACTGGCGCAGGTTCCCCTGCGCCGGCACAAGACCCGGCAAGCTGGCGGGCGGCGCTTCTCGCGTCGCCGCGATGAGGTCGCGCTGTTCGCCTACGATGTCCGCCATGTATCCGTTCGAATACACGACGGCGCGCTGAAGCAAGAGCAGGTCCTGAAACAGGCCAAGTCGCTCGCGCTGGGCCTGGGAGATGCGGGCGGCTTCGGTAAGGGCGTCGGCGGCCGCCTCCTGGTACTCGATCGCTTCGTCCGGCCGGTTTCCCCTCAGTGAAGCAATCGCCTGCTTGATGGCGAGAATGACCCGGTCGAGCTGGCTCAACAGCGGCGCCACATCCCTGTGTGGCGTTGCGAGCGTATCGCCATCCGAGGCGAGTTCTTGCCGGAATCCTTTGATCTCCTCGACCAGCAACTCTTGCGGCTCGGCCAAGGACGCACAACTCTTGCCCCCGTTTTGGGCGTCTTCGGTTTGATCGAGAATATCGATCTGCCGCGTCTCATACTCCATGATACTCGCCGCCCGATCGCTTGCTGCGGACGCGAGCGTGCTGACGCCTTGTGTTTTCAACCCCAGATCCACTGCACACTTGTTCACGATGGCCGCCAACAGGGCCAACGACTTCTCCGCCTCCCCTTGCCGGCCTGCTGCCGCCTTCCGCTCACCTGCCTCGATCTGGGCAACGGCTTGAGCCATGGCGCCTTCCGAGGCATCCAGCAGGTCCTTGACCGGCGGTGCCTGTGGCGGGGCGGTATCGAATAGTTGCGGTCGCGGCGCGGGAATCGACGGCAGCAGCAACTGCAAGAGCTTCCCACGGAACGTCGCCTGCATGCGCGCGATTGCGGGCCGACGCTTGTTGAATTGCTCCGGCGTCATTGTTTCGATCTCAACGCGCAGCTTCTTCTGGGCGTTCACAAGAGAAGTCAGCATGGCACGGCCCTTGAGCAGCGCCTGGTACTCCGCCCCGGCCCGAACTCGGAATTCCGCGCTGAGCAAGGCCTGGATGACCGCGGACTGGAGGTCCACTGCCCGGTCGGCGCGGCCTTGGCGAATGAGTCCGGCGGCTTCCTTCATCTTCGTTTCGATTCCGGCAGCGTGCAGTTCCTTGATGCGGCGAGTCAGCCCGAGGACCGCCAATGGCCGTCTTGTGTACCGCGTGTGTTGCCGCAGGTCGGAAAGCAGCTTGACGGTCCATTGTGCAAGTTCGTCCTGTCTCTTGGCCAGGCGTTCGTTTCCTTCGCCTGCCGCGTCCGGTTCTGCTTCAATGCTTTGACGCCTCAGAGAAGCCTGTGTCTGTGCGAACACGTGCAACTCACGCGCGAAGACTTCCCTGGCTGAGTCTATCCCTCCTTGCAGCACCAAGCCGCCAAGCTCGCGGGCCGCCGCGTTGATAACGAGCGCCGCGGGTGCCGGATCGGGCGTGCTCGGCGCGGCGCTGTGGATGATGCCGGCTTGTGTGCGAAGCAGGGACGCCGCCCGGGCGACATGCGTCTCGGCAATGGAATGCAGTTCCGAGCAAATCCGGGCCAGCGATGCACCTTCCACCGCATCCGGCACATTGTTTGCCGCAAGGTCGTCGATCAGGCCCTGCACGGCGCGCATCGTCAACTTCAGGCGATCGCGCACCATCTCCTGCCGAACCGCTTCCAGTTCGCAGGTCTGCGTAAACGCGTCATCGCCCGGATCGAGAGTGTCGACGAGGCCAAAAGCCGCGCGCTCCTGCCTGTAAACGGCGCGGATCCGCGACAGCAAACGATCTCTCTGTTTCGCAATCTGTTTGAGGTAGTCCTCCCTGGACAAAAACGTGACGCGCCGCGCTTCGGAACGTGCGCGATGGGGGCCTTCCGGACCTGGATACCTGTCGGCCAGTTCCACCACAAACGAGACCTTATCGCCGATACCCAAGTCGGGCAGTGCCCTCCGGTAGTCCCAGTCTATTTTCTGGTCGCCGCCGCCGCTACGAACCGGCGCCGACAGGTGAAAGGACTTTTCCGCCCGAAGATTCACAACATAGGCGATGGTAGTAGCCGCGATGCCGTGGTCGTCTCTGGCCCGGACAACCAAATCGATGGGACGTCCCAACATCGCGTTGAGATTCCCAGCCGGCGATGTGAGTTCCACGTGCGGCAGTTGGTCAGACACCACTTGCAGGTAGTGGCGAGGACCTGTGAAAGAGAACCCATGTTCTTTGTCCACCCACGAGAAGCTGTATGCCCGCGAGGCCGAGGCGACCTCGTCCATGTTCACGTGCAAACCGTCAGCACTCACTTTGAGAGGCCTGGGTGGCTCGCCGTCGCGGTTGAGAATCGCCTTGTTGATCGGGCGGTCCAGGAGGAGGCGCCACTTGATGCCGGTACCTTCCGGCACGGTGAACGTCAGGGCCTCAGCGGTTTCCGAGGGGCGTTGCATGTATGGCGGAAACTCAAAACCTACCTCGACCCGCTCGACACGGGGCGAGGGAACCACCTGCAAGCTCTGCCAGGGCGACCGCGCGTCACCGGCGATGATGCGATACTTGAATCCGCGGAACGCCGACGCGATGGCGTATTGGCAGATACCTTTGGTGATCTCCAGCGGGAGTACGCGCGGGCGGCCTTTGCCGGTCCGCAGCTCAAGTTGCGCCTGGTGCGGAACAACGCCCGACACGAGCGCCTCGATCCGGGCACTGTCACCCTCCTTTACGACCAGATTGCCCTGCCTCAGGGCCAGTTGCGTGCGAGTGGGATAACTTACATCCAGCCAGGGCGCGAAAATTCGCTTCACGCCGACGGCAAGAAACGAACCGTTCACGACGGCAAAGGCGCCGATGATCGCGATAAGGATGATCGCGACCGTCACAGGGCGACGGAGACCATGAAAACCAACGACATCCTCCGGCCTGAGCGGTGCGGCGGCTTCCTCGGCCCGGCGACAGGTTAAATCTCGCAGGGATTCAGATGTCCCGGGGGACAGTTCCGTGTCCCGGAGTTGAACGGCGCTAACCAGCAAGCTTTCAAGGCCGCCCAGATGTTCTTCAATCTGCAGCGCCGTGTGCGCGGCGTTGAAAGCGCGGGCATGCCGCCAGCCACAGCACCAGGCCTTGTATGCCGAAACGCCCAGCAAGGTCACGAGGATCACGACGCGTCCAGGCGCGGGAAGGCCCATCATCCAGTCAAGTGCCACGCCGGCCACAAATAGCAGTAGTCCCCAGCGACAGATCGCCAGCATGCCTGCGGTGACGTGCAGCAACTGTCCGCGACGCCACACAGCCCTGACGCGCGAATACAGGTTCTCTTGTCGGCGTATATTTGTCACGGCAGATCGTGTCTCCTTCGCAGAATCCATTCAAAACCCAATAAGCCAACAAGCAGGAAAGCGACCAAACCGTTGTCCCACAAGGGGAGTTCCATCTGGACGGTGGTCATGTGTGGTTCGCGGTTGAGCAAAGACGACAACTCCTGAAGCCGCGAAATACTAAGACACTTTCCGCCCGAAAGATCCGCAATCCGCTGCAAGTGTTCGATCTTCGCATCCGTCTGGACCATTTCCCGTTTGAAGTCGGCGACCTGAAACTCGGTCGTATTGGCCACACGCCGATCATCGACGTTCGCTTCCATCCGATAACGACCCGGGCTCTGCGGCGAGAAGTAGCCCTCGTACAGTCCGGGATGGGTCGCGTCAGGCCGGAGGCTGACGCGTTGCTCCGTGCCCAGGTCGCCCAACGCGGTCACGATCACATCAAAGCGAGGCTGAATGACCGGAGTGAAACTGTCGTCGAGCACATGTGCATATATCCGGGCTTGATCGCCAAAGGGATATGAGGAGCGGTCCGTCTCCAGACGGATTCTCTTATGCTCACCCATGAGTCGCGACAATGTCAGGAACTGGATGCACTGCGACCACATGCGCCAGTGATACTTGTCGCCCGTCTTAAAGCGAAGCCGCCACAGCCTGTCGGTCGCCATGGCCAAGCACTTGCCTGTGCCGTATCGTTGCCAACTCACAAGGGGGTAACGATCGCCCGCCGACCGCGTATCGGAAAGCCCGGCCAGCACGGTCGCCCCGGGCTTCGGGCCCAGAAGCGGAGGCAGGCGGTCCAGAGGCGCCACGCGGCTCCATATGCGGTCGTTCTTCTCCGTATCGTTCTCCAGTGTCATGACCATGCTGCTGCGGCCTTCGGGTGTCAGCACGGGGTATACGGACTCACTGACATCTTCCCAGGAACCATCGGGATCGAACTGAACAGGAAGCATCTTCTCGACGGGTGTTCCGGCATAGCTTGTGGGCGAATACATCGCCCCGCACAACATCAGCAGCGATCCTCCCCGATCCCTGACGAGTTCCTCCAGCAGCCGGAATTCCTCGATCGTGAAGAAGGACGCATTCGTGTCCCCCAGAATCACGAGGTCGTACTTGAAGGCTTCCTCGGGACGACTGGGAAAGCGCGCGATGTGGTCGGATGAATTCCGGGCCATCTCGGGGCCGAAATTGGACGCAATGAAGGTGGCGTTGATGCGTGGATCTCGCTTCAATATCGCGCGAAGGTAGCGGTACTCCCAGCGAGGATTGCCTTCGATGCACAGCACATTGATCTTCTCGTTCACAACCCGGACACTGCGCTCGACGCGGTTGTTCTCCACCGATACTTCATCGCCGAACGGCTGTATGGATATCTCGACTTGAGCCGCGCCTTTCTCATACACGTCGACACGAAACGAGATGTCTTCAAACTGCAGGCCGTCTTTGAGGCGAATGGTTCGTTGCGATACGCGTCTGCCGTTAAGAAGGACCGCCAACCGGGCCGTTCGTTTCTCATAGCCCTTGGATTGGAGCTGGATGCGGACCGGAACCTTGTCGCCGGAGAAAGCAACTTCCTGCATGATGATATCGCGGATGGCAACGTCGTCCGGATCGGCCAGGCCGATTGGCACGGTATAGACAGGGATTCCGCGGGCACCCAGGTCCTGAAGCACCGCTTCGGACTGCCGCGAGGACGTATTTTCAATACCGTCGGACAGTAGCACAATTCCAGCCAGCGGAGCGCCACGATCCGTGTCGGCTACCGCTTCAAGCGAATCCGTGATGGATGTTTCCGGCTCGACGGCCTTCAATTCCCCAAGAAAGTCCTTCGCCACGCTCCTGCCGTCGTTGACCATCCTGGGGTTCTTGCCGAACGCGTAGTAGCTGACGTCGAGATCTTCGTCGATCGACTCGAATATCGCCCGGGCCGACCGGGACACCAGGCTCTTGGCCAGGCCGAGCCGCGAGGCGGCGGAGATGGCCCGACGCTGCTTCGCATCGAGCGCCATGGAGGCGATGTTCGCGTCGGTCGTTTCCGACGGCGGAAGCATTCCAAGCCCAACAGCCGCTTCGACAATATCCTCGGGCCGCTTACGCTGGTCCCTCACAGACATGCTCTGGGACACATCCAGCAGCACCGGCAGGCGGCGTCTATGCGTGCGCGTCTCCCTGACGACCGCTGTCGGCTCGAACAGCACTGCAACCACCAGCGCCATAACGACCAGCCTGGCGAACGCCATGGCAATGCGTTTCCACAACGGCACGCCCCAGGACCGGCGATAGAGGAATACGGTCAGGACCACGATGCTGGCGAACACCGCCACCATGGCGGCCGTCGGTAGCGGACGTGCCCACATGAGGCTTTCGATCTGAACGTCATTGAAAATCCATTTGAGCATCTAGGCGTCCTCCGCGTTTTCCGACAAAATTGCCGGCTTGCCTGAGCGCGACCGTCGGCTGAGCAAACGATCGGAAAACACACTTTCAATCAGAAGCAACACCAGGCCTGCGCCTATGAAGAAGCGCCAGAGCGAAAGCCCCGTACGAGACGTTTCGATGGCGCCGAGCAGATCCGTCTCTGAAGGCGCTATCGTGACACCCGTTCCTGCAAGGCGGCGGCTCAAGTCGGACGCGGGCAGGCATTTTACATTCGACTCCCTGGTATCGACGTTGACGGCGATCGGCATGCCGGGTGCCTGCACGCTCCCGCGGGCAAGGTAGAATCCGGCTTCGCGGGCATGCTCGATCAGGGCGACGTACTGGTTGCGATGCTTGCGGACGGGGACCGCAAACGTCTGCCCCGACGGCGCATCGAACACAGCATCATTTGCTTCAGGACGATCCACATAGACCAGCGACAGGGACTCGCCGACCCGCCGCGGTTTCTCGAACTCACGACCTGCCAGGTACGTCACTATCTGCTGCAGGAGCATGGGGAACACCGGCGTCGTCGCCATGTTGTTCCACACTGGTTCCGCTGTGGTGGTGAACATGAACACGTGTCCGCGGCCGACGGCGTGTTCAATGAGAAGGGGCGAAGCACTGCCGGCGAGCGACAGCACCGTGAAGCTGGTGGCAGTAGGCTTTACCTGCAATAGTTTAAGAAAAAGCGTCTCGCTGAACAGGTCCTCTGGTAGCGACAGCAATGGGCGGCACACCGGATGATCAGGCATGATCCGCTCCAGCGGTCTTCCCGCACCCATCGCATCACTGGTGTTAACCACCTTTTCGATCACGGCAGGGAGCAGCGGCGTCCCGGCCGACGCCGAACGCTCGTTCCACTCCGAAGCTTTCACGTTGTCGCCGGCAAACCAGATCAGGCCATTACCTTCACGAACATACTCTTCGAGCTGGCGCGCCTGCTCGGATGTGACTTCAGGCACACCGGCCAGCACAATGACGTCGAAGCTGCCCAAGTCTTGCGCAGGGAGGGAAAGCCACGGCACCGACCGCACCGTAAACCCCTCCTCATCCGTACCGCTGTCGCGTGCAAGCAGAGCCGCCACGGTAAGCCCGCCCGAATCACCTGCCCCTCCCGTCAATCCATCGACACATAAGACGGAGACCCGGTCCCGGATGACGGCCACGGCCCGCCGCACATTGTCGGCCGGTACCGCGTCCGCCTCAAGCTCGGCGGTGATACGTGTCGGCCCGCTATTGTTGAAGGGGACAAACAGCGAAACGGTCTCCGAAGATCCCGGCAAAATGAGAGGAATGGTCTTGCTGTCGGCCTGGATACGGTCCACCAGGCAGTTGACCCTGACGTTCGAAACGGAACTCTCACTGCAATTTCGCACCGTGGCTCGATACCGCGCGGTCGTACCTTTGCGGAGCACTCCAGACACAAGATCCAGGCTCGTTACCGCAAGGTTATCCGAGCCTCCCTGCACCGGAACAATGAAAACTTCGGCGCTCTTGCAGAGGTTCGCTAGTGCGTCGCGCAATCGGGAATACCGATTCTCCCAGTCCTGCTCCTGCACATCCGTGACGATGTAGATCTCTTTCTGCAGGGCGTCCATACCCTCGGCCAATTCCTTCAGGCGATTCGGAACGCTGTCTAAGTTAAGGGGTTCAGGGGATATCTGCTGGGTTTGCAGGATCGTCCTGAACCGTTCCGGATCGAACGCCATGTTCGGTATGACAACCCTGTGTTCGCCTCCAAGTAAGACCAAGCATACCGGGTCGCCAGGATGAATGCTTGCGGTGATCGTTTCGACCTTCTGAACCGCTCGTTCGAATCGCGTTGCGGTGCCGTCACTGTGCTCCATGCTATAAGAGCTATCCAAGGCTATGATCACACCGGCCCGTCTCTCACCCGGCAGCCATGAGTTGGCTCCATCTCGCCACGCCGGTCGTGACAGGGCCAACGCCAGCAGAAGGACCGCAAGACAGCGAAGCACCAGCAGCAGAATATCCCGGAGGCGAATCTGTCGCGAGCGGACGCGAACCGACCGGTTGAGGAACTGCATTGCCGCCCAGTCGGTCTGCTTGACCTGGTAGCGGTTGAGCAGGTGCGCGAGAATGGGCAACGCAACGCCGGCTGCCGCCAGCAGAAGCCATGGATTCATGAATGTCATAGACGTGCTCCGGCAGACGATCCGTTGAGCGTTGGTTGGCGCCTGAAGAGCAACTCATTCAACACAGCGTCAAGAGGACTGCGATGACTCCCCACCCGCAGGCCTTCAACCACCTCGCGAGCGACAAGCTCCAGAT
>CAZMBZ010000101.1:15764-15970 GCA_964564285.1 uncultured Planctomycetaceae bacterium | reverse complement strand
CCGGCGGCGGCGTGTTGGAACTGGGTGGCCTGAACACCTACAGCGGCGGGACTACATTCTCGGCGGGTGTGGTGACCGGCGACACAGATAGTTTGCAGGGTGCCATTGTCAACAACGCGCAGGTGACCTTCGACCAGGCCGGCGACGGCAGGTATGCCGGGGTGATGAGCGGCGCGGGATCGCTGGCCAAACTCGGCGCCGGCACG
>CAZMBZ010000101.1:0-15664 GCA_964564285.1 uncultured Planctomycetaceae bacterium | reverse complement strand
CGACGGTCTCGGCCGGGGTGCTGACCGGTGACACCAACAGTTTGCAGGGCGCCATCGTCAACGACGCCCAGGTGACTTTCGACCAGGCCGGCGACGGCACGTATGCCGGGGTGATGAGCGGCGCGGGATCGCTGGCCAAACTCGGCGCCGGCACGGTGACGCTGACGGGCATGAACGCGTACAGCGGCGGCACGACGGTCTCGGCCGGGGTGCTGACCGGTGACACCAACAGTTTGCAGGGCGCCATTGTCAACGACGCCCAAGTGACTTTCGACCAGGCCGGCGACGGCACGTATGCCGGGGCGATGAGCGGGGCGGGGGCGCTCGCCAAACTCGGCACGGGCGAGTTGACTCTGTCAGGTGCCAGTCAGGCCTTCACCGGAGCTACCACGGTTGGCGCGGGCACGCTTGTGCTAAACGGAGCCGTTGGCGGCAACGTCATCGTTAACAGCGCCAGGCTCGAAGGCGTCGGCACGGTTGGCGGGAATCTGACGGTTAACGCGGCTGGGACATTCGCGCCGGGCAACAGCATCGGTACGACGACCGTCGGGGGCGACTACGTTCTTGACGGCACGCTCGAAATCGAGGTGAACAAACCCGATGATGTAACGCGGCAGCAGGACCAGGTCGTCGTGGGCGGCGCTGCCACGCTGGCATCGGGCAGTCAGATCGGCGTCACCAAGCTGGCCGGGCCGGGCGTGTTCCTCACCGGCGATCAGTTCACGATCATCACCACCGCCGGCGGCGTGACCGATAACGGCGCCGTCGTGACGAGCAACTCGGCGTTCCTGGCGTTCGCCGGATCGGCGGTCGGCAACGATTACGTCCTGACGACGACCGCGCTGACGAGTTTCACCGCCCAGGCATCTCGGGCCAACCGCAGCCTTGCCAGCGCGCTCGATGCGGACTCCGCCACGGCGGGCGGAGACTACGCTACCATCACCAACCAACTGCTGCTGATGAACGCATCGCAGTTCAACCAGGCTGCCAGGCAACTCAACGCCGAGCCGTACCTGGCGACGGTTCGTACTGCGACCCGCACTGTCCAACTACAGGCTGCGGATATCGTCAGGCACCTTCGACGTCGGCGGAGCGACGGCTACCTCGGGGCCCTGGACAGCTTCAGCCGGGCCGCGTCACGGGCTGATGCGGATGGGGCGTTCGAGCGGGATCTACGCGGCGTGGCCGGGCCGATGGGTGAAGACCCGAACCGCCCCAAGCGGAACAAGGGCTTCCTGAAAGACCTGCAATTCTTCGCCGTGCCTTTCGCCGCGACGTTCCGCCAGAAAAGTTCGACCGACCGTCTCGGATATTCTGGCCAGTCTTACGGCGTGCAATTCGGCGTGGATACATGGCTGGGACAAAACGTCCTTGCCGGCCTGGCTGTCTCGTACGCTCACACCGAGGTCAATTGGGCTCATGACCGGGGCGAGGGCGACGTGGAGACGCTGCGAGTGGGCCCCTTCGCGACGTACACGCAGGGCGGACTGTTTCTGGACGCCTGGGCAACGTGCGGCTTCCACTGGAACGACACCGAACGCGATGTGGTCGTCGGCGCTCTGCGCCGCCAGGCCGACGCGGACTACGGCGCCAACGATGTCTCGATGTATCTCGGCGGCGGCTATGATTTCGAACTGTCAGGCTTCACGTTGAGCCCCACCGCATCGCTCCAGTACACTTGCTATCGTCAGGAAGGCTTCCGCGAGTCCGGTGGAGGCGGTGCCGGCCTGCGCGTCGGGGCAGAAACGTTCCACTCGCTCCGCTCGCGTCTGGGTGTGCGACTGGCAAGGGAACTGGCGATGGAAAAAGTCACGCTCGTCCCGGAGGTCTTCGCGGGCTGGTCGCGGGAATACATCGAGGACCAGAGTCTCGATGCGAGCTTCCTGGCTGGCGGAACGAAGTTCACGACCGACCAGGGCGGCCTGGGCGGCGACAGCGCGTACTTCGGTGCGGGCGTATCGGCGAAGCTCGACGACGGGTTGGCACTGTTCGTTCGTTACGAAGGTGCTCAGTCGTCAAGCGAAAGTGCCCACTTCTTCAGTGCCGGCGTGAAAATCCCGTTCTAAGCTGTCTCATTCTTCCCCAGGCTGGCGGTCGCCCTGAAGGCCCAGGGCTGTCGCGCCGGTGATGTGTACGTTGACGTACTGCCCGGTGAGTTTCTCCGGGCCGATGAAGTGTACGATGTGCTCGCCCCGTGATCGGCTTGCAAGCTGCGTGCGCTCCGGCGTCGGCTCGAAGCCCTGCCTGTCTGCCCGAACGCTTGGGCCCTCTACCAGCACCTCAATGGTTTCGCCGATGTAAGATTGGTGGTGCGCCAGGCCTACTTCGTTCTGCACGGCGAGGAGTTCGTGGTTGCGGCGGCGTTTGACTTCATCGGGTACGTCATCGAGCATTGTTCTCGCTGCGGCCGTGCCGGGACGGGGGGAGTACTTGAAGACAAAACTGTTCTTGAACCCGCTGCGGCGGATCAGCTCGGCCGACGTTTCGTGGTCGGCCTCGGTCTCGCCCGGGAACCCCACGATGAAGTCCCCGGCCAGCACCACGCCGGGTACGATTTCGCGGGCCTGGTCGACAAGGTTGTCGTATTGGGCGCGGGTGTACTTGCGGTTCATGCGGCGCAGGACCTCATCTGAGCCGCTCTGGGGCGGTACATGGATGTACTCGCATATGTTCTCGCGTTCAGCCATGACGTGGAGAATGTCGTCGGTGAAATCCAGCGGATGGCTCGTAACGAACCGCAGCCGTCGCAGGCCGGGCACGTCGGAGACCTCGGCGAGAAGGTCGCTGAAGCGGGTCGTTTGTGCATTGTCGGAGAACCGGTAGCGGTTGACGGTCTGGCCCAGCAGCGTGACTTGCGACACGCCGGCCTCGACGAGGTGGCTGACCTCCTGGAGGATTCGTTCAGGTCGGCGACTTCGCTCGGGGCCTCGCACGAACGGAACGATGCAGTACGTGCAGAAGTTGTCGCAGCCTTTCATCACGCGGACATATGCCTGGGTGCGGGGCGAGGCGTGATTGTAGTTGCGGGCGAGGTCCATGGCGT
Organism: uncultured Planctomycetaceae bacterium; assembly: GCA_964564285.1. Taxonomy (GTDB): domain Bacteria; phylum Planctomycetota; class Phycisphaerae; order SM23-33; family SM23-33; genus JAUWQU01. Next base: position 12,621 of record CAZMBZ010000101.1, on the reverse strand, counting down.
CGAACGCCACCTCGTCGGCTGAGGCGCTGTCTGCCGAGGATGACTTCGCGTCGCGGCTGGCCTCGATACGACTTGCATCCAGTGCCACCACCCGGTTTCCCTCTGCCGCGGCGGCGATCAGTTCCGGCAGTCTGGACAATTGCCCGGGCGCGCAGACTATGTTGAGCCCATTGAAACGATTGGTAAGCTCCGCGCCCTCTCGCTGGGCCATGCAACCCAGCACGCCGAGTATCTGCCGGGGTTTGTGATGGGCCTTGCGCCGTGTGTCGCCGCCGAGCCGGCTGTAGACCTTCTCCTCCGCGTGCTGGCGGACAGAGCAAGTGTTGTACAGCACGACGTCGGCGTCGGGGCGATTATCGATCATCTCGTGTCCAGCCGCCAGAAGCGAGTCCGTCACCAGCTCGCTGTCCAGCCGATTCATCTGGCAGCCCATTGTCTCCAGGTACACCTTCATGCGGGAACGTCTCCGGTTAGTGTGTCAAAGCCCGTATCATAACCTGCCCGGGCGCGATGCGGATGGGGAATTCACCCGCAACAGCATCAGGCTCGTAGAGGGACTATGGGCATAACAATGCCACATGCCGGCAGGTACTCCCGCCGCGGGTGTTGTCGTTCGCGGGGTCCTTGGTTCGAGGCAGCCATGAACGTGACGATTGGAGTTGCCCGCGAGGTCCACAGTTACCTGTAGGAAGCCCCGATGGCGGCGGAGGGCAGTTCGGTTTTGACGTCGGCCTTGCGGAGGACCCAGCCGACGTACGTGTTGCTGTTCGGGCCGGGCCAGTAGCGGTACGTGTCGGTGTATGGGTAGTTCTCGGGGTCGTTCAGTACCGTCGACACCCGGGCGGATTCGGACCCGCGCCATTCGGCCAGCACCCACGCAGGACCGGCGCCGACCCCGCTCGATGCCGACATGAGATTCTTCCGCAGATACCCCCAGTCGCCCCGGCCACTACCACGCTTCTGCCACACCTCCCAGCGGTGCCATGTCCGGCCGTTTGGGTCGTACTCCGCGAACCAGCAATGCGCGGCGATATGCTCGATGTGGGGGATCTTCGCGCATCGAAGCTGGACGACCGCCTCATCCGGCGCGGCGCCCATCGAAAGGAATGTCGACTGGTCGGGCATGCGATGACACCCTTGCACGGCGATCAGAAGTGCCAACACCCCGATCGAACACAGCGAAGCCATCACCAGCCTGCTGTCCAGCCGATTCATCTGGCAGCCCATTGTCGCCAGGTACACCTTCATGCGGGAACGTCTCCGGTTAGTGTGTTAAAGCCCGTATCATAACCTGCCCGGGCGCGATGCGGATGAGGAATCCACACTGGCGTTTTGTGGATACCGGCGAGGCAGGGGACTAGAATATGTCTCAGCCGTGCGTTACGCGAAATTCTCAAACGAGCGAGGAAGCCATGAGCGTGACTATTCGAGTTGCCGGCGAGGCCGGTCAGGGCGTGGCAACAACGGGGTCGCTGCTGGTCGACGTATTTGCCCGTCTGGGCCTGCACGTCGCAGCCACGCAGAGCTACATGTCGCGAATCCGCGGCGGGCTCAACTGGTACGATATCCGCATCGGTGAAGGACCCATGTACGCCGGCTCGGACACCGCCGACTTGCTGGTTGCTCTTACCGATCCCGCGCGGGATGTCCTTTCGGGCGAGGTCAGCGAGGGCGGGCTGGTTCTATACAACGGCCAGGCGATGGAAGGGGCGATTGCAATCGATCTCGGCGAAGTCGCCCAGCAGGCCGGTGGGAGCAAGCTGTATTCCAACACCGTCGCCGCGGGGGCCGTCATGGGCTTGCTGGGCTACGACGTTGGCGCGATGGAGGCGCTGCTGGCTGAGACGTTTGCCAAGAAGGGCGAGGAGGTTATCGACAGCAACAAAGCCTGCGCCCGCAAAGGCGCCGAGTTGGCCGGGCCTCACGCGGGATTGCTCCAGGCGCCCAAGCCCACCGGTGATGGCGGCAAGCTGAAGATATACAACGGCGCCGCAGCCATCGGCCTGTCTGCCGCTGTCAGCGGCGTTAAGTTCGCCGCGTCATATCCGATGACGCCGGGCACCGCGACGTTCACTTTCCTGGCGGGCGCGGCGGATCGATACGGAATAGTCGTCGAGCAGGCCGAGGACGAGATCGCTGCGGTCAACATGCTCTGCGGGGCCGTCTATGCGGGTGTGCCCGCGATGGCGACGACCAGCGGCGGCGGGTTCGCGCTGATGGCTGAGGGCATGAGCCTGGCGGGCATGATGGAACTGCCGATCTGCGTGATGATCGCCCAGCGTCCCGGCCCGGCGACGGGGCTGCCCACGCGGACGGGCCAGCAGGATTTGCTATTCGCCCTTCACGCCGGGCATGGCGAGTTCCCGCGGGCGATCTTCGCGCCTGGCACGGTGCAGCAGTGCTACGACGTCACCCGCCGGGCGATCGAGACGGCCCATGAGTTCCAGACGCCCGTGCTGATATTGACCGACCAGTTCCTCCAGGATTTCGAGCAGACGATCGAGCCGCTCGGTGAGGACTACGCACCCATCGACCGCTGCCTGGCAGAGAATCCGGGTGCCGATTACGTCCGCTACGCGGTGACGGAATCCGGCATCTCGCCGCGGGCCGTGCCCGGCGGGGCGGCGCTGGTGCTGGCGGACAGCGACGAGCACACGGCCAGGGGGCATCTCAGCGAGGATATCGAAAGCCACCTCGTCCAGCAGGACAAGCGAATGCGGAAGCTCGACGCCATGACTGATGAGTCGATGGCCCCGGAGCTCTACGGATCCGCCGAGGCCCAGACACTGCTGATATGCTGGGGCTCGACATACGGCCCGGCCCGGGAGGCGGTGGACATGCTCAACGCCCAGGGCTCGCCGACGGCGATGCTGCACTACGCCCAGGTCTGGCCCATCCGCGTCGAAGAAGTTGCCAAGGCCTTCGAAAGGCGACAGCGAATCATCTTCGTCGAGGGGAACCAGACGGGCCAGTTCGTACAACTGCTTCGAATGACCGGTGTGGTTGGCGAATTCGAGTTGTTGGCTAAGTATGACGGCATGCCCTTTACCGGGACGTGGATCGCCGAAAGGATCGCACAATGACTACCGAAACAGTGATGAAGGGTCTCGGCCAGTTTGACGAGCAGCCCGCCTGGTGCCCCGGCTGCGGAAACTACGCGCTGCTCAAGACGCTCGACAAGACCTTGGAGGCCGCAGGCGTGGACCGCACGCGACTGGTGTTGGTGAGCGGTATCGGCCAGGCCGCCAAACTGCCGCACTATACCCAAGCCAATGTCTTCAACGGCCTGCACGGACGAGCCCTGCCGGCAGCGACGGCCATCAAACTGGTCAACCACGACCTCGAGGTAATAGTCACCAGCGGCGACGGCGACATGTACGGTGAGGGGGGCAACCATTTCATCCACGCCGTCCGCCGGAACATCGGCGTGAAGTGCTTCGTCCACAACAACCAGGTTTACGGCCTGACCAAGGGCCAGGCCTCGCCGACCAGCGAGCTGGGCATGATAACCAAGATCCAGACCCACGGCGTGACGAGCCTGCCGTTTAACCCGCTCGCCCTGGCGATAGTCGAAGGCGCATCATTCGTGGCTCGGTCGTTCACCGGTGCGCCCGAGCACCTCCAGGCTATGATGACCGCCGCCATCGAGCACAAGGGCGGCCTGGCGCTGCTGGACATACTCCAGCCGTGCCCGTCGTTCAACCACCGCAACACGTTCAAATGGTACAAGGATCGCGTCAAACCCATCGACGACAAGCACGACCCAGCCAACCGCGCCGCCGCCCTGGAACTCGCCTTCACCTGGGGCAACGAGATCCCGATAGGCATCTACTACAAGTCCGGCCGAGCAAGCTTCGAATCGCAGATAGAGGTCTTGAAACGCGGCCCGCTGGTGGGGCAGTATCAGAATGCTACTTCTCCGCCAGCGCCGTCGTCCTGATAAAGTCAGACAGACCGCGGAAGCCACGGGCTTTGGCCTTGGATTCCAGCACGGCTTTTTCTTCGGGCGTCAGGCGCACGTTGACTTGGGCGGAGCGATGGCCTTGGCGGGCGGATGACGGCGGTGTTTGCCCGGCCTCCAGCATGGTGGCGATGGCGACCGTCAGAGCCTGACGTGTGGCTCGGACGCATGCTCTCTCAGTCTTTCCGTCGCCCATCGCCTCCGGGTATTCCAAGGCGTGGCCGTACCACTCGCCGTCCTCGAAGCGGAGCACCAAGTCGTACGCATGCGCGATCCGCTTGGCGGAACCCAGGATTGTGGGTTCAAAGGGGGTACTCAGTTCTTTCTGGTTGCTCTTAGGCTTTATCATTTCACGCCTCTAATTTCTGGATCATTCGGACGTAAGCTGGTTTTACTTTTCCCTTGTGTACCGGGATCGGTACCGGCCGAGCGCCAGCCTTGGTGAATATGTGATGCGAACCGTTGACTCTCGTCAGATTGTAGCCTTTGGCTTCCAGCATCTTCCTGACGGCCGAAAATCTCACTTCGCTTGGCATGACTGAAGTATAGCATAAGCTATACGGAGATCAAGGCCAAAAACTCCGGCGGCATGAGGTCGCCAACCGGCTTCAACTGCCTTGCCTGCTAAAGCGAGCAGGCCTTGGGCCAAGGCAAAGCTTTGGCCTTCTTTTCGGCCTTTGCGGTGTTTTGGGGGTCGCACCGTTGGGTTATCGCGGTATGATATAATTCGCGAAGCACGTGGAGGACGCCCCTCGGCCGTGACGGTCGCGGGGCGCGTTTGTCTGGTGCGAATGTTTTTGACGTTTACTGGCGTGTGATATGGCTGAGTACAGACCGACAATCGGCGTCACCATGGGCGACCCGTGCGGCATCGGGCCGGAGATTATCGTCAAGATGCTCTCTGCCGAGGGTGTGCGGGATCGGGCGCGGTTTGTCGTTTTCGGCCTGGCTGAATTGCTGAGCTACACGGCCGACATGCTGGAAGTTGACCTGCCGTTCTATCGCGACCACCACGAGGATATCCGCAAGTATCAGCGTGACCTGGTGATACTGGACTACGATGAAATATCCCTGCCCGCTCGTATGAAAAGGGGTCCATCCAAGATCGGTGGGCGGGCGTCGATGGCCTTTTGCCTGGACGCCATCGAGGCCGCCCGGACGAACATGATCGACGCGATCGTAACCGCGCCGATTTCCAAGGCCGCGTGGACCCTGGCTGGGCACAACAAGTATCCAGGCCACACCGAGTTGCTCAAGGAAAAGTGCCGCGCCCGTTACGTCGCCATGATGTTCGTCGCCCCGCAACTGAAGGTCATTTTGGCCACGATTCACACGCCGATAATCTCCATCCGCGACCAGTTCACCATCGGCTGCGTCTTCAACCCGATCGACCTGGCGGACCGCGCCTTGCAGGATTGGTTCGGTTTGGAGAAACCCCGCATCGCCGTCGCGGGCCTGAACCCCCACGCTGGCGAGGATGGCAAGTTCGGCGACGAGGAAGCCCGCATTATTTCCCCAGCCATCCTGATGGCCAAGGAAGCCGGGATATGCGTGGATGGGCCTTTCCCCGGCGACACGGTCTTCCTCAAGGCGCTCGATGGCAAGTTCGACTGCGTGGTGGCGATGTATCACGACCAGGGCCTGATCCCCATCAAACTGCTGGCCTGGCGGGAGGCGGTTAACGTAACGCTCGGCCTGCCGATTATCCGCACCAGTCCCGACCACGGTACGGCCTTCGACATAGCAGGTAAAAACAAGGCCGACCCAACCAGCCTGATCGCCGCGACCAACCTGGCCATCGACCTGGCGATAAAGAAACACGCCATCGACGAGGCCGAGCGGCAGAAGTACCAGACCGAGTAGCCCCGGCCCCGGCCCACACCACCGCCGAACTCGCCGCCCGATATTATGGCGTTTACCAGGCAGTAAACTTTTTTGATTTTTGCCTTGACATTCACTAGTCATCGGGTATAATACCCGCGAACCCTGAAGCTCACGATTCCCCCAGGCGCCACAGATCCAGGACGTTTGATCAATCCCGCTCATCGGCAAATTGTGCTCGGTACCACTTGATCGCCCTGGTTGACAGCAAGACAGGCAGACCGTTTGCGTTTCATGCTGCTGGGGGCTAAAGTCATCACTACCCGCTCGTCAGTTGGGATAGGCGGCAGGGACCCGAACTGGATATGCCGTAAGGAGATAACTTCGATGGTAACAATGACGCGGCGTGGTTTTATTTCGGCGATGGGTAAAGGTGCGGCTGGGGCGGCGATTCTGGGTTCGGTCGGACTGACGGCGGTGCGGGCGGCGAAGATTTCGGCCGGCGGTAGCGCGGGTGGCTCGAAGCGGCCTAACGTTTTGTTTATTGCTGTCGATGACCTTCGGCCGGAGCTTGGTTGCTATGGGCACGAGGATATCATTTCGCCGAACATCGACCGCCTGGCAGGGGCGGGGATTCGATTCGATAGGGCTTACTGCCAGCAGGCTATCTGTGCCGCGTCCCGGTGCAGCCTGCTGAGCGGGTGCAGGCCGGACACGACGAAGATCTACGACCTCAAGCACCCACTTCGGCAGACGATGCCCGACATCGTCTCGCTGCCGCAGTTTTTCAAGAAGAACGGCTACACGACCATTTCGCTGGGCAAGATATATCATCATCGCGAGGATGACCTGGTCGGCTGGAGTGAAAAGCCCGGCCGTGAGAGTGGCGACTGGAAGGGACGAGGCTATCTGGCTCGGGAGTCGATCGCGACCGTCGCGGCGGGACAGGCCAAGAGAGGCGCCGCCAACAAGGGGCGAGGCCCGGCGTTTGAGGGTCCCGACGTTCCCGACAGCGCCTATGCCGACGGCGTAATCAGCGACAGCGCCATCGCACGCCTGCGGAAGTTCGCCAAAACTGGCGAGCAGTTCTTCCTGGGCGTGGGATTCTACAAGCCCCACCTGCCGTTCAACGCGCCCAAGAAGTACTGGGACATGTACCCGACGGAGAAGATTCATCTGCCGGCCAACAACAAGCCGCCCAAAGGCGCGACGCCGTTCAGCCTGACAAATTGGGGCGAACTTCGGGCGTACACGAACATTCCCAAGGCTGGCCCGTGCTCGGACGACCTTGCTCGCCAGTTGATCCGCGGCTATCGGGCGTGTGTGAGCTACACCGACGCGATGATCGGACGCGTGATCGACGAGTTGGATCGCCTGAAGCTGCGCGACAACACGGTGATCGTCCTGTGGGGCGACCACGGCTGGAAGCTCGGCGAGTACGGGTGCTGGTCCAAGCACACCAACTTGGAACTGGATACGCATGCCCCGCTGATCTTCGCGGCACCCGGTGTCAAGCCAGGCCGATCCACAACTGCTCTGTGCGAGTTTGTGGACATCTACCCCACGCTGGCCGATATGTGCGGGCTGGAAGCACCGAAGAAGTGCGAGGGCGTGAGCCTGACGCCCGTGATGGACCAGCCAGATCGGCGGTGGAAGTCCGCGGCGTTCAGTCAGTATCCGCGCGGCAAGGTTATGGGCTACTCCATGCGGACCGACCGCTGGCGATACACGCGATGGGTGGACCGCAAGACCGGCGATATCCGGGCCGAGGAACTCTACGACCACCGGGCGGACCCCGGCGAGAATCGCAATGTCATCGCCGAAACCGACCAGGCCGTGCTGAAGAAACTGCAAGCCCAGGCCGACGCCGGCTGGAAAGCAGCCAGGCCGGAGGCGTAGGGGGAACTCGCCGCTCCTCGTGAGAAGGCGTGAAGCAGGAAGTTTGGGCGTGGCAGAAGATGTTTGGAGTAGTTGGGTCTGACACTTCGGACTTGGTGCTCATCATTTGCGTTCTCCTCGCTTGTCTCCGATGGCTGGGGTGGGTATCCTCTTTGTCTGTGGAACCGGCATAAGCGCCGGGGGCGGAAGATTATACGGTTTCTTTCGGGAGAGGACTCATGGACGATCCGGTAGCAGAGCAGCAGTTGCTTGATTACTGGCGTTACGCTCACAACGGCGAGTCATACGGGCCGGTGTCTGGCGATGAGATCAACGCGATGCTTCGCAGCAAGCAGTTCCCGCCGACGATTATGGTCTGGCGGGAGGGGATGGCAGGGTTCACACAGGTCACCGCGTTTGCCGGGCTGATACAGGGCGTGAAGGTGCCCATAAGGCAGATTCTCGACCCTTACGCCCGTAGCCAGGCCCAGATGCTCAGCAACGCCAAACAAAACTCCATCGCAATGTTCGTGATCTTCCTTCTGTGGTTGCTGGGTCTGTCACGCCTGATAGCGGTCGCCCTGCAAGGCGATGCGGACATGACAGGCGTGGGCTGTTTCGCGTCGGCTGGCATGCTCGGCGGAATCTATGCCGCGATATACCTGCCGCTTCGGTGGAAGACCCTCATGAGTTTGCCGCAGAGCTTCCGCGTGATGGGACTTATCGGTGGATTTGGGTTGATCGCCCTGATCGCCCTGAGCATCACCTTTGGCGTCTTTGCAGTCGCGGTCGGGCTGTAGCGAAGGCCGGCATACGAAAAGGACCCCGCGTGCTTGCGGGACCCTGGGTATGTCAATTTGTGGTCTTCCGTCCGCTGCGGCTACTCCGTTACGGGCACGGGTCCGGCGAGGGCTTCGAAGTCTTTGATGATCGAGCGGTCGCCGGTGAGGATTATTTCCTTGTTCATCCGCAGCTCGGGCATTTTGGAGGCAAGCCAGCGGCGGGCGACGGCGAGTTTCTTTTCGCTTTCGGTGGCGGCGTCGCAGAAGAGGGCAGCCACTACGAGCGTGATGCCCATGTCCACGAGCTTTCGGCCGCTGAGGTCCATGTACTCCGTGCCGCCTTGGGTCTTGACGAACGCCACCGTCTCGGCGAGGTCGGCCAGGCCGGTGCGGATCTGCTCGATCAGCGGCTGGATTTCCGCGGGCCAATCTTCGTGGGCGTCGATGATGCTGTTGATCACGGTCTCTGCCGAGCCGGACGAAACGCCGCGGACGGCGGCGAGGACCTGGAGTTGGCTGGTGCCTTCGTAGATCGTCGTGATTCGGCTGTCGCGGAGGTGCCTCTCGCTGGCGTAGTCCTTCATGTACCCGCTGCCGCCGAGGACGGCGATAGAGTCGTTGGCGACTCGCATTGACATTTCCGAGGCGTAGTACTTGCTCATCGGCGTCAGCAGGCCGTTGACCCGCTTATAGCTGCGTGCGAACTTCTTGAACTTCCTGGCCTCGTCGGAGGGAAGCCCGCCGAACTCGGCCTTCTTGAGAGCGCCGACTTCGATATCCACGCAGAAGCTGGCCCAGTACGTAAGGGCGCGGGCGGCCTGGATATCCAGGCTCATGTTCACCAGCAACTCGCGGACGGCGGGGAAGTTCTCGATGGCCGTGCCGAACTGCTTGCGGCTGTGGCTGTAGGCGCGTGCGACTCGGTAGGCGGCCTCGCCGATGCCGAGCGACTGGGCGGCGATGCCAACGCGGGCACCGTTCATCAGGCTCATGACGTAGGTGATGAGCCCACGCTGCCGCTCGCCGATGAGCTTGGCGGGCGCGTGGTTGAAGAACAGCTCGCAGGTCGGACTCCCATTTATGCCAAGCTTGTGCTCGAGGCGGCGGACCTTGACCTTCGGGCCACAGTCGACCACCAGCAGGCTCAGACCGCGACCATCGGTAATCTCCGGCTCGGTCCGGGCCAGTACAAGCAGCACCTCGCCGCAGCCATTGGTGATGAATCGCTTCACGCCGTGGACGAACCAGTTGCCCTCGTCGTCCTTGTAGGCGCGGCACTTGACGGCCTGGAGGTCGCTGCCGGCGTCGGGCTCGGTCAGCACCATCGCCCCGGTCCACTTGCCGTTGGCCATGTTGGGCAGGTATTCCTGCTTGATCTCCTCGCTGGCGAAGGCGTTGATTGTCTCAGCGATGCCCTGGAGCCCGTAGATGTTCATCAGTGCCGCGTCGCCCCGGCTGATGATCTCATTGCTCATCGTGTAGAGCAGGTTCGGGCAGTTGATCCCGCCGAAACGGTAGGGCAGGGTGAAGCCCATCATGTCGGCCTGGCCGAGACGCAGCAGGGCCTCGCTGATGCCCGGTGCGTAGGTGACCGTGCCGTCGTCGTTGAGCTTGTTGCCGACGAGGTCGGTTTCCTCAGCCGTCGGGGCGATGATATCGCCTGCGATTTGGCCTACGGACTCAAGGGCCCGCGCGTAGTTATCCACCGCATCGTCGGAGTTCTCTGGCGCGAAGTCGAACTCTTCGTGGAAGCGATACCCATCTTCCATGATGTCCGCCAGTCGCGACATGTCCATGTGGTTAAACAGAAAACGGATGTCTTCGTTGTCGGTATAAAAGTTAGCCATGAAAAACCTCTGGGCTCCCGACGTTCGTCGGGATCTTCCACTCTGTGGTTAAGTCCTATGCCTGCTGCTCGGCGGCCTGCTCGATGCTCGCGCCTCTTCGGACGGCTTTTATCAGCCGGGGAATGACCTCGGTCAGGTCGCCTTTGATTCCGTAATGGGCGACCGAAAAGATCGGCGCGTCGGGGTCGCTGTTGATTGCCACGATCTTGGCGGAGTCTTCCATGCCCGCGCGGTGCTGGACCGCTCCGCTTATGCCGCATGCGATGTACAGCGCCGGGCGAACCGTTGTGCCGGTCTGGCCTACCTGGTGGTCGTTGTCCACATAGCCCAGGTCCACCGCCGCTCGCGATCCGCCGATGGCTCCGCCGAGGCAGTTGGCCAGGTCCCACAGCAGGCGGAAGTTCTCCTTGCTGCCGACACCCGCGCCGCCGGCCACGATGATTCGGGCGGCCTTGAGGTTGACCTTCTTCTCGCGGCGATGCGTCTCGATGAGCGTAAGCGGCAGCTTAATGCCGTCCAGGTCAGCCTGGACCTCGATGACCTCGCCGGTGCGGCTGGCGTCTACTTCCGGCATGGCCATCACGCCCTCGCGCACCGTCGCCATCTGCGGCCAGCGGTCGAAGTTGACGATCGTCGCGATGATATTGCCCCCGAAGGCTGGGCGAATCTGGAGCATCAGGTTCTTGTGGGTTTCCTTCGTGCCGGGCGGCGTGTGGTCGCCGATCTGGAGATCGGTGCAGTCGGCAGTCAATCCGCACTTCATGGCGCTGGCGATTGTGGGGGCGAGGTCTCGCCCGATGGCTGTCGCGCCGTAGAGGCACACCTGCGGCTTGCGATCGGTGATGAGGTCGCAGAGAACCTTGTTGTAGCTGGTGGCCTGGTAATGGTTTAGGCACGGATCCTCGACGACATACACGCGGTCGGCGCCGTAGCTGATGAGTTCGTCGGCGAGGGCCTTGACGTTATCGCCCAGCAGCACGGCCGCGACGGGCACCGAGAGTGTCTCGGCCAGTTCGCGCGCCTTGCTGAGCAGTTCCAGCGGAACTTCCGACAGTTGCCCGTCTTCCTGCTCCGCGAAGACCCATACTTCGCCGTTTCGGTTTACTTCTATCATGATCTATCCCGAGAAGAAGGTAGTAGGTAATAGGTAGTAGGTAGTAGTAGGAGAAGAAGAGACGCTGTAAGTCCAAGGCTGGCAATCGCCGTGGATCCAAGGTGGCGTCCTATCATGTTTCAGGGCGAACCCGATGTTCATGCTCTCCTGCTTTAATCGCTTCTATGAGTGTCGCTTAGCCGATTGTATGGTCGTCGATCAGTTCGCCGACAAGCTGGGTCATGCCTTCCTCGGTCGGTGGGAACTCGCGGTACTCCCCGCCGGCCAGAACTACCGACTGGATGCGGTGTACCTTGGTGGGGCTGCCATTGCGTCCGCACCAGGAAAGGTCCGCGCTGATGTCGTCGAGGTTCCAGGCCTCGATGAACATTCCCTTGGCCTCCAGGGCGGCTTGGCGATTGGTTGCCTCGGCTGCCTTGGCGTCGTCGGAGGCGTCGGGCATTTCGTCGGCGACGGCCTTGGCGATTTCCGCGCTCGAGAGGGCCTTCTTGTACTTCATCACCCGCCTGATCGCCGACGGGCGGGGGGTGTTGGCGGTGTCCATAACCGTTAGCAGGCACGGTACGGGGGCGTCCACGACCTCCCAGCCGTTGCCAATATTCCGCTGCAAGCGTAGCTTTTCGATGCTAACATCCTGCAATTGCTCTACGTATGTCACTAATGGCATGGAGAGCTTCTCGGCCATCTGCGGACCCACCTGAGCGGTGTCGCCGTCGATAGCCTGCCTGCCGCACAGAACCACGTCGGCGCCGATCTTGTTGACCGCGCACGAAAGAATGTAGCTTGTGGCCAGCGTGTCACTGGCGGCCGCCCTTCGGTCGGTGACGAGAACGCCCCTGTCGGCGCCGAGGAACATCGACTGCCGCAGGATCTCGCAGGCCACCGGCGGACCCATTGTCACTGCCGTGACGGTTCCGCCCACGCGGTCGCGAATTTCCAAGGCCGCCTCGAGGGCATTTAAGTCCTCTGGGTTGAAGATTGCCGGAAGCGCGGCACGGTTGACCGTTCCGTCTTCCTTCATCGCATCGCCGGTTATGCGCTTGGTGTCCGGCACCTGCTTGACGCATACAACGCACCTGATCGCCATCATCACTCCCGAAATCGTTTCTTTGGCTTGGCCCGAGGCACGAAAAGCCCGCCGAGCCAGCGCTTGTTTACGCGCACAATACGAGGGTGGTCCGCTATAGCGGATCACCGAGCATTGAGCAAGTAGAGGAT
>CAZMBZ010000100.1:0-16245 GCA_964564285.1 uncultured Planctomycetaceae bacterium | reverse complement strand
CCTCGCAGTCGGCGGGCAGATCAAGAAGGTCCGCCTGTCGGCACCTGACCCGGCCGGTCAGGCCGTGGGCGGCGACGTTTTCCGCGGCTACTTCAATCGCCGTCGGCGAGATATCCGTCGCGAGCACCTCGGAGTCCTTGACCTGGCTGGCAATGGCGACCGCAACGCAGCCGCTGCCGGTGCAGACATCCCAGACCAGTCCCGGTCTGGATAGCTGCTTGACGTGGGCAATGGCCTCGCTGACGAGCATCTCCGTCTCGGGACGCGGGATGAGCACCTCGGGCGTCACCTTGAACTCCAACGAGTAAAACTCCTTGTGGCCAACGAGATAGGCAACCGGCTCGTGCTTGCGAGCGCGGGCTACCAGATCGCGGAAGACTGCGAATTGTTCGGACTGCGGCACGTATTCGAAGCGGGCGTAGAGATCGATCCGCTTGCACTTAAGCACGTGGGCCAGCAAAACCTCGGACGCCAAGCGGGCGTCTTCGATTCCGCCCTTGGCGAAATAATCCTTCGTCCAGTTTATAAGGCGAAGTACAGTCCAGTTCTGATCGGTCTCAGCCATGCTGACGGACGTACCAGAAAAGCCCCGCTACTGCAAGAGGGCAGCTTGGCGGACAAAGGCGATTACCGCAGAACCGCAACGAGGAATCTTGTCAAGACACGGAGAAACACAATGGTTTCAGATTTCCGGTTTCGCCTTACCGACTACCCATCGATCTTGCTCGGGGTAAACTGGCTACAGGCTGCCGGCTGAAGACTACTAAACTCAGAAGGCCTGTCGTTCGAGCTTCGGGGCGGAACGGAAACTCAGTCGCCGAGGTTTGGCGACGGGCGCTACTATGCTCGTGGTCGTCGCGTAGAGGACTCCCTTGGCCTCCATCCGCAGGTGGGCCATGCTCGCCATCTCTGGCGATACAGCCAGGGCGGCGTCGCTGGCAAGGATTACCGGGAAACCACGGCTGCGCAGGCCAACCGCCGCTTGGACGATTCCCGCCGACACCCCCGCCCCGCAGAGCACGAACGTGCAAAGGGGCAACTCGGTGATAAGCCTCTCGGCCCGGGCGTGGGCGAATATATCCGCCTTGCGTTTCTCGAAAATAACCTGCTGGTATCTCTGGAATATGTGATCCGGCAGATCGGTGGTGTTCAACAAGCCAAGGTTGATCCTGCGAGCGAGCACCGTCTTGGCCAGTTTCTGCTCGCCCTCGGTGTCGTCCACACAGTAGGGCTTTGAAGACAGCGGCCCGCGCTCGCCAGGCCGAAGCCTCAGAACGGTGCTGATAACCGGAATGTCATTGAGACGTGCCCAGGAAAAGAGCCGAGCCACCTTCTTGGCCACACTTGAAAACTGCGGCCTGTACAGCGCCCCGGAAGGGCTGAAGAAGTCCTGCTGCGATTCGATATCCAGCAATACTCGATCAGAAATCATTGTGACCTCACAATTCACTGGTGCGAAGCTAACATTCCTACGCCTACGCACCATTCTATGATCGAGAAAAATCGGAAATACGCTTATTCTCCTTAGTTTTGTCCAATAAACGCCGAGCCAAACAGCCTAAGGACACTTCATGAGCTTAAATGCATTATGAAAAACACGTAACGTACAGAGGGCAACGAGTTTTTAACGGATCGAAGTGAGATTGGCCCTTCAATGGCGGGTGATGGACTTCTTTGAAAGTGCAAAACTTTCCACTGATGCAGTTGAGCAACCCGGGATCTGTCTTGGTGGGTTCACGCTGGTTTTGCCCCCCTGCCATATAGGCAGGCAGGCCCTGCACATAGACTCTAATAAACTTACTTTAGGCCACTTAGGAGAACCAGGCAGATCCGGGCCAGTAGGTATCGATCAGCCACAGCAGCGTACACAGAACGACAAGCCCGAAGGCCATGTAAAGCAGCAGCAGGACAAACTCTTTGAGCAGATGGCTGATATTTTCGACGCGAATGGTCTTGTAGACCAGCCCGACGGCTGCGCAGAGCGGCAGCAACAGCCATAGCTCCGACTCGAAGCTTAGAGTGATCGGATTGTAGAACAGCGTTGCGATCACGATTTGGTTTCCACGTCCTTTTCTGAACGGCGTTTAGCCCGTTTTTTCTCCGGGGATGGTTCGCCCCGCACGCCCATGAGCGAGAGCATCAGGACGTCGAATATGCACATAAGGTTGATCAGCCCAGCCACGCCAGAGTAGGCCCGGGCGACGGTCTCTGCCGGGGCTACCAAGGCAATTTTTTTATCGACCATGCGATCTTCGAGGCTCCGACCCTGCGCGTCTTTCTGGAGGTCCTGCTGGAGGTCCTGGTAGGCCCGTTTCTCCAGTTGCCACGCGACCAGGCCGTTTGCGCCGGTTAGCATCTGGGCGGCAAACCACCACTTTTCCTGCTGCGAGTCGACGGTAAGCACTCCCCCGATCGCCATGCCCGACCAGAACAGGGCGCTGATGGTCAGGAAGATGATAAGCCCCCTCCCGACCCGGCCAAGGTAGATGTGCCCGGCCCCGGGGATCGCGCAGGCCAGCAAAACTGCCAGCGCCGGTAAGACCGAGGTTTCTTTTCGTTTAGTCATGCCATTTGCCCGCAAAATGCGGGTCGCGCAATTTCGCTGAATCCCCCCTCCAAGTCAAGCCATATATGCAGATCTCGCCAACAGCAGGCGACATCAGGCCTCGCTGTGCTGCGTGCCGCGTTTCATAGCTATCACGCCGGTCCTGGCCAACTCGCTGATTCCGTACGGGCGAACCAGGTCCAGGAAGGCCTCGATCTTCGCCTCCGGGCCGGACAACTCGACGACGAGATTCTTTCGCGCCACATCCACCACCCGCCCACGGAAGAGGTTGGCCAGTTCAACCACCCCAACCCGCTTATCCGCCGGCGCGTGGATGCGGATGAGCATCAGGTCGCGCTCGATATGGGCGACATCCTCGAAGTCACGGACCTTGACGATGGTGACAATCTTCTCGAGCTGTTTGCGGATTTGTTCGAGCACGCGGTCGTCGCCGACGGCAACGATGGTCATGCGGGACAACTGCGGATCGTCGGTCCGGCCGACGACGAGGGAGTCTATGTTGAACCCACGGGCCGAGAACATTCCAGCCACGTGGGCCAGCACGCCGGGCTGGTTCTGAACGAGTGCCATAATAACGTGTTTCATCTTTTATCTCTCCACACTGCTTCCTGGCGGTTCGCCCATCAGGACAGTTTGCCGAGGTCCATTTCGTTGAGGCTCTTGCCGGTCGCCACCATCGGGTAGACATTCTCTTCCGGCTCAACATCCACGCAGCAGACGACCGGCCCGGGATGTTTGAGCATCTCGGCCAGGCCGTCGGCGAGTTCGGCGCGGTCGCTGATGCGAATCCCCCGGGCGCCGAACCCCTCGGCCACTTTGGCGAAGTCCGGGCACGGGTGTACAACGCCGGAATATCGACCGCGATAGAACATCTCCTGCCACTGCCGGACCATGCCCAGGTAGCCGTTGTCCAGCACGACGAACTTCACGGGCAGTTCGTGCTGCGCGGCCGTGATGACCTCTATCATGGTCATCGTGAAACTGCCGTCGCCATCGATGTCTATGACAGTCTTGCCCGGGTTGCCAAACGCCGCCCCGATCGCGGCCGGACAACCGAAGCCCATCGTGCCCAGCCCGCCGGAGGTAATGATCTGCCTCGGGCGATGCCACCCGTAGAACTGCGCGGCCCACATCTGGTGCTGACCGACGCCGGTGGCGATAATCGCGTCGTGGTCGGTGATCCTGCCGAGCGTCTCGACGACCTCCTGCGGCTTGATCAGACCGTTGTGTTCGTAACGAAGCGGGTACTTTTCCTTCCACTGGGCGATCTGACCCAGCCAGGCCGGGCGGTCCGTCGGCTCGATGTATTCGAGCATCCTGCCCAGAATGAACTTTGCATCCCCGACAACCGGGATGTCAACCACGACGTTCTTGGATATCGATGACGGGTCGATGTCTATGTGGATGATTGTCTCGGCCTTCGAGGCAAACGTATCAATCCGTCCGGTAACGCGGTCGTCGAACCTAGCCCCGATAGCCACAAGGCAATCGCACTCCTGGGTGGCGTAGTTGGCGTAGGCCGTGCCGTGCATACCGAGCATCTTGAGGCTCAGTTCGTCATCCTCGTCAACGGCACCAAGACCCAGCAACGTGGTCGTCACAGGCAGTCGCCCCTTTGTGGCGAGGTCGCGCAATTCCTGCGAGGCTTCGGCGATAATCACACCGCCGCCAACGTAGAGCAGCGGGCGCTTGGCCTTGTTGATGGCATTGGCGGCAGCTTGGATCTGACGGTCGTGTCCGCCGCCGCGAGGCTTGTAGCCTGGCAGATCGGGCTCGATTCGGGGCTCCTTCTCGGGCTTGTTGAGGGTGACATCCACGGCAATGTCCACCAACACCGGTCCCGGCCTGCCCGTGCGAGCGATGTGGAACGCTTCCTTCATCGTCCGCGCGAGATCCTCCACGTGTGTAACCAGGAAGTTGTGCTTGGTAATCGAACGCGTGATGCCGGTGACATCCGCCTCCTGGAAGGCGTCGTTGCCGATGAGGTTGCTGCGGACCTGCCCCGTAAAGGCCACCATCGGCACCGAGTCCATGTGCGCCGTCGCCAGGCCGGTAATCAGGTTGGTCGCGCCCGGCCCACTGGTGGCGATAACCACGCCGGTCTTGCCGGTCGAGCGGGCGTACCCGTCAGCCATGTGGGCGGCGCCCTGCTCGTGGCGGGTCAGTACGAACTTGATCGGCGAATCATAAAGCGCGTCGAAGATCGGAATCACCGTCCCGCCGGGAAACCCGAAGAGAACCTCCGTGCCTTCTTCCCGAAGAACCTCGGTAAAAATGCGCGCGCCTGAAACGCCGATAAAACTTCGTGGCGTCGGCGCTTCGCTCGGAGCGTCTGTCTTGTCCGTCATTGCTCGTCCTCGTCTAGGTTGTGGTCACGCCAGTAACATACACCCTATGCCGTCTGGCGGAAACCCCGGGCTCAAGCGAAAACCAACTGCCGGAAAAAGGGGAAAAACCCGCGACGGCGGGAAATCGGAGTGTTGGCCGCTACACGCTGAAAAACGCGTGCAGCGACCTATAGTACGGCGACTACTAGCAGCGCGAACCAAAACCCGCCACCGCAACAATTTGCGGAAAAGGACGAGCCAAGTTCAATAGCGTTCGCGTTCATCGTGCCATGATAATACAGGCAGAGCAGTAGATTGTCAAGCGCGGCGCCAGGATCTTTCAGAGCAGGCAATCATACCAAGGCTTGAAAGCCATGGTTCATGTCGGCAAGACCTCAATGGGCCCGCGAGCGCCCAAGAGAAAGGCTGTTGTTTACTGAGTCGCTTACCGGACGATCGCGTTTTTGCCTGCGATGGGTGATTTGGGCAGTATCTTGCACTTGACCAGCCAGGCTTCGAGATCCCGTCGCCACGGGTTGGTATCCTTGGTCACGCCATGGCCACCTTCGGCGTAGAGGTGCAATTCGGTCGCAACGCCGGCCTTCTTCAACGCCTCATGATAGCGAATGCTGTTTTCCGGCGGGACGAGCCCGTCGTCCTTGGCGTGGGCCAGCATCGTCGGAGGCGTCTCGGCGGTTACCTGGAGTTCGTTGGACAAATCCTTGAGCAAATCCGCGCTCGGGTTGGGCCCGAGAACCCTTACCACCGATGGCCTGTGCGGGTGGTCGGTCATGCTGATCACCGGGCAGAACAGCGCCATGCAATCCGGCCTGGAGCTGAAACGCTCGACCGAATCATTGGCCTTTGGGTCGCCAAGCGTAAAGTGCGTCGCGAGCGTAGAGGCCACGTGCCCACCGGAAGAAAACGCGACCACCACCACACGGTTGGGGTCGATGTTCCATTCCTTCGCCCTGGCGCGGATAGTTCGCACGGCCCGGCTGGCGTCCTGAAGCGGTGCCGGGTGCCGATAGCCATCCGCCGGCAAGCGGTACTTCATGGAGAAAAACCGCACCGGCCTGGTCTTGAAGAAGCTCCAGTACTGGCCGTAGCCAGAGATGTGCTTGTACCCGCCACCGGGGATAAGCAGCACGGCGGGGGCTGGCCCCTTGACGCCCTTGGACGCAGAAAAAACCTTCATTGTCGGAATATCTGTCTTGGCGGCGCCCTTCGCCCCGGGCGCGCCGTCGGGCCAGAGTTTGACATCCTGCCCGCGCAACGGCGCCGCCGTGACAAACATCGCAAAGGCCATTATCCCTGCCCAGGCTGCGATACTCCCGCGGCGAACGTTCGTTTTATTGTCGAGCATTGTCATTTGATTTTGGTTTCCTTCAGGTCCTCGGGCTTCGTTCCGGGCAGGATCCAATCTTTGGGGGCCTTGAAACTCCCTCGCGAGCGAGGTTCGTCATTCAGGCACGTCGGGCCATGCCAAGAACGGTAGGTCTTGACCTTCTCGATCAGTCTGCGGACGACGTCCGGATTGTCGCCAGCCAGATCGGTTGTCTCGTTGGGGTCTTCGTTGATCTTGAACAGGTGGACCTTGCCTTCGCTCAGCGGGTCCTTGGTCTTGAGGATTCGCGGGCCGATGTAAATGAGCTTCCAAGGCCCTTCTATCACGGCCAGTTGATCCTTCCCGCGATAGCCGATGTAACCGAACCAAGGCCGATCCGGGGCCTGTTTGGCCTGGCCGGTCAACAGGTCCAGCACGTCCATGCCGTCCAGCGGCTTGCCCTTGTGGTCCTTCACGCCCGCCAGGCGCATGACGGTCGGCATGACGTCGATCAGGCCCATAACGGTCGATATCTTCCTGCCGCCGGTCACGCCGCCCCCGGGCCAGCGTGCCCCAGCCGTCACGCGAATGCCGCCCTCGAAGACCGTCGCCTTGGAGCCTCGAAGCGGCTTGTTTTCGCTGCCGATCCCGCCTCCATTGTCGCTGAAGAACAGCACGAACGTATCATCCGCCACGTCAAGCGAGTCCAGCGCCGCGAGTATCCTGCCGATTCCATCATCCATCGCCGAAACCATCGCCGCGAACGCCTGACGCTTTCCTGTCAGGTCGGGATACTTGTCCAAGTATTCCTGCGGCGCCTGGAGCGGCGCGTGGGGAGCATTGTACGGCACGTAAAGCAGGAACGGTTCGTCGGGCTTGCAGCCCTGGATGAACTTGACGGCCTCGTCGGTTATCAGGTGCGTCGTGTAGCCTTTCTCCCGGGCCGGGGCATGCCCGCGGTGCCAGTCCAGTTCGCCCTCTCGAATGTGCGTGAAGTAATCAAGGTTGCCGTTGTAACAGCCGTAAAAGTGTGTGAAGCCCCGGCTGAGCGGATGCTGTCGAACGTGGCTGTGGCCTAGGTGCCACTTGCCGAAGCACCCGCGCCGCTTGTACCCGGCGTCGGCAAGGACCTCGGGAATGATCCGCTCATCGGCGGGCATGCCGTGTTTGCGCCAGGGCATTATCACAGAGCAGCCGATGCCCACCCGTAGCGGGTGCCGGCCCGTCATGAGCCCCGCCCGCGTCGGCGAGCAAAGCGGCTCGGCGTAGAAGCGGTCGAGCTCGACGCCCTTGCCCGCAATGCCGTCGATGTTCGGCGTGCGAATCACGCTGCCATGATAGCTGACGTCATTCCAACCGAGGTCGTCGGCAAGGATGATTACGATATTGGGCTTCCTGGCGGCCTTGATGGCCCCGCCGGCCTCACCGCCAACCAACGTCCCAGCCGCGACACCCGCGGCGCCGGCGGCGACGGTTTGCAGGAACTGTCTTCTGTTGATCGGTCTCATTTTATCACCTTTTTCAGAGCCCACGAGCAGTCGAACTGAAGCGCCGGGCCGACACGATTTTCCGCCCCGCCAAGACCCAGCTTGAGGCACCGAACCCTACCCTATAACGTTTCGCAGGCTCGGACGATGCGGGAAAACCTTCCCGATGTTACCCCTTCGTCATCATTCAAGGAACCGCGGGATTTTTCCGGTTCGGCCGGTGATTGTTATGAACGCCGGCAGGAGCATGGGGCGGATTATGAAGGTGTCTATCAGCATGCCGAGTGTCAAGGCCAAGCCTAGTTGGACGAAAAGTTTGAGTTCCCCGGCCATGAGGCTGCCGAGCGTTGCAGCCATGATCAGGCCGCAGGACGATATGACCGGTCCGGTATGCACGAGTGCGTTGCTGACGGCTACGGAGACGGTCCGGCCCCGGGCCTCCTGGGAGACTCTTGCGGCCAGGAATATGGAGTAGTCCACGCCGACAGCGACCATGACGACGAAGAGGAAGACCTCGACCTTCCAGTCGAGCCCATCCTGGCCCGCCAGTAGTATCAACCAATACGCCAGGCCAAGCGTGGCGAAGTATCCCAGGACGGTGGCGGCGACGATGAAGGCGGCCAGGATGGCGTCGCGGAAGAGGCAGAAGATCATCGTGAAGATGACTGCCAGGACGAGCACTGCAATTCGATGGAAGTCAGCCTGGGTGACGGAGCGTGTTTGTGCCATCTCGGCTGTGGCGCCGGCGAGGCCGACGGTCAGCCCTGGCTCGTTGGCATCGGCGAGGGTTTTTTCGACGGCCTGGCGGATCGCAGCAACGTCGGCCATGGCGGCCAGTGTCAGCGACGGCTTGTCCAAGACGGCTTGGATTCTCATGGCGCTGCCGTTAGCGGAAACGTACTCATCGCGGGTCTTGCTGGCTGCGGCCCGGAGCAGTGCCCGCGTGACGAAGTCGGCGTTCTTACCCAGCGGCTGGGTGAGGCTCCTGACATCCTGGACTCCACTGGCACCGGATGCTGCCTTGGTGAGCTTGCCCGAGAGTTTCTTCCATCGCGCTGCCAGCAGCGGTTTGGGCGACTGGACGAGAACGGTTACCGGCGCGATCTGCCCAACGGGCCAGTGTCGTTGGGCGGCCTCGATTCCGACGCCCGAGTTGCCTACGCCTTCGGGCGACTCATGCTTGAGCTCGGCGAGGGCATCGTATATCCACGTGAGCTTGACGCCACGCACCGCGGGAATCGCCAGCAGGGCTATCACGGCTGCGAGCACCCACGCCGGCCTGGCGGTTACGAAGCGTGCGATTACCGGCCAGATTTTCGGTTTGCGAACCCGGCCTGCTCGCCGGGCTGGCCAAAACAGTCGCTGGCCCAGGATTCCCGACAGTGCAGGCACGAGGGTTATCGACGCAATCAGCGCGACGATCAAAGCAGCCGCTATTGCCGCCCCGGACGTGCGGAAGGCACGGTACTCGGCGAACGAGAGCATCAGCAGGCCCAGCGTGTCCGTGCCCGCCGAGGCCAGAATGGCCGCCAGCGTCGCACCCAGCGCCTCGCCCGCGGCGACGCCCTTGGCCCTGCCGGAATCGATCGCCTCGCCGAAGCGGCTGATGAACAACATCGAGTAGTCCATGCCCGCCCCGTATATCAGCACGAACACGAACACCTTCTCGCCCGTGCCGATATGCATTCCGAAGTGCTGGCCGACAGCGAGAATCTTCATCGCCACAAAGGCCGCCGCGCTGATTGCCACCAGCGGAACCAACGCCGCCACCGGCGCGCGGTAAACCAACAGCAGGATTATCACCACGGCTATCAGCGTGATCAAGCCGATTCGCTCGTGGCTTCGCTCGGCCGCCGCGGCGTAGTCGTGCCCGAAGCCGCTCGAACCAGTGACCGCGACATCGAGCCCGGCCGGGAGATCGGTGGCCCCGGCGACGGCGCGAACATGGTCCACGATCCTTGCCGAGCGGATGGTAATGAAGTTGGAGGGCACATCGACAATGACCAGCGCGGCCCGACCGTCGAGACTCTTAAGCGGGTTTGTCGGCAGGGGCAGGCTCTTGGGGCTTCGCACTGCGATGCCCGTCAGATCGGCAGCGGTCGCTTCGCCGGGGCGCGGCTTGGAGATGGCGGCGGCAACGGTTTCGACGGCTTTGAAATCCTCGGCTGAGAGCCTGCCATCGGAGCGTTCGAAGACAACAACCGCCTGGCTGAGCCCACTGGAGCTTGGGAAGTTTTCCTGCAGCGCCCTGGCGGCCTGGGTATACGGGTTGGCCCGAGGCAGGAAGCTCGTCGGTTCGTGGGCGGTCGGGTCCAGGGTCGGCGCAAGCACACACAACCCCATCCCCACGGCCAGCCAGCCAAGCAGGATCAGCCATCGCCACCGGTAGACTGCCGGACCGATCTTCATATCGCGGATTCGTTTCTCACTTGAGCTTGAGCTTGACGCCGTTCTTTTCCCACTCGCGAACGAGCACTCTCAGCTCGGCTGACAGCAGGGACAGTTGCCTGGACGCCTGAAGGAAATTGTCGTAGAGCTTCGGGTCGTTCACGAGCTTCGCGACGGTTCCCTCGCCGGTGTCCATCTTTGTGGCGATTCGGTTGACTGTTTCCAAGACCTTTGAGAGTTTCTCGGCATCGTTGACTATCTCCTTCGAGATATCCTCCAAGCGCCGGTCGGTGTTCACGGCGAGCGTGCCTATCTTGTCGACGGCCTGGCTTGCGGCGGTGAGCGTCTTGCCGGCCTTTTCCCGCCCTTCGACGGCGAATTCCCTCAGTGCGTCCATTGCATCGGCAGCCTTGGCGGATGCGTCCGCGAGGCCCGCCATTGTCTTCTTGAAGTTCTTCTGGTTATCCTCGTCGCCCAGCACGTCATGCACGTCCGTCAGCGCCCGGTCGAACTTGGCCAGCATTCCAAGAAGGGTCGGCGGTGCCGGCGGCGCTGGCTGGGTGGTCGGCTGGGTCCCGGCAGGCTGCGTCCCAGCCGGGGCCGCGACGAGGCTGTTGAGCGACTCGGCCAGGTTGGATAGATTCTTCAATCCGTCGGTGAGTTCCTTGGGCAGCATGCTCGTGAAGACTCGCCTGCCATTGAGCGGCTCGGGCCAGTCCTCGGGCAGGTATTCGAGTTTCTCCCCGGTAACTGGGTCGTGGCGATCATCGCCGGTAGGCTGGAACGACAGGTAAGGCCCGCCCATCAAGGCGCGGGAAGTGATCGTCGGCTCGACGTTGCCCGGAAGCTTGACACCGGAGTTGATCCGGCAGACGAACATAACCCCTTTTCGCGAGTCGCCCTCGACGAAATCGATGCTGGTGATCTTGCCGACCTGAATGCCCGACATGTAGACCCACTCGCCGGACTTCGCCCCGGCAGTGTCCGGGAACTTCATCCGCAGGACGCGACCGGTCTGAAGCAGTTCCGGCAGGCCGGCGAACATCATGACCATCCCGCCGAACATAACCAAGGCCACCAGGACCGTCAGTCCAACCGCCACGTTGCGAGTGTGCTCCTTCATTTGCCGCTCTCCCTGCTCCGGGGCTGGTTATTGTTGGGCAACTGGGCCGCCTCGATCTCCGCCAATTCCCGTTTGCTGGCCCGACCTTGCACAAACCGAGCGACGACATCGCTGCCTTCGCCAAGCAGTTTATCCGGCGGACAGTCCGCGACAAAGCGTCCTTCGTACAACATGACTATCCGGTCGCCAACCTTGCGGGCCGATGCCATGTCGTGAGTGACCACCACCGCCGTCGTGCCGAGGGCCTTCTGGAGCTTGAGGATAAGCTCGTTTATCAGGTCCGAGCGGATCGGGTCCAGCCCGGTCGTCGGCTCGTCGTAGAGTATCACCTCCGGCCTCATCGCCACGGCCCGGGCCAGCGCAACGCGTTTCTTCTGCCCGCCGGAGAGATCTTCCGGCATGCGCCCCTGGTAGCCGGCCAGACCGACCAGCTTGAGCACCTCGCTGCAACGCTCGTCGAGTTGCGACTGGTTGCGCATGCCGTGCTCGATCAGCGGGAAACAAATGTTGTCATGGACGGTCATGGAATCGAACAGTGCCCCGCCCTGGAAAAGAAAACCCATCCGCCGCCGCACGTCGACCAACTGACGGTCGGTTCGCCCGGAAATCACCTGGCCGCGAAAGTACACCTTGCCGCTGTCGGGGTGCAAAAGCCCGATTATGTGCTTGAGCAGTACGCTCTTGCCGCATCCGCTCGGACCGATAACCACGGTCGTCTCGCCCGGGCGGATCGCCAGGTCCACGCCGTCGAGCACGACCAGCTTGCCGAAGGCCTTGTGAACGCCTTCGAGGCGGATGATGGGTTCGATGTCGTTCAATGCCCTGCCTTGTGAAAAGACCCGATCAACGCGTCAATCGAGTTCCTTAATCATCGCGATTTCGTCGCATGCGTCAAACTTAGGACAGCCGATGCACTCCCGCCATACCTTCTCCGGAAGCGTGTCCCGGTCGATGATGACAAACCCTCGGGACTTGAAAAACCCATCCTCGTAAGTCAGCGCGAAGAGCCTCTTGATGCCCAGCTTTCTCGCATCAGCCTCGGCCGCCTCGGCCAGCATTCGCCCGATGCCCTGGCCACGACGACCCTCAGCCACCGCCAGCGACTTCACCTCCGCAAGGTCGGCCCAGAACACATCCACCGCAACGCACCCGACGATCCGCCCATCCTCCTCGACCACGACAAACTCGCGCAGCATCTCGTAGACGGCCTCAAGGCTCCGATGAAGCATTCGGCCGCGTTCGGCGTAGTAATTTACCAACTCCCGGATAGCGGCCGCGTCGGGCACTCGGGCATGTCGCGTTTCCATGCGAGCATTCTATCCGCTGGGAGCCTGGACCTGCCACGCAAAAAACGTCGTGCCCGTCTGCAACCTGAATGTTTCCCAGTATTATCGCTCCGTCGCGATTGATATGGTGCGAACCCGTCGTATCGCCCCCGCCCAGGCCGCTCACTGCGTGGCTACGTGGAAGCTTAGTTGTTCTAGTTCGGCGGTGAGGTCCACCTGGCGGACGGTCACGCCGGCGGGCGCGGAAATCGATATTGGGGCGAAGTTGAGGATTCCCTGTATTCCTAACTCGCAAAGGCGGTTACAGACGTCCTGGGCGGCCTGTGGCGGCACGGCCAGCACTGCCAGGCGTATGTCGAACTGCCGCAGGAAGCCCTGCAATTCGTCGAGGTGGCGAACCGGCACATCGCCGGCGGTCGTGCCGACCCGCGTCATGGAAATATCGAAGGCTGACACAATCTCGAAGCCTTTTGAAAGAAAGCCCTTATGTCGCAGGAGAGCCCTGCCCAGGTCGCCTGCGCCGACGACCACGACGGGGCGGACTTTGTCGGTCTTGAGAATCTGGCGGATTCGCCGGATAAGCTCGGCCACACTATAACCCACGCCGCGCCGGCCGAACTGGCCGAAGTAGGCCAGGTCCTTGCGAACCTGGGTGTCTGTGGTCTGCAAGCCGTCGGCGAGATTTCGGCTGGATATCTTCTCGACGCCTTCGCCTGCCAGCGCCTGAAGCTCTCGCAGGTACAGGCTCAGTCGCCATACAACCGGGGGCGGTATGAGGTCTCGTTTCATGCCGACATCCGAAAACAGCCAAGCAGTCGGCCAGGCAATGTCACGAACAAACCATGGCCAGCGGAAACAATCCGTCGGATCAAGTTTGCGGTCAATCAGCCAAGCCAACCGAATTACACAAGATGATATTGCACCAGGGCGCTTCTCGTCAAGGCGACGTCCCCGACCAATGCTGGCTGCATGTTGCCTTGAGTGACGAGATGACTACACTTTGTGAGAAGCCCAGGCGATAATCGTGCGGTGATCTCACCTGCCGGCAAGGCGATGGCACTTGCCGGAAAGGTCCGACCCAAGCCGGCGCGGGCGCCAGGCCGTCCCGGCCTTTACGACAGGAGAATCGCAATGTCAGACCGTGTCAGCTTGAAACGATGGGTTCTTGTGCTGGTTTGTCTTGGTGCCGCCGTCGGCACTGTCGCCGCCGACGATTGGCCGATCTACCGCGGCCCGGCCCACAACGGCATCTCGGCCGAGACGGGATGGTTTACGCCCGGGGCCAGCGTAAAGGTTCTCTGGACGGCCAACATCGGCAAATCGTGCAGCTCGATCACGGTTGTCGGCAATCGCGCATACTCGATGGGCAACAAGGCCGCCAAGGACATTGTCTACTGCTTCGACGCCGCAAGCGGCAAGGAGCTCTGGAAGTACAGCTACGCCGCGAAGCTCGAACCGAAGATGTACGAAGGCGGCCCGAACGCCACGCCCACCGTCGATAGCGAGTGCGTGTATACGTTTTCCAAACGAGGCAAGGTTCTGTGCCTGAGCGCCGAAACGGGCAAGAAGATTTGGGAGACCCAGATCAAGGCCAAAATGCCGACGTGGGGCTTCGCCGGATCGGTCCTGCCTGTGGGCGACAAACTCATCATCAACGCCGGCTCGGCCGGGACCGCCCTGGCCAATGCGACCGGCAAAATCGTCTGGGACAGCGGCACGGGGCCCGGCGGATACTCAACGCCCGTGCCGGTCGAAATCGGCGGAAAAAAGGCCGTGGTTCTGTTCTCAGCAAAGAGCGTCGTGGCGGTCAACGCCGACGACGGCGGGAAGTTCTGGCAGCATCCGTGGAAGACCAGCTACGACATCAACGCAGCCGACCCGGTGATGATTGACGGCGGCAGGAAGGTTTTCATCTCCTCGGGCTACAACCACGGATGTGCAATGCTCGACGTGTCCAGCGGGCAACCCAAGCTGCTCTGGACCAACAAAGATATGCGCAACAAGCACACCAACTCAGTGCTTTTCAAGGGGGCGATTTACGGTTTCGACGAGACGACCCTGGCGTGCCTCGATGCCTCCGACGGAAAGGTAAACTGGACACACAAGGGCCTGGGCCGCGGCTCGCTCATGCTGGCCGACGGTAAGCTTATAATCCTGTCCGACAAGGGCAAACTCGTAATCGCCGAGGCCTCAGCCGATGGCTTCAAACAACTCGCCGCCGGGCAGGTTCTCAGGGGGCCTTGCTGGACAGTGCCGGTTCTGGCCAACGGCAAGATCTACGCCAGGGCAAAAACCGGCATGCTGAGTTGCTCGACGTTCCAGGCGAAATAGCTCCGTATCGAAATCAAAAAAATGGCCTCTTGAGTTTCAGGTATTTTCAGGCTAAAAGGCTGGGGACTTACCTGTCACCTGAAAGGAGATTCACCCATGGCCGTCGCGAAGAAGCGTGCCGCAAAATCAACCAAGCCCGCAAAACCCGCTCGCAAAACCCGCTCGCGAAAGGCCCCCGGACCTGACGTCGAATGGTTCATCCACGACCGATTCGGGATGTTCATTCACTGGGGGCTGTACGCCCTGCCCGCCAGGCACGAATGGGTCAAGAACCGCGAGAAAATAACCAACGCCGACTACCAGAAGTACTTTGACAACTTCGATCCGGACCTCTACGACCCCGCCGCCTGGGCACGGGCCGCCAAAGACGCGGGTATGAAGTACTTCGTCATTACCACCAAGCATCACGATGGCTTCTGTCTATGGGACAGCAAGCACACCGACTACAAGGCCACCAACACCCCCTGCGGGCGGGACCTCATCCGCCCGATGGTTGAGGCCTTCCGGGCCGAGGGACTCAAGGTGGGCTTCTACCACTCGCTGATCGACTGGCATCACCCGGACTACCTCGTCGACCGCCTTCACCCGATGCGCGACGATGCCGATGCACGCGCCGCCAACGCCGGCAGGGACATCCGCAAATACGCCAAGTACCTCCGCAGCCAGGTCCGCGAGTTGCTGACCAACTACGGACGAATCGACTACCTGTTCTTTGATTTCTCCTACCCCGGCGAAGACGGCAAGGGGCATGAGGATTGGCAGAGCGAGAAGCTGCTGGCCATGATCCGCAAACTCCAGCCAGGCATCATCATCAACGACCGACTGGACCTGCCCGACACGCCCGGCGGCTGGGACCTGCGAACGCCGGAACAGTTCATGCTCCGCAAGCCCCTGGTCAATCCCGACGGGACTCCGGTTCTTTGGGAGACCTGCCAGACTTTCAGCGGGTCGTGGGGCTATCATCGCGACGAGCAGACATGGAAGAGCGTCGAGCAGCTCCTGCTGATGCTGATCGGCTCGGTGGCCAATGGGGGCAACGTGCTGTTGAACGTCGGCCCGACGGCCCGGGGAATCTTCGACGACCGCGCCTTGGCCAGCCTGGCAGGCATGGGCAAGTGGATGAAGCTCTGCTCGCGGAGCATCTACGGCTGCGGACCGGCGCCGGAGGGCTTCGTCGCCCCGTCGGGCTGCAAGCTTACCTGCAACCAGCAAACGGGCCGACTTTACCTGCACATTTTCGAATGGCCCATAAGCGAACTGCACCTGGACGGCTTCGCGGGCAAGGTTCGATACGCCCAACTGCTTCACGACGCCAGCGAGATCCGCATGATCGAACGCAAGGCCCAGCATGGCTATGGACATTCGGACGAAGATACCCTCACGCTCCGTCTGCCCATCCGCAAGCCCGAC
>CAZMBZ010000099.1:0-16246 GCA_964564285.1 uncultured Planctomycetaceae bacterium | reverse complement strand
GGCCAGAACAAAACCATCGTGACCATGGGCACAAGCCTGACGAACACCAACTACTCGTTTTGGGAGCCGCTATTTACAGACTGGCTCAAGTCCGAAGCGCCAGACCCAAGCAACGTGACAGTCGTGAATGTGGCGATTAGCGGCCAAGCCTCGTCCCAGGCCATCGGCAGTCAGCTCTCCCCCGCCAAGGCCGCGAACCCCGACGTGGTCTTCATCGAATTCGGTATGAACGACGCGTATACGCCGTATGCCATTTCGGTAGCGCAGGCGAAGACCAATCTGAATTACATCATTGACGACCTGGAGACGCACAATCCGAACGTGGACATCGTGCTGATGACGATGAATAACACAAAACCTGGCGAACCTCGTCCCAATCTGGCGGATTACTACCAGAACTACCGCGACGTTGCCCAGGACCGGGGACTGCTGTTAATCGATCACAATCTCAACTGGGTTGACCTGTACAACAACGACCCGGCCACCTGGACCAGTTATGGTGCCGGTGGGGTCCACCCCAACCTCCTTGGGACGACCAACATCATCATGCCGCAGATCCAATTAGATTTGGGCAGCGACCAGCACGAGAGCCCCTACCTGACGGTCCATCAGCAGACAGGTGAGATCAAGGTCGTCAGCCCCGATACCAATCTCCAGGACATGGACCTGAAGGCTTATTCGATAACCTCGGCCAGCGGCACCCTGGATGCTGATGACTGGACATCCATCACCGGCAATGACGACGGACCGGGCAAGTCCTCGGTTGATAGCGGCAACTGGTCGGTTGTTTCCGCCGTGACCGGAGAACTGAGCGAGGTGGCGGACACTGGTGGCGACGATGGCCTGATTCCCGTCGGCACCGAGGTGAGCCTTGGCGTCGGCGCGTGGCTCCAGAACCTCAATAAAGATATTGAGGCCACGTACACCGACACCGACGGCAACGTGATCGACCTGAACGTCCGCTACCTGGGCTCTGACAACATCCTTGCGGATCTGAACTTTGACGGCTCGATTACGGTCGCGGACTGGCTGATTTTCGTCGACAACGCTCAGTTGTACATGCCGTCCCTTTCCGTCGCACAGGCGTACCTGTTGGGCGACCTCGACGGCGACCTCGACAACGACCTGGAGGACTTCGACCTGTTCCGCCGAGCGTTCGAGTTGCAGAACCCGGCACAGGGGGCATTCGCGGCAATGCTGGCCCAAGCCTCCGTACCTGAGCCATCTTCGTTTTTGCTGCTTTTGTTTGCTGTTGGTGCGGCAGGTTTCATGCCACGGCGACGGAGGACCTCCGTGCCCGCCACGACAACAGCACGGGATTCATCCCGCGAGCCCCGACTGTCGACGATCAGGAGTTCCGGGCCGATAGCGGTCGCCGTGGCGTTGTTACTCACCTTGCTGGGCGGAAAACTGCAAGCCACAGTGGTGAATTACAATTTCGATTATACAATCCACGACAGAACCGACCTCGTCGGCCCGGCCGGAGGTGCCGGCGAGACGTGGAATCAATTAATGCAAGGGACGCATGCGGCTGCCGGTGGTTTCTGGGACGATAACGTTCTAGATTCCGAGGGCAATGCCACCGGGATCGACTGGAGCCTGAAACGATCCGATGATGGGAGTCTTTACAGATGGGTTGGTTCAGACGTGGCCACTCTCAGCATGTTGGATCACGGGATTTTCACGAATAGCAACCTTACCACCACCTTGACCCTTACCGATCTCGATCCCGCCAAGACGTACGATCTCTACATCACCGGCTATGCTGGCACTACTGACCCTTGGGATGGGACAACGAGCTACAATAACAAAACGACCAACTCGACCAGCAACGTCACCACGACTTCGAATCCGCAGGTGATGCAGCAGACCGGGGAAACCGCGAACTGGGCATTGAATGACAACTACATACTGTTCGAAGACATGGTGCCGGACGGCTCGGGAACCCTCGCCGTCGACGCGGTCAAACAGTCTGCTTATGGATTCTGGTCCGGCTTCCAGTTGGTTGAAGTTGGCGAGCCCGCGATACTCACCCTTCAGGTCAACAGGTCGACGGGCAACATGACGCTGCTGGGTGACAGCACTTCGCCGCAGGATATCAACTCCTACCAGATCACCAGCGATGGTAATTCCCTCGACTTGGCGGGCTGGAACAGCATCTTCGATCAGGACGATGTTGCGGGCGGCTTCCCGGCCGGCGACGGTTCGGGCAACGGCTGGGAAGAGGCCGGGCAGGCCGGGCCGCACGCATTGGCCGAGGCGTACCTGCAAGGCGACAGCACTTTTGCGCCGGGCGCTTCCATCAACCTTGGCAAGGCATACGACGATGGCGTCGACGCGCAGGACCTGGTGTTCAAGTACCGAACCGATCTTGGGCAGCTCTTGGTGGGTCTGATCGAGTACGTGACCGTTGTTCCCGACGCCAACGGCGACGGAGTTGTGGACGCGGCCGATTACATCATCCTCAAGATGAACATGGGCCAGGCCACCGGCGCGGGCGTGGCCGACGGGGACTTCGACGAGGATGGCACGGTGGACTGGGACGATCTTCGGATACTGATGGCCGCCATGAACGCTGGCACCGCCGGCGGGAAGATCCCCGAGCCGGCGACCCTTAGTCTGCTGGCGATCGGCGTCCTGGCCGTGATCCGGCGTAAGAGGAAGTAGACGTAACCGCTTGCCAGTATTTGCCCAACGCCGCGACAGCCGCGCGAGAGAGCTTGACGGCGGCGGCAGAAAGGGTGTGTGGCTGGACCTTCTGGCCGTCGAAGGCGCCGACAACGCGGGGGGCCGTCACGTCGTCGGTGCTGGCCAGGAACGGCTCGCTGTCGGCCATCAGGACGATGTCGTCGTCGAGCATGACAAGCCAAGGCAGGTCGCATTCGTCGAGGAACCAGCGGAAGATGCCGTTGCGAACAGCGAAGATTCCCTTTTAAACGGATGGTTGGCGGTTAGGGTGTTTTTCGGTCTTGTCGAAAGTGGGGGGTGCTGTTAGAATAGTCTCATCGGCATTCGGGCGACGCGGGTCGGGAAACTCCGCGTCGGAACCATCCCGGCCGATGGATCATAATCGGAGATTCTGCGTGCCACGACATGACGGCGAGCCCATGAACGAATGGATGGACGCGGAGACTCGTGTGGAACGTGCCCACGATCTTTACGAAAAGGGTCGCTGGGCCGAGGCAGCCGCTGAGTTGCAGGCGGCCGTCGCCATCAATCCTTATAACGCGTCCTGGCATTTCAACCTTGCCCTTACGTTCGAGGCTCTGGAAGACTACACGCGGGCGTGCAAGGCTTATCGCGCATCACTGGTGCTGTCGCCACACGACGTCGAGACGCTCAATTGCCTCGGCGTGAACCTCACCCGCCTTGGGCTTTATGCCCAGGCCCTGACCAGTTTCGAGGAAATCAGCCAGCAGGACCCATCCTACGAGCCCTCCTACTGCAACCGGATTGTCACCTACTCCGAGCTAGGCCAGCACGAAAAGGCGGAGGTGATGTTCTACACCGCCCAGCAGATCAAGCCCGACTGCCCGTTGTGCTTTTACAATATCGGCAACAGCCTGTACGCCCGGGCCGACTACTCCAGGGCTGTCTACTGCTGGAATCGAACACTCGCGATCGATCCGTTCCACCCGTACGCACACGCCCGCATCGCCGAAGCGAGATGGGCCGAGGGCGACCTGGCCGGAGCGGCAGAGCACTTCGATGCCGAACTGGACCTTTGTTCGAGCGATCCCGATCTCTGGGTGGACTACGGCGAGCTTCTCAGCGAAATGGACAAGTGCGAGCAGGCCCAACAGTGCTGCCGTAAGGCGCTTGATCTGGAGCCCGAGCACCCGGCCGCCAACTTCTGCCTGGGTGACCTGGCTTTGCGCTGCAACCGCCCCGCGATTGCCGAGCGGCATTTTCGACATGTCCTCAAGGCCGAGCGGGACTATCCGGGCATCCACGCCAAACTGGCCGAGGCGATGATCCGCCGCGGGCGCGTGCAGCAGGCGGCCAGGCATCTTGTGCTTGAGATGCGCCGCAGCGGCGACGATCCCATAATGCTTCAGGACTTGGGGCAGTTGCTGCTGGAGGCCCACCTGGCTCGCCACGCCAACGGCGTTTTGCGCAGGCTGGTGGATCTGGCCCCCGACGACCCATACGCTCAGCACAATCTGGCGGTGAGCTTCTTCCGAATGCATCGGATCGACGAAGGCATACGACACTGCCGCCGGGCCCTTAAGCTCAAGCCCGAGTACCCGCTGGCTCTTTATAACCTTGCCCTTGCACACCTCCAGAAGGGGCAGATCCAGCGGGCCAGGCGTTACGCGGCCAGGGCGCTGACGTTGTCCCCTGGCGACGAGCATCTCCGCAAGCTTAGCCGGCGCCTTGTCTCGGCTAATTTATGGACAAAGGTCCGTGCCCGCTTGAACAGGCGACCCAACGGTCGTAAGATTCCAGACTGACGTTTTCGACGTTGTAAGTTTTGCCTGCGGGCTTGGAGTGCCCACAAGGCCGGGAATCTTGCGAATGAGCGATCAAAACCTGCCCGTTATCGTAGTCAGCGAACCACTCAACGAATCCAGCCTGGAGTATCTCCGCGCCCACGGCGAGGTGCGAACCGCCACGGCAGAGCAGGCCATCGACGTCGTCGCCGATGCCGACGCGCTGGTGGTTCGGACGTATACTCAGGTAAACGAAGCACTTCTGGCGGCGGCCCCCAGGCTGAAAGTGGTAGGCCGAGCCGGCGTGGCGCTGGAGAACATCGACGTGCCCGCCTGCCGCGCTCGCGGCGTGGAGGTGGTCCATACCCCCGAGGCCAACACTCTGGCGGTGGTGGATTACACCATGCGGATGATAATCGAAATGAACCGGCGATTCTGGCCGATGAGTGGTTACCTTCCGCCGGAGCAGTTCCACAAGGCCCGCAAGCATGTCTTCGGACGATTTTTGTCAGGCCTGACGCTTGGAATCGTCGGCTGTGGGCGAATTGGCAGCCGCGTCGGCAGGGCGGCTGCGGGACTGGGCATGCGGGTGCTCTACAACGATATTCTGGACATCCCTTTGGATTACCCCGCCGAGGCGACGGACAAGGCTACGCTGTACGCCTCCAGCGACATTGTTACGATCCACGTGCCGATAACGGAACTGACTGTCGGTATGATCGATTCATCGGCGTTGTCGCAGTTTAAGTCCGGCGCGCAGTTTATCAACGCAGCTCGTGGCCAGTGCGTTAATTACGCTGACTTGGGCGAGGCTCTGCGAAGCGGGCGGGTCTCGGCGGCGGCCGTGGACTGCCACGATCCCGAGCCTCCGCCGGAGGACTATCCGCTGTTCGGATTGGACAATGTTATCCTGACCCCGCACGTTGCCGCCCGCGTGCCGGATGCGGTTCAGCGGATGTGCGATGTAGTCCAGGACGTCGTGGCTGTATTGGAAGGTTTGGCGCCGAAATTCCCCGCCCCGGCCCAGGAGTAAGCGATGCTCCAGCAGCCCGACAGGCCTCCCGCGGCGGTTGGCGGGTCGGCGAGCGGCTTGGCTTGGCGGTGTTTGTGGTATTGGAGGTCCGGGCCGAGTAGTTCGGATCGCTTTGTCGTATTTTTCAATTTTGTTGACACTATCCCTGCGGTTTTTATAATCGCAACGAAATGTCTGTCGGCGATGACATGAGGTTCTTTGCCGTTGTCGGCAATCGTGAGTATGGAAGCCCAAGAGGTGCTGGTGCGGATCGGCAGTGGCCGGGCTGCCAGTAAACCTTTCTGGTCCAAGGAATGTGGGAGACGTCATGGTAGCGCACAAGAAACAGCTTCTCACGGCGACGTCGGTAGTCTTGGCGGTGTTGTGGGTGGTTGCTCCGATGGCCCAAGCTCAGGATACCACGGCTGCGGCGAGCACGACCGCTGTCCCGGCAGGGCAAGAGAAAAAACTGTCGGATTTGTGGGAGAACCTGATCCATTACATTCGGATCGGGCAGGAGCAGGCTTCTTTGAGTTTCGCCAAGAGCCTGCTCGAATCGGGCGCCAAGCCCACCGAGATTTATTACCTGTCCGCTCGGAGCCCCGGTTCGCTGGCTACGCTTGCCCGTGGGCGGGAGCTCAAGGGCCTGACCGAGCCGGTCGACCAGTTGCTCAA
Organism: uncultured Planctomycetaceae bacterium; assembly: GCA_964564285.1. Taxonomy (GTDB): domain Bacteria; phylum Planctomycetota; class Phycisphaerae; order SM23-33; family SM23-33; genus JAUWQU01. Next base: position 10,126 of record CAZMBZ010000099.1, on the reverse strand, counting down.
GATTATCGAGGTGGGCTACAAGACCGAGCGCAGCAGCCCCGAGCAGATCAAGAACGCCATCAAGTTGCTGGCCGGCACGCAGCGGGCTTACATTCGCGGGCGAGACAGGCTGATCATGAGCGGGGAGTATGCCGTTCCCCAGTTGCTGCGCAGGCTGGAAGACCCCGAGATCGGCGACAGCCTTCGCGAGAAGATAATGGTCGTCCTGCCGAAGCTTGGCAAGCAGGCCGTATTGCCGCTGAGCGCGGCGCTGAAGACTAGTGACTCGAAGCTCCTGCTGGTAGTCGCCGGCGCGCTGGGACAACTCGAGTATCCCACGGCGCTTCCCGCCCTGAAGACCGTCTACGACCGCAAGAACATCCAGGAAGAGACCCGCCGTGTTATTCGCGCGGCCATGGTGGCATGTGCGGGCGGGGATGTGGGTATCCTCCAGAAGCCGGTTGCCCAGTTGAATTACGCCCTGGGGCTGAAGTTCTACTATCGGGCCGAGTCGCTCCAGCCGGACATTCGCTCCGACATGGCCAATGTCTGGTACTGGGATGAGAATCTCGACGGCCTGACCTACAAGCCCGTGCCCCGGGAGATATACTGCGACGTTTACGCTATGATTTTCGCCCGGCAGGCGCTTGTCAGCGACCCGAAGTTCTACCCGGCCGTGTCGATTTGGCTGGCTGCCAACGTACGTCGAGAGGTCGATTTGCCTGCCGGCGGGCAGGACCCCACCCGTGGGGCCGACGAGCCACCGGCACAGTTCTACGTGCTGGCTTCAGGCGCCAAGTATCAGCAGGACATTCTGTCGCGGTCGCTTGAGGACAACGACTGGTCCGTGGCTGTCGCGGCCATTGAGGCTCTCGGCAAGACTGCCGGCGCCGAAACCCTTGTCAAGCCAGTCGCCGGCGGTGCCCAGCCTCTGGTCGAGGCCCTGAGCAGTTCCAATCGCGTCGTGCGATACTGGGCGTCGATCTCGCTGGCCATGGCGCTGCCCAAGGAGCGTTTTACTGGCTGTGAGTTGGTAGTCCCGATTCTCTCGGGCGCTCTGAGGCAGAGCGGCAAGAAGTCGGCACTGATCGTTGCGGCCGACGAGGAAAGCCGCAACTCCATGAAGGACACAATCCGAGGCATGGGCTTCGATGTTATCGATTCCGCCGATTCGGCCAAGGGTCTCGATGCCGCCCGCACGGCCGAGGGAGTGGACGTTGTCGTTCTGGCAAACGATCCCGATCCCATGGTCACGATTGGAATGATCCGCCGAGACCCGCAAATGGCGTCGATGCCGATCATCACAATGTCGCAGACCGAGCGGTTCCAGAACCTCGCCAAGACTGATTCGCGAGTTCGCCTGGTCGCCACGAAAGGCTCCAAAGCGCAACTCACCACTGCCGTGAAGGAGCTTCTTCTGGAAGTCAACGGCATGCCGCTTACTCCGGAATCCGCCGCTGAGTGGTCCGTAAGGGCGGCGGTCGCCGTCCGCAAGCTGGGTCTGACCAGCACGGCTGTCTATGACATAACCCGTGCGGAAAAGGCGTTGGTCCAGGCTGTCAGCGACGAGCGTGGCCCCGTCAAGGTCGCCGCCGCCGAAGCACTCGCGACCATACCTGGGCCTGTGGCCCAGCGTGCGATTGCCAAGCTGGCGACGGATTCGACCGTCGATGAGAAGATTCGCATATCCGCGTTCACGGCGTTGGATGAATCTGTAAGGCGTTTCGGCAATGCCCTGAGCGACGATCTGTCGCAGGCCATCGTTGAAATCGTAAGCAAAGGCCCCGCCGGCGATATCCGAATGGCGGCGGCCGAGGTGCTTGGCGGCCTGAGTCTGCCCAGCAGCCAGATCAAGGATCTTATTATCCAGTCCCCCGGCACGGTAAAATAAACACACGCCTGCAAGGCAGGTAGCAGATATCCAGGCCGTCGCGGTACTACCGCGACGGCCTGTTTTTATGTTTCCATCGCTTTGCTGCTCGCTTGTGGCGCATCCGGTATCGTAAGTTCCGTTAGGTGGTGGGTGCTTAATGAAGACTGCGGAGGGCTGTTATTGCTAAACAAAATTAAGTTTGTTGCTGAAGCCTATGCCATGGCAAGGTTTGTAGCATTATCCGTTATCGCCGTGGGCATTGCTTCCTACGCTCTTGGCCGTGTAGGGTTTGCCGCTTCGCCTGTTATTCTTGTGTCGCTCATGGTCGGCATAGGGATAGCGCTGGTCATTCGAGTCCAGCGTGCGGTCAGCCGTTTGCGGAGACAGTCCAAGTTGGCCAGGCGCAGCGCCACCCGGGCGGAGAAGCACTACATCGAGGTCCTGAGGCGGATCATCAAGGTCGTCGAGAGCCGCGACCGCTACTGGGGCGGGCACAGTCACAACGTGGGAAGGCTTTCCGGCATGATTTCCCATCAACTGGGCCTGTCCGATTCGTGGTGCGAGCAAATGGTCCTGGCGGGCGAGTTGCACGATATAGGCCGGCTTGCCGTGCCGGAATCGGTCCTTCTGAACCATTCGCGGTTCGGTGTCGAGGACTTCCGCTGCGTCCAGACTCACAGTGCGGTATCCCATGATGTGCTAAAGCCCCTGGATATGCTTGCGGACATTCTGCCGGCCATTCGGTCACATCACGAAAAGCCAAACGGTACGGGATACCCAGACGGGCTCAGGGGAGATGATATTCCCTTAGGCGCGCATATTCTGGCGGTTGCGGACGCCTATGACGCGATGACCCATGATCGCCCGCACAGACATGCGATGTCTCCCGTTATGGCCATGCGCGAGTTGCGACGTTGTGCCCCGGCTGGGTTCAGCCCGGCCTGCGTGGAGGCCCTGGTCACCGTGCTGAATATCTCGGACCTGGAAAATGTTTGTAGCGTGGCACTGGCGTGCGAGCCGTGCCCGGCCTGAGTGCCTTGGTGGGTGAATTGGGTACGTTGCCCAATTGCGGTCACTGCGCGTGCCCGGTAAAGCATTTGCCTGGGAAGCGCACAATAAAAGCGGCCGGTCTTGGTTTTTTACAAGACCGGCCGCGATCTATTCTGCCATCTGCCGGGTCGCCCGGTTACGCACTTGCCGGGTGACTGTGTCTGCTACTGTCTAGGGTGATGTTTGCGATTGGCCAAGCTGTCGACTTTTCCGCTCGTGCCATCGGCGCCTGGCGGTAGGGATTCCTTCTCTCGTTTGATGGAATCGTACACTTCCTTGCGGTGGACTGGCACGTGGGGTGGGGCGTTTATGCCGAGCCTCACCTTCTCGCCTCGGATGTCGACGACGGTAATCTCTATGTCGTCGCCAATCATTATTGTCTCGTCACGTTGTCTCGAAAGCACCAACATCCTCGGCTCCTTCCCTGGAGTTTTCGGGGATAGCCCTACCGGGCACCGAGGTCGCAACGCCAGCCAGACCGGCGGGACGCTCTCGGTTGCTCAAGTATAGCATCCTATATCGGCCAAAATCCCCGCCAGTGTTAGCGGAGTTTAGCATATCCCGCGATGAGTGCGTGGTTTCCGGGGGCCATCGAGCGGCTGCTTGCCGGATGACGCCTATGTGTGCTATTGTATTTGGCATGGAAAACAACAGCGTTGATATTTGCCCGCCCGTCAAGGTTATCGAGTGGATAGGCCAGGCCACCGATGGATATCTCCGCCTCCTGGACCAGACAAAACTGCCTACGGAGACCGCTTTTCTGGACTGCCGCGATGTGCGAGGCGTCTGGGATGCCATTGGTCGCCTGGTAGTGCGCGGCGCCCCAGCCATCGGCGTGGCTGCGGGATACGGCATGGTCGTCGCCTCCCAGTCTGCCGGCGATGGAGAGGGCTTCCTGCAGGCCCTGAGAGAATCCGGTCAGTATCTGATTTCGTCCCGACCTACGGCGGTAAACCTCGCCTGGGCCGTAGGGCGGATGATGACCCGCGCCGAGAAGGCCCTCGACGGCGGTCTCGCCCCGGCGGCAGTGCGGGAAGAACTGCTGGTTGAGGCCCGCGCCATCCACACCGAGGATGAGCGGATGTGCGCCGCTATCGGCAACCGTGCCGCGGATATCGTTCGCGGCTGCAGCGGCGTGCTCACACACTGCAACGCCGGCGCGCTGGCCACGGCGGGCATTGGCACGGCCACTGCCGGCATGTATGTCGCCCACGCCGGCGGGCACAAGTTTTGCGTGTACTGCGACGAGACCCGCCCGCTTCTCCAAGGCTCGCGTCTGACGGCTTGGGAACTCATGCAAGCTGGAATAGAAGCGGTTGTTATCGCCGACAACATGGCAGCCCAGGTGATGCGGGAAGACCGCGTGCAGATGGTCATAGTCGGGGCCGATCGAATCGCCGCCAACGGCGACGCCGCCAATAAGATCGGCACCTACGGACTCGCCATTGCCGCCAGGCGGCACGGGATTCCTTTCTACGTGGCCGCGCCGTACAGCACGTTCGATTTGAGCCTCGCCAGCGGCGATGAGATTCCCATCGAGCAGCGCAATGGTCAGGAGATCGCCAACGGCTTTGGCCGGACCACCGCCCCCGATGGCGTGGGAATTTACAATCCTGCCTTCGACGTGACGCCAGCAGAGCTTATCACGGCGATTATCACCGATCGCGGCATGATTCAGCCGGTTACGGAATCCGCCGTGCGAAAGGTTATTGAAGGCTGACTGTCCATAAACGTTGGCCCCTGCCAGGCCTCATAGGGCAGCGGGGCGGTGTTGGGGCTGCTGGCGAAGTCTTTTGAGGCGGTTTTCGGACGTTTTTGGGTTTACGTATTTGGCGTGGAAGTATAAAATGAATGCACGTTGGTTGAGGGCTGCTCAGCTCGGCAGCCGGCGCGGCCTATACGGGAAGCAAAGCTCATGCAACTCGTTGGTCATGGCTCATCGCTCTTTGCCGTAGTAGTGATGCACCGAAGCAAGTGGAGAAGCGGAGAACAGTAGAGGGAAGGCCGTTCGGAACGTCTGTTTGTCCGACCTCAGGGCCGGAGCAAGTGGATTTTCGGGTCGGCCATTTTTTTGCGCTCGTCTAACCCCACTATCCTTGCTAACCCCACTGGTCCGCAATGCTCACCGCGTTGAAGATCGCGTGGATTATGATCGGGCTGGTAAGTCGCCCGGTTCGCTCGTAGTTGTACCCCAGCGCCAACGACAGCGCCAGCAGGGCTGGAATCGCTTGTGGCTGGTTGGTATGCATGGCTGCGAAAATCACCGAGGCTATCAGAATCGCAATTCGCGGCGAGCCCAATTGCCGTCGGAAGAACGACTGGAGCAGTCCGCGAAAGAAGACTTCCTCCGCCAGCGGGGCCAGGACCACCGCCTCGAAAACCGCCAGCAGCTTCCAAGGCGCAGAGAAGCGCTTCAAGTACTCCAGCGCGGGATGCATCTTTATTTCAAGCCCCATGGCCTCAAAAATATACGTGAACAGAATGGCCAGCCCGATGCATACCGGCAGCACCGCCAGGAAGGTGAATATTGCCCGGCCAATATCATATATCCAGTGCCGCAGCGACAGGCCAAACCCGCGCGACAGGCCGTGGCGAAACGTCCAAGCCGCGATGGCCAGGCAGGCCACAAGCCAGACCGTCATCCCGACGGCTGCGCTGGCGATCATGATGCAAGCCTTCATCACGCCCTCTGCCGGCTGGGTGGTCGCGTCGCCGGTCAGCAGATAGTTCAGGGCCAGATACGTCAGGCTGCCCGCCAGGATCTGTGGCAGCCAGGTGAAGATGATGTGTGCAATATTGAGGTTGTTCGGCCTGCCTGGCGTTCGCTCCAATCGCAGCCGGTCCGGTCGGGCGATGCAGCGGATGATCCATACGACCAGTACGCATACCCCGATGCCGCACAGGGCCAGCATCGTCGGCTTCAACTCGCCGGTCTCTGCCGGTGAGGTGGTCGGCTCGGTCGTTACTGCAAGGCACAGCGCTCCGGTGCGGGCCTGAAGCCAGCATGTCCACCCAGAGTACAAAGCGTTTGACATCATCAAGGCCGTCCGGTTACCGTGTCGCGACTCCCCGGCGCGCTGTGGACGGGGCGAGAAACGAGCAAGACAATGTTGCAGAATATATTGCAGACCATCCTGGAAACCAAGCGCAAAGAGGTCGCGGACCTTCGAGGCCGCCTCAGCCTGGAAGACTTGCAGGCCGCCGCGGCCAAGGCGCCGCCGGCGCGAAACTTCTTCACCGCAATGACCGCCAGGCCGCGCCGACTGGTGAATCTCATCGCCGAAGTCAAGCGTGCCAGTCCCTCGGCCGGGCTTATTCGGGCGGACTTCGACCCGGTCGCCATTGCCCGCCAATACGAAATCGGCGGGGCGTCAGCCATCAGTGTGCTGACTGACGAGCAGTATTTCCAGGGCAGCCTTGAGTATCTGCGGCAGGTGCGAGAGGCGGTCTCGCTGCCGGTGTTGCGGAAGGATTTCATAATCGACGAGGCCCAGGTGTACGAGGCCCGCGCCGCCGGGGCAGACGCGATTTTGCTTATCGCCGCGGCCCTGCCGGTGGGTCGCCTGGCGGACCTGATGATCCTTGCTGCCTCGCTCAAGCTGACAATCCTGCTGGAGGTTCACGACACCGACGAACTCCTGGCCGTGAGATCGATGGTGGGCTTCCCGCACAGTGCGTACAGCCTGCTGGGCATCAACAACCGCGATTTGACGACGTTCCAGGTTGACATCGGCACCACGCTTCGGCTGGCGTCGCTGGCCGGGGAGGGCGTGGCGGTTGTCAGCGAGTCCGGCATAAGGACTACCCAGGACGTCGAGCGCCTCGAGGCCGGCGGAGTTTGCGGAGTCCTGGTCGGCGAGACGCTGATGCGATGCCCGGACATCCCCGCCGGGATCGAGCAACTCCTCGGCCCGGCCCGCTCGGAGGCGATGTGATATGGGCGACATGAAGGCGAAACAAAAGGTCGCGTTGCAACAGTCGGGCCAGGGCGACGCGTCCCGGCCGCGGTGTAAGACGAAAGTTCTCCTGCTGGCGACGGCAGTGGTTATCGTCGCGACAATCTACGTGGTTGTGTGGGATCCGATGAAGCCGCCAGCAAACCCGTCGGCCAGGAACGCCGGGCCAACGATGGGCGAGCGGGTTCTTCGAAATATCGAGGGAATCATCGCGCAGGCCGACGCCGTCGACCCGCGAGGCGGGGCGGGGAACCTCGCCGCCCGACAGGTCGGCTACGAGAAGGCGGCTGAACTTGGCAGGCAATTCGTGCGTCTTTCCGATCCGCGCGACGTTCTGGTGCGGCCCGTGTTGGCGAGGGCGTTGCTGAGGCTTGGCAGGCTGGACGAGGCCGACAAAACGCTCGCAGACCTTATGGCCCTTGCGCCGCGTTCGGCCGAGGGCATGTTGCTCAAGGCGGAGGTCATCGAGGCCCGCGGCGGGCAGGGAGCGTTGGAGTGGTTTCGTCGCGCCGCCGAGAGCGACCAGGCCACACCGAGAATATGGGCCCGGTACGGCACGGCGCTTCTGGCTGCCGAGCAGTACGACCGCGGCGAGGTCATGCTGCTCAAGGCTTTTCGCGCTGGCAACAAGGATCACCAGGTTCTCTGGGGTCTGGCGATGCTGGCCATGAAAACGGGCAGGTACGACCAGGCCGAGTCGCGACTGGCTGAACTGGCAAGCAGGATCGGACCCAGCATGCGAGTGCTGGTGATGCTGGCCGAGTGCCAGAAGGAAAACGCCAAGTTTGTCGAGTCCGAGAATACGCTCCGCCGACTGCTTGCCCGGACCGAGGTGCCCGAACTCTACATCCCGCTGGGCGATGTGCTTCAGCTTCAGAAAAAGTACCCCGAGGCTGCGGAGACGTTTGTCAAAGCCGCCGAGACATCCGCCCGCAAGGCGGTCGCATCCTTCAAGGCCGCGAGGGTTTACTATCTGCTCGACCGCTACGGGTTGGCTATGAAGTACATCGACCGGGCCGCGGCGCTGGTTGATGACCCGGAAGTAATGCAGTGGCGGCGGAAAATCGAGAATGCCCGCTTTGGCTCACCTGACGTGAAGGCTGGCCCGTTGTTCCAGTTGCCGCTCCCTTCGACCGTGCGGGGCGGCGCTCCCGGCACCGATGCCAACACGCCCGCGCCATCCACAAAGCCCGCCGGCGGACTACTGGACTTCAAGTAATCGCCACGAGTCTGTGGCGTCAGAACAGGTGTATGGCCAAGGCGTAGCCCAGGACCGCCACGATCAGCACTACGATCACCGCCACCAGTATCAGTATCGTTCGGAGGACGCTGAGGTCTGGACGGCGATGCTCGATGTGTGCGCGGTGGGTTGGGCGCGACGAAGGAGTGGGGGAAGGTTCGGTCTTTTTCTCCGCGAAAGTCCCGGCCGGGAGTATGACCGTGTCGTCGAGGTCCACCTCAGTCTCGTCGGGAAGGATGAATTCCTCGTTTAGCGGTTTCTCGCCGACGCCCGGTGGCGGGGGGATTACCATCGCGCCGGTATCGTCGGCCTTGGCTAGGTTGGTTCCGAACGCGGCAGCCAGTTCGCTTATCGCGTCGACGGGGGGGATGGCGACGGTTTCCTTGCAGTGCGGGCATCGCCCCTTTTTGCCTCCGTAACGATCATCGACACGGACGGACTTGTGGCAGTGTTCGCACGTGAAATGGATCATATCGGTTTCGCACACTTTCGCCAGGATAGTCTTGCCGCAACGGGTTCTCGACCCAAGCTCAATGTACGGTTGCCCAGGGCTTGGGAGCAAGAAAAATCAGTCCCGTGACCTTCATGTCTCTGGGCAAGCCGACCGCCGGCGGGCAAGCCGGCCTCTCAGGGCTGCTCGGGGAAGTGTATGCGGTTCTTGGGTGCGAGGTCTTCATTTGGCCTGTACAGCAGGGCGGTCCGTCCGACCACTCCCACGCAGATGGCCCCGGCGGACTCGGCGATTATCCCGGCGGTTTCCTGTCGCCACTTGCCCGGCCCGGCTGGGAGGCGGATTTTCACCAGTTCCTCCTTGGTCATCAGTTCCCGCACGGTTTCGATGAAGGCATCGCTCAGGCCGGCCTTGCCGACCGACGCTCGCGGGTCGAGCCTTTGGCCTATGCTGCGAAGGTGACGCTTCTGCTTACCTGTGATTTCTTCCATGTCGGGTCTCTATGGCCTGGCGAGGCTTGGTAAATGTCAGTTGCCGCGCCGCAGCGCGGCGATTCGGTGGAGGTGCTCCTGCACCGTATGTTCGCCCAGCGGTTCATCCGAGGAAAACCGCAGCAGGCTTCCGCGTTCGTGCTCGGCGGTGATTATGATAGCTTTGGGGCTGACGACTTCGTAGGCGGTTTCGATGCGTTTGTGTGCCAGCACGAAGTACTCCACGCCGAGGTGCTCAGCCAGAGCGTCGATCTGCTCGACCGTCGGTTTGCGGCCCCAGGTCCACTCATATACGCAGCCACCTCTGGCGAGGGTCTGGGGTGTGTAAGGCCCGGCAGGCACATCGGGACCCGCCAGTTTCATTCGCTGGGGGGTCGGCAGGGTGTGCAGCATCATCACGCCGCCCGGCGTGCGGGCCGCGATGGGGGTCGACAGCAGGAACTCATGGATGGCAGCCTGCACTTCCTCGGCGGCCTCGGGTTCGACGGCGTTGCGGATGCTCTGCGAGAAGGCTTCGCAAACGCCGCGACCGCCCTTGGTGATCTCGTTGCCGGTAGCCTGGGCGATATCGTGGTTGCCGAGAATGAATATCACCTGCCTGGGAGCGGATATCTGTAGCCTGGCCGCGCGAAGCAGCACGTCGAGGCTGCGGTCCTGGCCGGTGCGGGCATCCGGCGTGCCGTGAACGATCTCCTGGAGTATCAGCCTGGTTTCAGGCCGATTTGGCAGGTCAGCGAAGGCGATGATCTTCATCAGGTTCTGCCGATGGCCGTGCAGGTCGCCTGTGACGATCACATCCATGCCGGGTTCAATCGCAATGGTATTGTCGGTGCGGCGGGGGTTTTCCGCGTTGAGCCTGGCCGCTTTATGGAAAATGTCTGCTAATGGGTGGGACATGGGCACCTCAGATGCCGGTTCCGGCGTCCCGGCCTAGCTGTTTGGCGATAAGCGTCAGTCGGGAAACGATCTCGTTCATCGAAGCTGGCCTTTGGGTCGGGTTAAGTTCAACACAGTCGACTATGAGTTTGGTCAGCGGTTTTGGCACGTTCGGATTGAACTGCTCGACGGGCGGCACGCGCTGGCCGT
>CAZMBZ010000098.1:0-16324 GCA_964564285.1 uncultured Planctomycetaceae bacterium | reverse complement strand
CTTCCCAGGCCGAGGGCCGAAAAGTTGCCTCCCGCAACCGATGACGAGCCGACCCAGTAAACCGCTCTTGCGGCATTGAGTTGAAGCAGGCAATCCAGCAGCTTCTCGACTTGTTGCTCCCAGTTCGCGGGCTGTCCCCAGGAAGCAATGAAGGTCGCCAAGCAGCTCGACGCGGGTAATAGATAAGACTCGTGGCCCAGGACTGTTGAAGACGGTATTCGGAATCGTCAGCATGAGCGGTGAGGCTAAACGGTACGGCTCTGAGCCACCGTTCGAGACTTTCGGAACGTTCCCAGAATCTGCCTCAGGCGAAAGCTTTCGTCGGGGCGTTACCGGCAATCATCGAGAGCCTCTCCCGGCGCCGGCCCCAAACTCCCGCCGGAGGAAGTTGATCGTTCCTTGTGCGAATGTGGCGAATGGATCGCCTGCCCTGCTTTGGCTGGTTTCCTGAGAGGGTTCGCATGTGGGCACCGCAATCAATCCGAACCTTACGGTCTCATTCGCCTCGCACGATGGGCCCGCATCATCAAAATGAACCGCCGGATCGTCACTCATGATCTCGCCTTTTTCACCAGGCGCTATCAGCTACAACTGGCGGATAACCTGGCGTCTGGTCTCAGTGCTTCTGATCGATAGGTATTTTGATGTTTCGCTCCAATGCCGATCCTTCAGTCGGGCCGTGTACTTGGAGTCCAGCACGATTCCATAGGCTGGCCGCCAGCCGCCTTCTTCCCTGCGAAGACACTCGATCACAACATCCGGGCACCAGGCAACATCTGCGGACGACCCGCGACAGAGGGACTCGCCAGACTTAGCTGCGGACTCCTGACCAAGAATCCACGGCTCATACCGAAAACGGAGCCGCAGGCCCTGTCCAAGTTCCCCCTCAAACGCAAGCCCGCGGTCGAAATCCAGGATGAACCGCGAACGCAGGTTCTGGCGCAGCGCGTCCGTCCATTCGCGCAGTTCAAGGCCGCACGCACGGAACGCCTCTACGATCCTCAGGTAGCTCCACTGCTCGAACAGGCGGCTCGTAAGTTTGGTCACCACCGGCGAGTCGTCACCTTCGTACCATACGGTATTTTCCAGGAGGAATTGGCGGATGATCTGCAGAAGCAGCTTGTATTCTGGATTTCGCTGAAAGATGCCCTGGCGGACAGCCACTAGTTCTGGGCGAATGCCATCTAGAAACGGTAGGTGCCGCAGAGCAACAGCCTGTGCCGACGAACGCCGCGCTTTGCTCAAGGCCTGCTGGAGGCGAGCCATCTTCGGCATATCTACGGACTCATACAGCGTTGGTCCGCTGCTCAGCCGAACGTGCCGGAGGTGTTGGTCGGATTTGATTGCTCGAATGTGGCCTCGGGCCGCATTCGAGCAGTGGCCAATGCGCCTGCCCAGAATATCGAGGAGGGCTGCTGTGACGCGATGCTCGGGCACGTCGAATGACTCCATCCTCCGGCGTGAACGGACCAGAACAGGTCGGTCTACGATCCGCAGCGATATGCCCCTTCGCGCCAGGTCGGCCATCGCTTGAACACCCAGTTGTTCGCTTCCCCAGTACCGCTGTTGCCTGAGAACTGATTGAACCCGCGAAGCAGGCCTGCGAGCTATGGCCCCGAGGACATTGCCGAGCTGATCCAGCACTTTTTCTATTGATGCCAGCTCATGCTCGTGCGAATGCCAGACCCTGCCCTCGCCGGAGAATCTCAAGTCTCTCGTTTGTCTAGACTTGCCGTAAAGATCTACAAGCAGGCTGCGGCTAAGCTCTTGAAGGTCGCGGGCCATGCCGTCGTATCGCCCCTCGCCGAGTTTGGAAGGCAGAACATAAACATCGACGCGGATGACGGGGACCCAGTCCCCGCTAAACGATTCCTCCGGGCGGGACTCTACCAAGACCGACGTGCGCCCCCTTGCGCTTTCAAAGTACGGATGCTCCTGCCAGATCAGTTGGCCGCCGTATCGCTTGCCCTCACAGTCAGTGATCATGTCGCTCAGGGGGACGTCGCCGATGGTGATTTGATACTGCGTGGTCCCCGTAGCGGCGTGGTCAGGGCAAAAGGCTGCATTGAGCCACAGTAGTGGCCAGGTTCTTCTTCCTTTAGGTTCTCCTTAGGCGGTCGTGCGCCAGTGGCAGATTCTTGATGCTCCCAGCCGCAACGGCCCGGCTGATGTCGCACGGCTCACGTAGGCCAGACCTGCCAATCGTCAACTGATCAGAACAGGTCACGAACCGCCCTACCGGGCCTTGGTACTGGGCAGGTGAAGCCCACACCCGCACAAGTACGAGCCACCGCCAATCACCCCGCCGTGTAGGTACTGCCCTTGGCTCCCTTGATCTTCTGCCTCTTGAGCTTGGCGCCCTTGAGCATCTTGTTCAGCGTGTTGTCAGCCCGGCCAGTTCTTCCGGCAGCCTTCCACGCCTTGTTGATGTCAGACGAGATGGCTCCCTTGCCTTTCACCAGCCCAAGGACAAACTGCTCGGCGGTCTGGGCGTACTTCTTCCTTTTGCTGCTGGCCTTGGGAGCGGCAGCTTTCTTCGCGCCGGCCTTGCGGACCTTCTTGGCCTTCTTGACCGCCACATTGCCAGTATTGAGCGTGTAGATGCCCCAGCCCAGCTTCTTGAACTCATCGCCACGGACAGTCGTGGCCACCGTGTGATAGAAATTCTTCGAGGTGGTCTTGTAGCCAGCTTTCTGGACGGCAACCATGATATTCTTGACCCGCATGCCGGCCTTGGACCTATCCAGTACATCCTTGATGCACTGGACCAGGGGTTTGCCGGATGGGGCCTTGGGCGTCGTGACCTTCGTTGGCTTGCCCTTGGGTTTGGCAGGTTGTCCTACCTGGCCTCCAAGGGCCGCGATCTGGCGGTCGATCGCCCCCATCGCCTTGAGCAGTTGGGCCCGCTTCTTCTCGAGCTTCGGAAGGCCCGTTTGTCTCCGAGCGATTTCGGCACGCAGTTGAGGGATGGTCATTCTCGATAGTTGTTTTGCCATGTTGATCTATCCTTTGGATACGCGCGTTTATGAAAGGGCCATAACAGAGCCGCGAGTCAAGATGTATAACATGCGCTCGTGGGCTTTTCAAGGTACATATACAGCCGGTCTTCTGCTGGCTGAAGCAGTATGTACCCCATCGGCGTGTCATGCCCTATCGTCGGTGAAAGACCGAAAGGTAGTGGACGAGTCATCTGCTTCACTATCACGGCATGTTCATCTGACTGGGGATCATGCCCTTCCCTTTGCTTAATTTCGCCCACTATTAAGCTATAAACTAATGCGACGGAAGTTAGCTTTCGGATCAGGCCGAAAACGTCATTATCCACCTGCTTCAGGTCAACAACCGTGTCCGCGTGCCTCCCCCTCCACCTCGCCATTGCCCGCAAGACTCGGCCTATCTGACGAAGGAGATCCTCTATGCCGCGTAGCAGTATGCACAATCAGCTCTTCGCCCGACGTGCATGGAGCAGGTTGCGGGCGAGCCGGCCACTTAACCGCATGCACCCATCCGACAAGAAGCGATTTGATGCGGCCAAACAGAGCCGACAAGTACAGGACGGGTTGGCTGAGGCATTCGTCGCGTCCTGTTCGCAGCAAGACCACATGGAACCTGAGCTGCCAACAACACACCAGGAAGGAGAAAGTCATATGATCAAACTAAACTGCGGCGTAAGCCGCAAGGTAGGTGAGCCCAACTACGGCTCGCGCGGTGCCAGCGTGAGCGTCGAGCTCGAGCTGGAATCTACCGCGGCCCAGGACAACAAGCTCCTGCATGACAAGATCCGCCGGCTGTTCGCACTGGCAAAATCCTCCGTCGATGAGGAGTTTGGGCTGGCGCCTGCCAAGGTGGCTGCGCCGGCGCCCAGCCAGGCACCCAACGCACCGACCCCCAACCACACCGGCCCTGTCTCCAACGGCAACACCACCAAGCCCGCCACGGATGGTCAGCTCCGGGCGATCTGGGCTATATGCAACCAGCTCGGGATCGACCAGGACGTAGAATCCCAACGGACCTTTCAGCGCCCCGTCTCGCAGCTCACCGTGCCGGAAGCATCCAAACTCATCGACCACCTCAAGCAGGTTCAGGGGGCTTAGGGTTGCCGATGAACCCGTCCTGATTGGTGATGTACTTCCGCTGATTCTGCACCAGCTGCGCCCGATATCTCCCACAAGATATCTGGAACGTTCCTAAAGTGTCTGTCCATTCCCAACCTGCCCACGAGGGCGAAGGAGAACCACCATGACGATCGTACCCGCTACCAGTCTGTCCAGAGCCGACATGCTGATCCTCGGCAACAACGTCCGCCCCGCTGTCCGCATGGCCAGGACGCCACTGGTCAACGCGGTCAACCGCTCGCTGATGGCCCACGACGAGGCCGTCGACGAGTTGGTTCCGGCGCCCGCAGCCTTCGATGACCAAGTCATGCCGGCCATCGCGTAGGTGGTTCATCGCCTCGCCCTCGCTAACTTCCCGCCTTTCTCGTGCACGATTGCAGGAAGGTCTTCAGGGCATCGGCGGGGACGGCGAAGCCTGCTCCTTCGATCTTGCCTTTCAGCATGACCAGGCCAATGACGTTGCCGCGGCTGTCGAAGAGCGGGCTGCCGCTGGAACCAGGGTTGATGGCCGCGTTGGTCTGGACGTACTCGCGCTTCTCAACAAGCTGGCGTGGGTTGCTCACGACCCCCGTGGTCAGCGTGTGGTTCAGCGTGTCCTGATCTAGACCGGGATGGCCAATGACCACGACCTCCTCGCCAGCCTCCACCAGCCGGGAGTTGCCCAGGCTCACGACGGGCGGCCGGTGGGCGATCGCGATGCGCAGCAGCGCCAGTCCGTTGGCCTCGTCCACTCGAACCACACGAGCCCTGGCCCGGACAGTCTCCAGCTTGCCCGCTTTCATTAAACGGTACTTCACCACTGGCTCGCCCAGCGCCGACAGGACGCGCGCGGAGGTGAGCACGTAGCCGCCCTCGCCCACGAAGAATCCGGTGCCAGCGCTGGTAGGTGTCTGCACCACAACTACGGTGTCGTTGAAAGCTCGGGCTATGTCCTTGGGCTTGAGCGGGTTCCGTAGCGGCGGGCGGGAAAGGGCCGCCAGAGCGCCGGCAGGCACGGCGGCGATTTCAACCGGCGGATCGGCTGCACTGGTATCCACCGGCATGGCGGCGGGGGAAGGCTTGGGCGGCGCCATGGCCAGGGCCGCCTGCTCGGCGGGGGCCAGCCTTAGCGGCAGCACGGCGATCATCTGCTTGCGGTCGCGGCTGCGGCCCATCGCCAGCAGGCTCCGCCCATCTGGTGTGAAGCAGACCGACTGGACGCTGGTGAAGCCCGAGACGTCAAGGCGGGCAAACTGCTCGGTGGCATCGGGTAGGCCCAGGAGCCGCACCTTGCCCTCCGAGGCCGCCGCCAGCAGCGGCAGACGCGGGTGGAAAGCGGCAGAGGTGACGCGGCCGCGAAGGTCGGTCACCAGGAGCGACCTGGACACGTCAGCCGCGTTGAGCAACTGCACCCGGCGGCCTGTGGTGCCGAAGCACAGAAGCTGCCGGGCATCCGGGGAGGGCGTCAGCAACGGACTGTCGACCGCCATTTTGAAGTTCGCGCTGGCGAACAGCGGGCTTGAGCCGGTGATCTTGTAGCAGGTCAGCAGGTTGAAGCCACCATACACCGGCACAATGTCGTCGAAGTCCCAGTCGATAGCATACCCCCGCTTATACACAGCTTTGAGCGAGGCGTAGAGATAAGTGCCGCTGGCGTCCATTGCAAGGCGCTGGCCGTAGATACGGGGCATCAGGGCGGCCTTTCTGGAGGCGATCTCGATGGCCATTACCCGGTGCTTGGTCACGACGTTACCGCCCTTGGAGTCGGTGACGGCCACGTACAGGAACGAGTGGGTCGGATGGCCGGCCAGGTCCGCCACCGGGGTGCCGAGATCAACCGTACCGACGGTCTTGAGCGTCTGCTTGTCCAGCAGCAGGACGCGGTTTTCGCTGTAGGCGGCGTAGAACGTGCCTGCGTCCAGGAGCCCCTGGCAGGTGACGGACAACTCGTGCCTCGAGCGCACGGCCCCTCTGGCGTCAAGGACGATCAGTTCCTGCCCGGCCAGGGCCAGCACGCTCTTGCCGTCGCTGCCTGGGGTGAAGCGACACTCGTCGGTCAGGACATAGATCGGCTTGAGGTCTTCCGCAGCCGCGCCGGCCGCGACCACCGTGCTGTATCGCGAGAAGTAAATCTCGCCGCCTCGCTGGGCGCGAACCTTGAACTCCTGCTTGCCCGACTGGCCCTTGGTGGGCGTCCAGCGGATGGTGCCGTCCTTGCTGATGGTCGCCCCAGCAGGACTGCGGAGCAGCTTGAATACCGCGCCCGCGCCCGGGGAGGGAAGCTTGAGCGCAAGGGCCTGGCCCGGCAGGACCTTGGCGGGAAACTGCCCGTCCTTTGTGGCAACGGAGTCCGAGGGGACGGGGGAGACGCTACCTCCGACGTCCACTCGAACCAGCCGCAGCAGATTCCGCTTGGAGTCGATGGCGAAAACGCACACGCTCCGGTCGGCCCTGACACACCGGCCGCTGGAAAGATGCAGATCCTCCTCAACCTGGAACTTTGCGCTTCCCAGGATAGCCATTTCGGCGTCAAGCGTATGGATCTTGACGAGACAGTCGCGCTTTGAGGAATAACCTGATATCCCCACCGTGGCGGCGTACTTGCCCATGATGTCGGGCATGATCTGGCCCGTGACCGGGCTGGCAAACGGCTGCGGCGGCGTACCCACGCTCATGGTGTGCCCACCCCCGTCGCGGAACCAGAACCGCGGGTTGGCCACCTGGAACATCCGGCTGTCGACATGGAAAGACTTGCCCCGGCGGTCCAGCTTGCCGGCCTCGAAGTCCTTCCATGTCACCATCATTTCCGGGCCGGCAAGCAAAACGTATTGGCCGGTGTAGTCAGAGATTGCGGCATTGATATGGCGGCCCTCGAGGGGCAGCTTTCTGGCGGAGTCCCTTTGGACGTCGACAAGGAATATTTCCGTCTCCCACCTGTCGTTCTGCCGTCTGTCGGCTACTGGTATGCCCGCCCCCTGATTGGCCACGGCCAGGAGCTTTCCACGGAAATAGCTTCCTCCCGGTGCGGAAAGCGCCACGACGTACTTCGAACCGACCTTGACGTTGTCCTTGAGAGTCCAGTCGGCGGTATCGAAGACGCTGAGCGTGCCATCGGCGGCGCTGCAGGCGAAAAGTTGCCCCCTGCGGGAGAGCATCGGTCCTGGCTGGGCAACCTTGAGGGCGGTGACGAACCGGCCGGTGGCGATCTCCCAGACGCCGAGGCGGTCTTCGGCAGCCTGGGCGACAACCAGGTGCCGCCCGTCCTCGGTGATGGTGAAGCCGCTGACGCGTCCCGCGGTGGGCACCGTGGACAGCACGCCGGTGGCGGTGGGCAGGTCACTGGCACCGCCGGCGGAGGCAACGCTGGAGGAGGCGCCGCCGGGGGCGATGGTCACATAGCGTCTGATCTGTGGTTTTGGGGAGGTCGCGTCGGCGCTGAACAGATACAGCCGGCCGTCCAGCGTTACTGCCTGTGGAGGCATGGCCGGTGACCACTGGCATTTCATATCCCATCCCATAATCGCCGTGCGGTCCCCGATCACCGACATGTCGGCGCCGGGGCGGTGCCAGGCGACGCGCCATCGGCTGATCGAGTAGACCACCGGGGCCCTGGCGTCGGGAATGAACTGCCAGACCGGATGCTTGCGCATCTTCGACCTCTCGTCGGACTTGGCGCCGGCCCAGCCAACCAGGTTGTCCTGGAAACGCAGGCCCGGCACGGCGGGCGATCCGTATGTCATTAAGAGCCGCTCGCTTGGCGTGACGTTACCCGTCGTGACGTCCAGTTCGGCGCCTCCGCCTGGGGCTAACACCAGTGCGATCTTCCCGTCAAACTCTCTGGCTAGGGTGTCCATCCACAGGACTTTCCTGTCGCCGGTCCTGAGCATTCCCACGGCCTTCCAGCCGACGGGATCCACCACGGTGATGCCGCCTCCCTCGGAGCTGGCGACGTACACCTTGCCGCCGCGGCACAGGATGAGTCGCGGGGAGGGGATTGTCACCGAAGCGACGGGGCGGCAGGTCTTCACGTCGATCACGCTGATTTTGTTGGCCTTTTCGTGCGACACCAGCAGGTGCCTGCCGTTTTCAGAGAGGGACATGCCCGTCACGCGTTCGGTCTCTTCCAGCTTCATCGGCAGCATCTCGTCGAGCCCATCCCGGGGGAGGGCAAACGGCCCGGCCAAGCGGTACAGCACCGGCTTGTCCTGGCGTGGTGGCATCGACAGTCGCGGGCGGCTGAGCATGAAGGCGTAGAACCCATCACCCAGCGTGGAGGCGCACGGCACGTGGTAGATCCGCGACGTATCCGGCAGCGTTTGCCAGTAGCCGTTCTCGCCGGAACTGGTGGTCTTGCACACGTCCACCAGCCACTGCGGGACGTCGATCGCCACGGCCGCGACATTCTTGTTGTCCATGGCTCTGCGTAACAAGAGCACTGCATCGTCCACTACGGCGTAGCGCCCGCCGACGGCGTCGGGCAGGACCACGGTCCTTGGCCCATAGGTTGAGATCTTATAGGGTCTCACCCAGGCGTTAAGCTTCGCTCTCGGATTGCCCGGGCACACGATTTTATCCCGCCCGAAACGTGCACCCGTGGCACCCACGCGGAAACGGGCGGAAGATTTTATAATATAGCGAAAGCGACCTTTGCGCCCGAAGCTGCCCGGATCATAGATGCCTTCGTCCAACTGCACAGCCTTGCCGTCGGGAAGGAACTCGCCGACCTTGGAGGGCCCAGGAGCGGGCGTGGCCTTGGCGGCGGTCATGTCCACCAGATATGGGTGTGGACCCTTCTCGCCCAGGCAGGTAACCAGCAGCTTGCCATCAAAGGCATTTCCCCAAGCGGCCGAGAGGTAGTGAGGCGCCCGGGCGACCTTGACCGTCTTGACGTGCTGTCCATCCTTGCGGGTGAACTGGCGGACGGAACCTTCCTGGAAACAAGCTGCAAAAACCCACTCGCCCCGGCACAGAAGGTGCCGCGGTGAAGGGCAGTCGAAGGCCGACACAACCTTCCCGCTGACGACGTCGACGGCGGTGATGCGGTTGGCACCTTCGTGAGCGACATAGATGGTCCTGCCGTCCTCCGCCATGGTCATGGTGGTAGGCTCCTGCTCCAGCGGGAGGG
The DNA here is from genome assembly GCA_964564285.1 of uncultured Planctomycetaceae bacterium. GTDB lineage: Bacteria > Planctomycetota > Phycisphaerae > SM23-33 > SM23-33 > JAUWQU01. The sequence goes on along the minus strand of CAZMBZ010000098.1, from coordinate 7,105 downwards.
CCTCCCACACCGAGGGCCGGGCCTGGGCGGCCAATGGCAAGGCAAGCACCAGCATCATTGATAGTCGCACGGTCATTTTTTCACCCCAGTTGTGCATCGTTCAAGGAACGCCTTGACCCGTTCCGGCCCGATAACGAAGCTTCGTTTCTCCGCGGACAGGTCCTTCAAGACCACCGCCCCCAGCAGGCAGCCTTTTTCGTCGAAAATCGGCCCACCGCTGTTGCCGGGGTTGACCGTCGCGGTGGTCTGGACGTACGAGAGCCCGCCGATTTTGTGGTCGATCTGGCTGACGATTCCAGAGGTCAGCGTGTAATCCAGCGTCCGCGACCCAAGGGCCGGATGCCCGATCACGGTTACCTTCTCGCCGGCCTGGGGTTTTCCCTTCGCCAGCGGAACGGCCGGGAGCTTGCCTCGCATGGGTGGTATCTTCAGCAGCGCCAGGTCGTTGGCTTTGTCGCGGGCGATGACCTGGCCGGTCGTTGCAGACATGTTGCCTCCGCTGCGGTACGAGATCATCACCCTGTTCCTGCCGCCCAACACATGGTCGCAGGTCAGGATGTATCCCCCGCCACCGACGACAAAGCCGGTGCCGCTCCCATTACCAGCCCGGATTACCACCACCGAATCCATGTAACGCCTGCCGATGTCTTTGGGTGTCAGGTCTTTCGTCGGCCGGGGTAGAGCGAGGCTTTCCAGCTCCTTCCGGGCGACCGTCTTGTTCTGGAAGGCCGGCTTGGCCGTGGGGTCGCCGGGTCGGGGGGGCAGCTTGATTGTGCCCGGCGGGGGCGCGGCCGTCACGGGTACTGGGGCCGCCTTGGAAACAGCCGCCAGCTCCACGGTCGAGAGTTTCAGCGGAAGCGACCGCAGAATGCTGCCCATCCTGCTACTCCGGCCTGTGCACACCAGCACGTGCCGCCCGTCCGGGCAGAACTTGGCCCAGTTGACAGACTGGCCGTCCAGTCGGCGCGTGTCGAGCTTGTCGGTGACGTCCTGCCCTTCCATGTTAACCATCCGCAGGCCCTGGTCCGTCTTCATCAGTCCCAGGGGCAGATAGGGGTGCATTTCGGTGATCTTCGCCTGTATGTCCTTGCCCGTAAGCTTCAATCTGCGGTCGTAAGTGACCCAGTGGTTCGTGAACCGGACCGCGACGCGTTCCCCGTTGCTCGAAACCGCGATTTCATGTGGATAATCCCGTAGCTGGACAGCCTTGGCCGGCCGGAGGCTTGTCCCATTGGCCGCGTAGGCCACCAGCACGTAATTGGCCTCGCGGACCTCCCATACCCCCCCCCACACGGTTACGAAGTAGCCCTTGACCCCTCCTCTGTTGTTGAAGATTGCGAAGAGGAACTGCCCGCGGGGGTCCATGGCGATCCCGTTGGCGAAGGCCTTGGGCAGCGGCCTTAGGGTGCCGAGTCTCTCGTTCAGTGCGTAGAGCATCTTGCGGTTGGCGGCATTCTTGGCTGAGCTGTTGGTAAGGACGTAACTGACGGCTTGCCGCGGACTGGGCGCGACCTGGAGGATACGCTCCTTGACGTCGATCTCCCGAACCTCCTTGAACGTCTTGTCCAGCACATACAGGCTTTGCTCATGGGTGGCCAGATAGCCGCCCGGGCGCTGCCAGACTTTCGTATAGTTCCGCTTCGGGTGGAGCCTCTTGATCACTCCCCTCCCGTCAGGACCGATGACCAGCAGCTTCATTTTGCTGGCCACCAGCATGCTCCGCCTGTCCAGCGACCAGGTGACGCCGGCACTTTGGCTGGACCAACTCAACTCCAGCATATCCGAGAGAAGCCCGCTATCGCCCGCTGGACAGACGGCCAGGGGCAACCGGATGAAGCTCAACTCATCGTCCTTCTTGACACGGATCTTGAGGTTGTGCTCGCCGGCGTCGGTCGGGGCGGGGGTCCAGTCAAGCGTGCCGTCGGCGGAGATAGTGATGCCCGCGGGGCCTTTGACGACGACGTATTCCGCCGGCCCGGCCGGAGCGCCCGGCAGCTTGTGGCGGAGGGACTTGCCGATTTCGATCCCTGTTGGGAAAGGTCCGCTGACCTGGTCGGCAGAGGCGAGCGGCATCACCATGCGATGCAGGCGATAGTCAAGATTGTTCACCGCGTACAGATAGGTGACGCCCTCTATAGTGGCCGCTACAGCTATTTTGATGTTTCGGCTGCTTCCCCGTTTCGGCCATGGAATGGGAAGGTTCCTGATGACAGGCCGGGTGCTGAGAACGGCGTTGTCTTTCAGGCGGAGGGTCATCAGTTTGTTCTCGTACAGCGCATGCTGTACCGGGGATGTGACGTCCGAGACGGTCGTCATGAACTGTTTTTTTTCTTCCTCGCTGGGTCTCCACAGGGACTGCCACTGCGACTCTTCGTGATATTGTCGTCCAACCGGCCAGGACAAGTAGCCCTGCGGTGGGGGCTGGGGCGAGCCACCTCTTTTGGCCAGCACTTCCTTTGCGGGCTTTTCCGGGCCTCCGAAACCAGGCCAAGCGTAGATGATGTTGCCAGCGTAACTCCACTTGCATGGCCCGACCTCCTTGAGCAGGGCCGCCTGATTAGCGGCGATATTTACCAGGTAGTTGTTCTTCCCATCGCTGGCCAGCAGTTTGCCCTTGAAGTACTTGCCGCCGGGTGCGGACAGGCTCGCGACGGGGTTCCTGCCCGCGGACAACTCCTTCCGCATTGTCCAGTCGTCCAACGAGAACACCGCCACTGTCCCATCCTGCCCGCCGACGAAGAGACTCCTGCCGCGACACAGCAGCGCTGTGGGTGCCTTGCACGGCAGGGACGCTACCGGCTTGCCGGTAACGACGTCCAGGACCGATACCCTGTCGAGTTCGGTTAACGAAAGGAACAAGCTCTTGCCATCCTCGCTCATATCCATCTGCCTGACCGGGCCTTCGACATGCACAGTCCGCAGCTCCGCGACTGTGCTTTGGGCGGATGACTTTGCGGCTGACAGGTCGAACGCGCCCGTCCTGGCTGACCAGACGCCGCCTGTCCCGCTGGCGAAGATGAAGAGATCCTTTCCTATGGTTACTGCCACCGGGCAACCGGAGCTATACAACATCCTCGAATGAACCGCTCCCGGGGATGACATGGAAGGCCATGATTTGCGGGCTGAGGGTTTCTTTGGTCTGTCCTTGCTACTGATCTGGGCCATCGGCTTGGTGCCCACGAGTGAGATCTTGACATCCAGAAGGCGGCACTCCAGGCGGTTCGGGTCCAGGCAGTAGAACACCGGCAAGGCGCAGTCCGGAATGAAGATCGCCCCTTCTCTTTGCATGATCGGCACCGAGTTGCCAATCTCATAGACGCCCTGACGGCCCAGGGAGATCAGCGAATTGAAATACGGGTCCGAACCAAGTGCCGTGACGTCGCCCAGCCGAAGCAGGCTCCGCTGGCCCTGCTTTTCGACCAGGCGGTAAACGATGTACCCGTATTGGAGGGTCTTGCCTCCGGGGCCGGCATACACGCGTGCTTTCGCCCCCGTGCTACGCCGACGCGGGGGATCGCACAATTTCGTGGCGGTTTTCTTGTCGGTGTCAACAACGTAAAGGCCGTCGCGGCTACTGATGAACACCTTGCCGTCGAAGGCCTTTCCCGACGCGGCAGAGAGGTTGTAAATGCTCCTCGTTGGCGTCTCAATGTTGCATAGCGGGGCCAGGGTCTTGGCGTCGAAAATGCTTACAATGCCCGTGTAGCCGCCGCCTGCGATCAACTTGTCGCCGCGGATGAAAGCCCCCGCCAGCCCGGCAACCGTCACCTCGCCGATCTTGGCGCCCTTTACGATATCCCATATCACCACGCGGTCCCTGACGCTCAGGACCAGCATCCGTCGGTCCTCGCTGACCGACATGTGCCTGGGGCTTTCGTTGATTATCAACTTCAATGCGATGGGCTGCTCGTCCGGCTCCACCGGCTGGGTTGTTGCCTGCGGGGCAAGCACCGCCACGGCCAGGACTATCGGGACCAACGTGACCATCATGGCTTCTCTCCTTCACCCAATACGGGCATGGACAGCAGCGTGGGCTGTTCCGTCAAGGATTCATATGAAACGCCCCTCGTGTTGATGCCCATGAGGTACTTTCCGTCAGGACTGAAACGCGGCTGGGTCAGCGATGTGAACAGCACACCCGCGCGTAGGAGCCTGGCGCTGACGTCCCGGCCGGTGTTAAGGTCCAAGAGGGTCGGTCCGATCTTTCTGTCAAAACTTGCCAGCAGCTTGCCGTACACCGCCACCACCGGCGTTCTGGGAACCCGGGTGGGTGTCGAGTTCGACAAGTCCGGGGAAAGCAGGCGGAAGAAATGCTCTCTCACCTTCTTGTCCCACATGGTCGCTATCAGCACATTAGTTCGCGAGGCCGAGATGGCCGAGGCGGGAATAAAACCAGCGGCAGATTCAGATGTATTCTTGAGCGTGAGTCGGGATCCCTTTGCCAGGTAGCTCCGAACAGAGAGCGTTTTGCCCAGTATTCCACGCGTGCTGCGCCAACTCATGTCGACACCGGTAAAATGAAACTTACTATTGCCCCAGGTTACCAGAGCGGATCCCGACGTGAACGCCATCCGCCATCCCAAGGCTTTGGTGTTAGTCACGGCGCCTGTCTTCTCGTCCAGGTGATGGATCACGCCGTAGCGTCTCTCTACAAACCTCTCGCTTCTCTTTTCCAATAGGGTGACATACGTGCTATTGCCTTCCGGGGAGCATGCCATGTCCATCGTAAACCCCCCGTTCAGCTTGATGCGTTTGAGCAACTTTGCCGTCTCGCGGTCCAGCAGGTCGACCGAGCCATCGCCCTGGGCCACCAGGTAGTCCTTGCGCTCGTGAATCTTGACGTAGAGGCGACTCAGGGTCAGCGAGCGGATCGTCGTGAGGTCAGAGGCCTTCAGCCACGTGAGTTGCAGGTCCCTCAGCAGCATGACGTTCTTGCCGTCGGCGGCATCAAAGAGTCGGCACGCCGGGTTCTGCAGGGGCCGGATTGCTGGTGTGGCGACCTCCGGGCCCAAGGCCGGCCGCACGCTGACCGGCGGGCGCTTCACCGCGGGCAATTGCAGGTCCGTCAGTCCGTCGGACTTCAGCGTCAGCAGGTGCAGCGTCCCGCCGCGAGTGACGGCAATGGGACGAACGTGCCGCATGGACACGCCAGCCGGCAGATTCACGGTTGCGACCGCCTTGAATACGTTGGCGCGGTCCATTACGTTCATGGACCGGCCCGACCGGTCCAGCCGGTACAGCAGGTCGGCTCCCGGGTCATATGTCCACGTCCCTCCCAACGTTCGCCGCGTTTCCATTCCTACGCTCAAGCGCCCGGTGGAGGAGAGCCACGCCCCCCCCGGAAGCGCCGCGCCGGCCCTGCCGGCGGACCATCCGTCGCCGAGGTTTCGCGTCGTTCCAGCCAGGTAGTCCTCGGCGTGGTACAGGCCGCGAGATGTCTGGACGAAGGTGCCGCTGAAATCCAGTAGCGCGTCACCGGGGAGTGGTTTCGAGTTGTCCAGTCTCTTGCACTCATCCCGCTGCACGTCCACCAGCACCACGACTCTGTCGCTGCCCGAGTCCTGCCAGCAGCAGACCAGCAGGCGCCCGTCATAGCGAGTGCCTCGCAGGGCATCGATCCGCCCGATGTTCTTGCGAGGAACCGCCAGCTCGCCAGAGAGCTTCCACCCCGCCTTGCGGGAGTGAACCCCGATGGTACCATGGCCCTTGTTGGCCACGAAGATCAGGTCCCCCCGGCAACACATCACCCCGGGGCTGTGGCTCTTGACCGTAGCCAGCACCTTCCCGGCTTCGATGTCGTAGATGCTCAGCAGATTGGCCTTCTCGTGCGCGACAACCAGGTACCGGGCGTCCTCGGTCAGGGCGGCCCCGGTGGCCCGGTGCTCCAGAGGCACGACATGCTGTTTCCCCGCAGGGACCTGCCCGGGACGATCGCCCGCGGGCGGAATCGGCTGGGACAAAACGGGCCATGCCCCCATCAGCATGAATACAACCGTCAAGAATACGTGGTGTGGACGAACCATAAAGTCTCTTTCAGTTCCAATTGGATCCCGCCACTGACCTACAATTATTGCATGTCTCCCCGAGTAATTCCACCCAAATTTGCCGGGCCTCGTAAGTGACGCCTGTCGGGTTAACACCTGAACACCTGGCGACCTCAAACGCAATTGCCGGACTGCCAATACAGAATCCCAGAAAGGACCGACTTCATGAAATTCGCCGATTCACTCCACGAGCATATCGCCGCAGCATTTACCGGCCTGTGGGTCCAATCCTACGAGCACGAGGACGCCCTGGCCGAAATCGGTCGGCTGTGCACCCAACACGAATGGCCCCTGGCGGTGTGGGATATCGATCGTGGCCTCCAAGTTCGCGGGCAGGCCGTCGAATCCGCAGCGGATCCCGTCGCGGCCATCAAGTCTATCGCGGCCCTGGCGCCCAATGACGAGAAGGGCTCAGCCATTCTCGTCCTGCCCAATTTCCACCGGTTCATCGGCTCGGCCGAGGTCGTGCAGGCCCTCGCCCTGGCTGGCATAATCCTCATCGCCTACTTCAGCGCCACACCAGCTGCCATCTTCGCAATCGAGCTCTACCAGAAGCACATCTCGCCCTACAACCATCACCGCTGCCCGTACTGCCTGCTCCACGGGGGCGAGACCTGCTCGCAGTACGGTAAGCACGCCATCCAGAACCACGGGCTCCTGCGGGGACTATGGATGCTCCACGGGCGGTTCGAGGAATGCCATCAGGCTCAGCTCGTGCTGCAGAAGAATCCCAAGGTGGCCAGGGCGGGCTTTTGCTGCTATTCCTGCGGCGACGAGGATATCCACGGGTGCGATGGTAAACCCTCGCGCCGTGGCGTCAACCAGGTCCCTGTCGTCAGGATCCTCAGCAGAATTCCCACATTCAACAGTGCCCTACGTGGCCGTCGAGAATAGCACCAGCCATACCGGCTCCTGCGACGCCGTAGCGACACCCCTGGTGGCTGATCCACCGGCGATGAATGTGAGCCGGACCGCAGCCTCGAACAATCGCTTGAACCCTAACAAGCCACTCACGAGGTCCGTTCGACGTCATCTGCGGAGCGTCTGGCGAGCCGACTTGG
>CAZMBZ010000097.1:0-16326 GCA_964564285.1 uncultured Planctomycetaceae bacterium | reverse complement strand
TCGCGATGTTCCTCGCCACCGGCGACAGGCTGCGCGGACTGCCGATCGCCATCCTCGCCGGCGGGTACATGTTGTACTACCTCCTGATGGCACACATTGGCGACTACTGGCCAGGGCTTACCGGCGGAATGATCATCGCGGGGCTGGTTCTGATGGCGCTCGAAGCTGCGTTCCTGCTCGTCTGGTGCCACCGCTTCCAGGCCATCTCCGCCCTGGGACTGCTGGGCGTGTTCTGCTTGGCTTACCCGCTGATCCGCATCAGCGACTACGAGGGCCTGCTGCTGACAAGCCTCTATGTTGCCCTATTCGCGTGGATTATCGCCCTGCTGATAGCATTCCGCAGCCGTCGCCGCACTGAACCCGATGAGTCCTGATGACCATCACGGCGCCATTGATGACGGCAATCCTTTGTTCCTGAATAAACTGCCCAGCCATGCCTGGGCCAACGTCCGCGGCGCATTGACGAACCTTTAACGCGCGCCATCGGCTCGTATTTGCGGGCGGCTATTTGGATAGCCTTACGACGGCACAGCCGCTCGGACCAACCATAAACTTCATACCGTCGCTGATGGCGCCGAGGTCCTTTTGTCGCCAGAGGTCGCGGGCCTTGACCGGGCCTGCCAGGCCGAGTTGATGGAAGTCCACGTCGATCTGGGAGTCATGCTTATCGTCAAGACTGAACACACCGACAACCACGGAACCGTCCGCCAGGGACTTCTTGAGCACCCATTGCTTGTCGGTCATGACGACGGGGTCGGCACATTGGCCGAGAATGTCCTGGTTGACAGCAATCATCTCGGCATTACAGAGCAGGCTCCGCGTGAAGTCGTCTACCGTGGCCATGTCGCCGGAGAAAAATAGCGGGCAAGCCATCAGGCACCACAACGACATGTAACTGTACTGCTCGTTGGGGTTCAGTTTGACCGGCCTTGCAGGAGCAGCCTTGTCGAATGGCGAGGTCCAGTTTCCCAAGATCAGATAATCCGGATCGTTCCAATGACCCGGGCCGTTGAACTCGCCCAGGGCGATTGTCTTCCTGGCGATCCTGTACACTCCGCCCTCGGTGAGGGTGTGTCCGAGGTCTCCACCGACACGCCAGGACTGCCCCCCCACCTCTGCGCCCCATTTCCAGACTTCGCCCATGCCGTACTGGCAGAGATTCAGGACGATGTCACGATCCAGACCCTTGAGGAGATCACCCATTTTCTGATACGGGCGCTTGTATTCCAATGGCTTGTCACCGGACTTTTTCACGAGCTGACGGTAGACTGTGCCGTAGCTGCACCAGTCATACTTGAGCAGGTCGAAACCCCAATCGGCGAAAGTCCGGGCGTCCATGGCCTCGTGCTTGCCGCTTCCCTCGAACCGCTGGCAGGTGCGTGGCCCGGGCGAAGTGTATATCCCCGCCTTCAGGCCATAACCGTGGATATGATCGGTCAGGGCCTTCATGTCGGGAAAATCGCGGGCTGTAAGGATCCGTCCCTCGGCATCCCGCGTCGGGCCGGACTTCATCTTGACGTCGAGGCCCTTGCTTGCGGTCTTGCGCCTTGCGTTGGTTGAATCTTTGACGTAGCTGGGATCAATTCGCATCCAGCAATCGTCAATGCTCACATAGCTGTAGCCCGCATCGGCCAGACCACTGGAGACCATGACATCGGCGGCGGCGCGCACCTTCTTGTCCGTTATGGAGTGGTAATGAGTGTACCAATGATTCCAGCCCATCGGCGGAGTCAACGCCAGTGTGTCGCCTACAGCCAGGACCCACTGGGCTGAATCTTCGCCTTCACCGTTTCTGGCGTGAAAAGTAATGACATACCTGCCCTTTTCGGCTGGGGTCGTGCCGGTCAGAATGCCGGTCTTTGGATCAAGCTTGACGGACTCAGGCAGACTGCTCGCCGAGAACTCTATTGGCCGCTTGCCAGCGGTGGGAATGCGATAAATGATTGGCTTGCCAGGCCGGCAACCGTATATAGCGGAGGCGTTGATGCGTGGCGCCCGCCCGACCGGTGGAGCCAATATCTCTCGCCCCGTTATTCGTGCATCAACCAGCGTACGGGCACAGCCAGACAGGCCGGCCAGGCAAGTTGTTACCGCGACAATCACGGTAAGCGCCGAGGTGATGGATGCCCTGATATTTTCTCTGTTAGTCCGCACCATTACTGTCTCCCAAATCGAAATACTCGGCCTTGCCGATGACGGCGCCAGATTCTTCGCTTGTTCTGCCACCACAAAGCCCGCTTCACCAAAGTCAATATATGGACTCCTCCCTCATAGTGCCAGCCTCCTGCGTCCCCACGGACCGGCAGGGACGCATTCAGGAAAAACCCTTACGAATACCCTATCCTGCTGACCCACCAGATGCCGATAATTCTTGCATGAATAGCAAAGAACTATATATCGCAGCCGTGAATGGTCAGCCGCACGACCGCGTGCCAGTCACGCCTCTTTTCATGGCTTGGGCGGCCCACCACGTCGGGCGGACCTACCGCGACTATTACCTCGACGGCGACGTGTTGGTCGAGGCCCACCTAGCCATGGCGCGGGACTTCGGTATCGACCAGGTCGGCGTGATCAGCGATCCGTGGACCGAGAGCAACGCCTACGGAATGGAGTTCGATTACCCGCCCGAGGGCGTCGGCATACCCCGCGGTTACCTGCTGGGCACGCGGGATGACCTACGCAAGCTTCGGCCGTTGGACTTCGACGGCTGCGCGCGAACGCGCCAACGCATCGAATCCATCGCCAAGTTCGCAGCCGCCGTAGGCCAGACGCACAGCGTGCTGGGCTGGGTGGAAGGACCCATTGCCGAGTACGGCGACCTTCGCGGCGTCGAGCCAGCCATGCTGGACCTTATGGACGAGCCGGATATGTTCACCACCGCGGCCGAGACTATCACCGAAAACGCCTTGCAGTTTGCCCGCCGCCAGATCGCTGCCGGGGCGGACACCGTCGGGGTGGGCGACGCAGCGGCCAGCCTCGTCGGACCGGAACTCTACCGCCGCTACGTCCTGCCGTGGGAGAAGAAACTCATCGCCGGCATCCACCATGCCGGGGCGATGGTCAAGCTGCATATATGCGGCAATATTACCGACATAATCGCCGACGTAGCCACCACCGGCGCCGACATAATCGACCTCGACTGGATGGTTCCCGTCGCCGCCGCCCGCCAAGCCGTCGGCCCGGATGTGTGCCTCTGCGGCAACTTCGACCCCGTAGCGGTGCTCATGCAGGGAACCCCGGAAACCATCGCCGACGCCGCCCGCCAGTGCATCGCCGACAGCGGTGACCGCTTCATCCTCCAGCCAGGCTGTGAAGTCCCACCCGGCACGCCGGACGCCAACGTAAAAGCCTTCTGCCCCTGCCAAGGCTGCCTCATCGAAGCCAACCTGCGGCGGTAGCCTCATCGCAGAGAGGGCCGTCTCTGTTTCGCCGCCGCCCTATTTCAGTCGTTTCTGGACGTAGGCCAAGACATTGTCGGCGGGGATTCGGTCTTGGGTCAGGCTGTCTCGGTCTCGGACTGTTACGGTCTGGTCAGTCAAGGTCTGGCCGTCTACGGTTACGCAGAATGGCGTACCGGCTTCGTCCTGGCGACGGTAGCGTCGGCCCACTGCTCCCTTTTCGTCGTAGAAGCTAGCCAGGCCGGCGGATTGGCAGTCGCCGTGGATCTTCCGAGCTATCTCGGGCATGCCTTCCTTCTTGACCAGCGGGAAGACCGCCACCTTTGTCGGGGCCAGCCGCGGGTGGAAACGCATGACCGTGCGGGTCTGCATCTTGCCCTTTTCGTCGGGAGCCTCATCCTCGGTGTAGGCCTCGCAGAGGAACGCCAGCACGGCCCGGTCCACGCCGCCCGACGGCTCGATAACGAAGGGGACGTAACGCTCCTTCGTCTGGTCGTCGAAGTACGTCATGTCCTTGCCGCTGAACTCCTGGTGCTTCTTGAGGTCGAAGTCCGTGCGGTTGGCGACGCCCTCGAGCTCGGCAACGCCGAAGGGGAACGCGTATTCGATGTCCGCGCACGCCCGGGCGTAGTGGGCCAGTTCGCTGCCCTCGTGGTTGCGAAGGGTCAGCTTGCTGCTGGTCAGGCCCAAGTTCACGTACCACTGGTAGCGTGCGTCGCGCCAGTACTTGTACCACTTGTCGGCCTCGTCGGGATGGCAGAAGAACTCGATCTCCATCTGCTCGAACTCCCGGCTGCGGAAGGTGTAATTTCGCGGGTTGATTTCATTGCGGAAGCTCTTGCCTGTCTGGGCGATGCCCATCGGCATTCGCATGCGTGAGGTATCCAGCACGTTCTTGTAGTTGCAGAAGATTCCCTGGGCGGTCTCCGGACGGAGGTAGGCGACGGAGGTGCTGTCCTCCATCGCGCCGACGAAGGTCTTGAACATCATGTTGAACTTGCGGGCGTCTGTGAGTTCGCCACCGCACTTGGGGCACCGCCCGGCCTGGCCGTCCGCGGTCTGGTCAGCGCGGAAGCTGACCCACTCGATCCCGTCGCCGCCCTTTTCCAGACGGCGGCGAGTCTTGCTGTTGGCGCCCTCGGTCGCGGCGGCGCGGGCGGATTCGTCGTCGTCGGCCTCGACGCCGACGTGCAGATGCACGTTATCGCCCTGCCTGGCGATGACCGTGAAGACCTTGTCAGCCCGGAAGCGAGCCTTGCATCCCTTGCAGTCGACCATGGGATCGTTGAAGTTGTTGACGTGCCCGCTGGCCTCCCAGACCTTGGGGTTCATGATGATCGAGCAGTCCAACCCGACAACGTCGTCGCGCCGCCGCACGACGTCCTCCCACCAGGCGTCCTTGAGGTTACGCTTGAGCTCGACGCCCAGCGGGCCGTAATCCCAGAACCCGCCAATGCCGCCGTAAATCTCCGACGACTGGAAGATAAAGCCCCGTCGCTTGCAAAGGGCCGTCAGCTTGTCCATCAACTCATTGCTTTCCTGTGCCATTCGAGCGCTTCTCCGCAAAGGTAGCTGTCATTGTAATCGCTCAACCGGGCCAAGGCGCTTCGCGCGAAATCGCCCCATCCCGGAAACACGGTATGTTACGTGGGGGTGCGTATGAATACAAGCGGACGAATCCATTGCGGATCAGGGATTGCGGCTTGCCCTCGCAGCCAGCTTGTCCCAGGAAACTACCCCATAGATCACCCGCCCCTGTCCGCGGGACACTCAAAGGGAACTCGCCCTGAAGCCGCAAGGCAACCGAACCACCGCCAACCAACCGAGTCCCGGACACAGGAAATCTCAAATCCCGAATCTCAGATTTCAGATCTCAGATCCCAAATCTCAAATCAACTCATTCCGCCGGCTGGGTGGTGGTGATGTTGTACTTCTTGAGAAGCGCCTCGACGAGCTTGGCTTTTTCGGCATTGATAATGGTCTGCACTTCTGCCGGCAAATCGCTGGCGCGGATGTAGGCCTCCAGTGTCGATCCGTCGCAAAGCGGGATTGATGTCTTGAGGAAGAACGGCGACCGCTTGGTCGTCGAACCGGCAACCGGCTCGACAGACAGCTTGAGCTTCTCCGACGCCTCGATGCGGATGCCCTGATTCTCGGTGACAAACTGGAGCCCCGTGGCCCCGCTGATCACCTCCAGGGCCTGTGCGATTGTCGCCTCGCTCATGATAAGATTGAAGTTCTTGCGGGTCTCGACCGAAACGTAGTCCATCACGCCGGGGTCCATGTTAAGCTGTACGCGAGCCTTGTGCGCTAGGTCGAGCAGCACGGTCGTCAAGTCGGCGCCCTCGTAACGAAGCGAAACCGGCTGCTGAAGCTGACGCTGAATCTGCAGCTTCTGCTCGACTATCACCACATCATCGCCGCGGTAAAACCACGTATAGCCCCGGCCATGACACAACATGTCCAGCCACTGCGCGCCGGTGCAGGGCAGCGCGAGGTTTGCGCGTTCGATGCCTACTTTCGCTGCTTCCTTCTTGTCGGTCTTCGCGTGGAATTTCAGGTTAAGAGCCTTGTTGCCCGTGGCGGTGCGAAGTTGGTCGACCACAAGGCCGGCCTTGCTGACCGGCTGAAGCTTTACCGACAGAATTCTCCCCAGTCCAAGCAGTTCCTCGTAGGTGGCTCGGCGGATCAATCTCAGAAGAGGCGCGGTAGGCAGGATTCGCACGGAATCCTTGTCTATTCGCCACTCCATAGCCTGTGGCGTGAGCATTGGCGAAAGAGCGTTGCGGAGCGTGACATTCTTGAGCTTGACGGCCAGGCGGGTCTGATCCCCGTACGGCAGGCATGCGTAGACGTCCTGGCCAATGATAAACCGCACGCCTGTGGCCTGGGTCAGTCGCTGAAAGACCTGACTGATGGGCGCATCGGTTATGTTGAGGTCGACGGGCTTGTCCAACGCCAGTTGCACGCTCACGCCGGACTGACCGGCGGCCGGGACGGACGCCAGGGCCAGGACCAGTGCCACAAGAACCGCTCCGGACGTAAGAACCGCTTTGCTCATCTCGCAATCTCCTGTGCTCAAACGTTTTCCGCTCGCCATCGTGGCGAGGCGATCAGGGAGCCTGGCAGCCCGTTTAGAAAGCTATCTCTGCTGCGAGCGGCCTGGCTGCGCGTCTGCGTCAGTATTAAAAGGCCTCGGCAATGCTATGGCATTGCCTACGTCTTCTTCCTTGATGCTCGAAATCCCGGCTCGCTCTCGCGACGAGATCCATTTCTAAACGAACTGCTAGTATATCATCATCGCGTCGGCAGGGGTCGCCTTGGCGTGGCGGTGCGCTCCGGTCGATACTACCACCGTGCCGCGCGGAACCGCCGCATTCGACGTTGTAGGCTGTGGCGGCTGGTACGCCTGCCCACTCGGCGCCGACAGCGTCACCGACACCACCTCTCGCCCGATGGGTGCATTCGCCACGGGCAGAACATACACGCTGACAGCCGGCGCGGACTGCGACATCCCGACGACAGGCGGGCGGGTCAGCAGGAATGCCGCCCCGGCCAGCAGAAGCAGCGAGGCCGCCGCCGCCAGACCCATGAAGACCGGCCTGAGGTACACCGGGCGATACCGCTTGGGACCCAAAAGGACCTTCCGCTCGGCGGCTGCGACAATTTCAGACCGCTGCTGGTCGAAATCGAAGCCCTCGGCGTCACTTTCGCCTAGTTGGTCGAACATGCCATCCAGGACGCCGTATTGGCGCAGTTGCTCGCGCAGGTCGCCATCCTGTTCGAGACGTTTTTCGAGCAGCCGGCGCTGCCGATGGCTCAGCCTGCCATCGAGATAGTCGCACAACAACTCCTCGGCGTCATTATGTCTCTCAAATTCGTTCATGGTCCGTACCTCCCGAATTTTTTCCTGCAAACTCGAATTCCAGATAGTTCGATACTAGAGCAAATCTTTGAACTGCTCCTTCAGTTTTTTTCGGGCGGAGAAAACGTGCCACTTGATCGCCTCGACGCTGCAACCGAGCATTTCGGCGACCTCCTTCTGGGGCAGCTTCTCTATCGAAAACAAAACCAACGCCTGCCTCTGCATCTCCGGCAGTCGGCGAATGGCCTGGTCCAGCAACTTACCCACTTCCTTGGCGGAAACCTGCTCAGACGGTTCTGGCATCGACGCGTCCGCCTGGCTGTCCCGCCCGTGGGCGAAATCATCATCGGGATTATCAAGGGTGTCAGTCTTACGCAAAGCCCTTGAACGACGAAAGTTAAGCGACAAATTACTCACAATGCGCATGAGCCAAGGGCCGAAACGGCCCGGCTGGGTAAGAGTGTCGAGCTTGTCAAAAGCCTTCAAAAACGAGTCCTGTACGACATCCATGGCATCCTCGCGGTTGCTTAACAGGCGATACGAAACCGCCGTCGCCCGGCGCTGATAACGCTCGACCAACATCTCAAAAGCGCCCAAGTCGCCACGCTTTGCCGAGCGAACCAACTCGCCGTCGCCGGGCTCTTGCCCGTCCACGAACTTTGAGTCTCTATTAACGGACACGTCGTCCAACCGAAGGTTAGGAGAAATTCTATCACATAACGTACAAACATCTTACACCGCCCCGCCGGGCAATACGAAAGCCCATCAAACGCGACGAAAAACCCGCCCGAAAACACCAAATGCAACTCCTGCGAGCTCGAAACCCAGCAAACGAAAAATCCCTGGGCGACAGATCCTACAAACTTTCCAATGCGTCCAACACGCTGCTGGCTGCTCGCAAACCGTCGATGCCGCTGCTCACGATGCCGCCGGCATACCCGGCGCCCTCGCCGGCCGGGAAAAGACCCGCCGCCGCCACGGATTCGCCCGTCGGGCCACGCACCACACGCACGGGGCTGCTTGTGCGCGTCTCTGCCGCGTATATCGTGACCTCCTCCGGCACCACGCCGCGCTGCCGCGAGATCATGTGCGGCATGGCTTCTGTGAGCGTTTGGCAGACGAACTCCGGCAGCACACTACGCAGATCCGCCGATCTGCTTCTGCGGCAGGATCGGTCGTCGGGCAGCTTGCCGCCAGATTCCCCAGCCAGGAACTCCGCCAGCCCGGCCGCAGGCAGTGAATAATCCGCCCCGCCGGCCTGGAAGGCCTTGCTCTCGATGTCTGCCTGGAAGGCTACTCCCGCGAGCTCGGGCGGATTGTCAGCACTCGGCTCCGGGTAGTCCGCCGGCCCGACCGGTACCAGAAAGGCCGCGTTGCCCCACTTGCCGTCGCGGGCCGCTAAACTCATGCCGTTGGTCGTCATCATTCCCGGCGCCGATGCGCAAGATATGACCACCCCGCCAGGACAGGTGCAGAACGTGTAGCAAGGCCGCGCCGCCTCCGTTGCCGGCCTGGTCAGGCGGAAACTCGCCGCTCCCAGCCGGGGATGGCCAGCCCACCTGCCCCACTGGGCCTCGTCGATTCGCTGCTGGGAAAGCTCCGCCCGCAAGCCCACGGCGAAGGCCTTGGCCTCCAGCGTCACGCCGGACTTGTGGAGCATTCGATACACATCGCGGGCGCTGTGCCCGGTCGCCAGAACGCAGGCTGCCGTGAGTATGCGCTCATCACCGACATGGACCGCCTGGAGCTTGCCACCGTCGATCTCCACGCCGTCGAGCCGGGCGTCGAATCGCACCTCGCCACCGGCTGAGACTATCAGGTGTCGCCAAGCGGGCACTATCCGGGTAAGCACGTCGCTGCCGAGGTGCGGCTCGGCCTCGATGAGTATGCTCGCCGGCGCGCCGCAACGCACCAGCGTCTCGAGCAACCGCCGGACGCGAGGCCGATCCTTGCTCCGCGACGTCAGTTTGCCATCAGAAAACAGCCCCGCGCCGCCCTCACCGTAAAGGGCGTTGCTCTCGCATTCGAGCTGGCCCTCATGCCAGAACCGGCCGACCTGCCCAGTCCGCTGCTCGACGGCCTGGCCTCGCTCGATCAGCAACGGGGCAAGGCCCGCCTCGGCCAGCGTCAGCGCCGCCATAAGCCCGGCCGGGCCGGCGCCTACAACCACCACGCGACGCGAGCCCATCGCCCCTGCCGACCGCTGTGGCGCTGCCGGCGGGGACTCCAGCGGAGACTCCGGCGGCGCGTCGGGGAGGATCTCCACATGAGCACCGGCCCGATTGGGAGCCAAGCCGGCGAGTTCAACTTCGACCGACAGCACGAAAACAGGCGCGCCGCGACGCTTGCGAGCATCGACGGACCGTCGCACGATCGTAACGTCAGAAAGCTCAGCCGAGGGCACACCCAATCGCCCGGCCGCTGCGGTAAGCACGTCACGCGCCTGGTAGTCCAGCGTAACAACAAGTTGATGTATGCGTATTCTCATGGTTTGGTTATCAGTATCCAGTAGTCAACAATCGGTAATCCGTTGAGGCCTGCTCACTTCCGCCAGCAGAGCTGTGCCCGGACATTCCGGGCAAGGTCCGAATATGATACAGTGCAATGCCTCCAGTGTGGGTACGGAAAGATGAATGCGAAAACGCCAACCAAGGGATATCGAATGACCGACACGGGCCGACGGCCGATCAAAGGGGTGATATTCGACATGGACGGAGTGCTCTGCATGATCCAGGGCCGGCCCCGGCCGACGGTCGGCGCGGTGGAGTTCGTAACCTGGTGCCGCCAACTCAAACTCAAGATCGCCCTCGCCACCAGCGCCGACCCGGCTAAGATGAAGGACAACCTCCGAGAAATCGACCTGCCTCTGGAGCTATTCGACGCCGTCGTAACCGGCCTGGACATCGACCGCAACAAGCCCGCGCCGGAGGTGTTCATGCTGGCCGCGAGACGTATGGGCCTCGAACCGGCGAACTGCCTCGTAGTCGAGCACTCCCCCAACGGCATCCAGGCCGCCAAGTCCGCCGGCTGCAAATGCCTGGGCCTGACCACCAGCTTCACCGAAGGCGAACTCCTAGCCGCCGGCGCCGACTGGACATCCCCCCACCTCGCCGCCGCGGGCGAAGGCGTGCTGGAGATCGAGTGAGCGAGGCAGCCTACGTGATACCCTCAGCCATCCGCTAAACGAATCCACCAGCGGCTTTTGCCCACACTCGGGACGTCGCTGTTGACATCCCCCATGTGCTGGCCGATCATAGTTGGCTGGAGAAAAGGACTACTATGAAACGAACGCTTATCAAGAATGCATTGAACGACATGGCGCCCGGCGGCGAGGTTAAGCTGGCTGGGTGGGTTCGGACGCTCCGCACAAGCGGCGGGGGCTTCAGCTTCCTGGCCATCAATGATGGGTCGTGCTTAGCGACGATCCAGGTCGTCGCCGATGGCGACCTGGCCAACTACGACAGCGAGATAACTCACCTGACGGCAGGGTGCTCGGTGGCGGTGACGGGCGAGTTGGTCGAGAGCCCCGCCAAGGGCCAGCGCGTCGAGGTAAAGGCGTCCGAAGTCCGCGTGCTCGGCACAGCCGACGCGGACAAGTACCCGATCCAGCCCAAGCGTCACACGTTTGAGTTCCTTCGTTCGCAGGCGCACTTGCGTGCCCGGACGAACACGTTCGGCTCGATCGCCCGCGTCCGCAACCGCATTTGCTCAGCCATTCACGAGTTCTTCCAGCAACGAAGCTTCTTGTACGTTAACACGCCGCTTATCACCGCCAGCGACTGCGAGGGCGCCGGCGAGATGTTCCGAGTGACGACAATCGACGTCGATGAGCCACCGCGCGGGGACGACAAAAAGATCGACTGGAGCCAGGACTTCTTCGCCAGACCGACGTACCTCACCGTGTCAGGCCAACTCGAGGCCGAGACCTACGCGTGTGCTCTGGGCGACGTCTACACCTTCGGCCCGACGTTCCGGGCGGAGAACTCCAACACACCGCGCCACTTGGCGGAGTTCTGGATGGTCGAGCCGGAGATGGCCTTCGCGGACCTTTCCGACGACGCCGACCTGGCCGAGGACTTCCTCAAGCACATCTTCCGCGCCGTCCTGAATGACTGCGACGAGGATATGCAGCAATTCAATAAGTGGATCGACAAGACTCTGCTGGAAACCATGACGCATATCGTCGAAAGCAGCTTCGAGCGAGTGACCTATACCGAGGCGATGAAGCTCCTGACTGCCGCCAAACGCAAGTGGGAATACGAGCCGTCCTGGGGCTGCGATCTCCAGACCGAGCACGAGCGTTTCCTGGCCGAGGAGACATTCCACAAGCCGGTGATCATCACGGACTACCCGTCGAGCATCAAGCCTTTCTATATGCGGCTGAGCGACGACGGAAAGACGGTGGCTGCAATGGACGTCCTCGTGCCGAAGATCGGCGAGATCATCGGCGGCTCGCAGCGCGAGGAGCGGCTGGACGTACTGGTCGATCGGATGGGCGCCCAGGATCTGAATCCGGAAGACTACTGGTGGTACGTTGACCTTCGCCGCTACGGCACAGTCCCGCACGCGGGCTTTGGCCTGGGCCTGGAGCGCACGGTCCAGTTCGCCACCGGCATGGACAACATCCGCGACGTAATCCCCTACCCGCGAACGCCGCGAAACGCCGAGTTCTAAAAGCCTGCAATACTCTTGGCAGGGATGCAAGGGACCTGCCTGCCGGCAGACAGGTGCAAGGTATAAAGAAGAAGCTTAGAAGACAGCAAAGACGAACGCGGATAAACATAAAGCTTATTTTTATATGAGTTTATCTGCGTTAGTTTTTGCTTGGACTTCTTCTTCTTTCCCCTGAATCCCCGCTGAAAAGAAACTGCCTCGTCAGGCAAAACGGAAAGGGGGAAATAAATTGACGGGGATTTCGACGACATCATTCCCGAACCTCACTCGATTGAATACGATACTATAGGAGAAGGCGGCCGACCGACCATCGGCGACATGAAAGGTTACTGGAGCATGAAAGTCGAGCTTCACTGCCATACGAGCTTTTACAGCGCCTGCGCGTCGGGTTCGCCGCGTGACCTTTTTCATGCGTACGTCAGTCATGGCTATGAAGCAATCTTCCTCACCGAGCACCACCGCATGTGGCGGCCTCACGAACTGGCGGAAGCCCAGGAAGCTTTTCCGCAGTTGCAAATATTGCCGGGCGTGGAGTTAAACCTGGTAATGAACCCGCTGACGCACCTGCTGTTGCTCGGCACACAGGACACGGATTACCTGAAGATCGACAAACCCGCCGAGGTGCTCGAAAAAGCCCGCGCCGAGGGTCACCTGACGATTCTGGCCCACCCATGCCGATGGGCGGGCGGCACTTACATCCTCGACCTCGGCCTGCGACCAGACGCCATCGAATACAAGACCTGCAATCAGGAATTCACGCAGGCCGTCGCCGCCCGTGAACTGGCCGAGAAACTCAAATTGCCCATTGTCAACTCAGGCGACGTCCACTCGGTAGACATGATCGGGAAGTATTGGATCGAGACAACCGAACCGCTCGAACAGGCCGACGACATCCGCGATATCATCCTGGCCGGTCAGTACGAGTGCCACAGCAAAGACGAACAACGCCTGCTTCGCCGCGGATTCAAGTCCAACCCGGACCAACTGGGAATCTGATGCCCCCGTCAGGCCGAGATCGCCAATGGCACCAATACTGATACTCGGCGCGGGACCGGCGGGCATGATGGCAGCGATCGCGGCGGCTTCGTCCGGCGCAGGTCGCGTCGTTGTCTTGGAACGCCTGCCTCGCCCCGGTGCCAAACTGCTTGCCAGCGGCGGCGGGCGGGCCAATATCACAAACACTCTCAGCAAGAGCGACTTCATCGGACATCTGGGCAGGCAAGGACGATTTGCGCTACCCGCCCTGGAGGCCTTCGGCGCCGCAGAACTCCGCGAGATGCTCGCAGGGCTCGGCGTGGCGACAACCTGCCCCGACGGCCTGGCCGTCTACCCCGCCAGCCAGCGCGCCGGCGACGTGCTCAATGCACTCGTCCGCCAGTGCCATAAACTCGGCGTGGAACTCCGCACGGGCGTCCGCGCGGCCAGGCTGCAACTGGCCGACGAATGCGTCGAAGGCGTCCAGACCGACGACGGGACGCGCCTGCCCGCCTCGGCCGTCGTGCTCGCCTGCGGCGGGCGTAGCTATCCCAGCCTCGGCGGATCGCCCGACGGCTGCAAACTCGCCCGACAGGCAGGCCATGAGATCGTGCCGCCCACACCGGCACTTGTCTCGCTGGACACGAACGAAACGTGGGGCCGATCGTGCGCCGGCCTGGCCATCAGCGACGCGGTTGTCCGCATCGATCTCCCCCGCCACCGACGAAGCGAAACCGGCGATATCATCTTCACGCATCGCGGCCTGTCTGGCCCGGCCGTGCTGGACCTCTCCGGCGATGCGGCGGAACTGCTGGCCAAACACCCAACCGTGCCGCTTACAATTCAGTGGCAGGCAGGCGTGGAGGCTGGCACTTGGCGACAGCGACTGGACGCCGCCCAGCGGACCTCCGGCCGAAAGCTCGTGTCTAACGTCGTGGGCCAGTGGCTTCCGCACCGCCTGGCCGAGGCCCTGTGCGTCCAGGTGGGCTGCGGGCGAACCACCGCGGCGGAGCTTCCGGCCGGGCATCGCGACGCGCTGACTGCGATGCTGGGCGCTGCCCGCATGACGGTTACCGGAACGGGCGGCTTCGAGCGGGCGATGGTCACGCGCGGCGGGGTTTCGCTCAAGGGCGTAAACCCGCGAACGATGGCCAGTCGCCACGTCAGCGGGCTCTTCCTAGCCGGCGAACTGCTCGACCTCGACGGGCCGTGCGGTGGCTTCAACCTACAATGGGCGTTTTCCAGCGGCCGGCTTGCGGGCCTGTGCGCGGCGGGCGGCGGGCAATAAAACTTCGCTCGATCCCTGTTGTTTGCCATTGCCGGCCATATTCTCTTGATTGAGTGACCGGTAAGTCGAAGATTGTCCTCTCTCGCGGCCAGGCGGGCCGTGCGGGAAAGCAATTGCATAAACGCGAACAAGGAAACCGCCACGTGCCGCGATTGGGTCCGATACTGATTCTGACATTCATCGAAAGCCTCGCGACCATTCTCATAGAGCGAGGGTCGTACTTCTTCTGCCACAAGCATCTGAACTTCTCAGATGCGGAAAACCTGTCGCTTGCTCTGGCGTTCGGTGCAGCTTACGCCTTCGGGGCTTTGACGAGCCATTGGGTCACCTCGCGGTTCGGCGAGAAGCGGATACTTGCAATCGTCATCGCAGCACAGATTCCCGTGCATGTCTGTATGGCCCTTGCGCCAACGCCGACGGTGCTTTTTGTCGGCATGATGCTGGTGGGCCTGCTGAACGGGCAGAAATGGCCCATTATAGAATCGTACGTCACCGCCGGGCACACGCCACTGCGAACGGGCCGGATACTGGGATACTTCAACTTTTCCTGGGCTCTTGCCGTGCCGGTTGCCCTTGTGATGGCCGGGCCGCTGATCGAGTGGAACACATGGAGCCTGTTCGGCCTGGCCGGGGCTCTGAACGTGCTTACGCTGGCGCTGGTTGCCCTGCTGCCGCGCCGCCCGGTACACCTGCCGCACGACCACCCGGAACGCCCCAAGCCCGAGATGGCCCGCCGCTTGGCTGGTTTGATGAACTCCGCACGATTCCTCATGCTCGCGGGCTACTCGAGCATGTGGATCCTCGCAGCCCTGATGCCAAGGATCTTCGCGGAACTGGGTTGCTCCATCGGCCAGGCGACAGCCTATTCAGCCACGCTGGATATCTCGCGCCTGCTGGCGTTTGCGATCCTGGGTGTTTGGACGGGCTGGCACAGGCGGGGGTCTCCGCTGGTAATCGCCATGTTCATCTTGGCTGGGGGATTCTCGCTGGTAATCTTCGGGACCAGTCTGCCGATCGTTTTGGCAGGGGAATTGATGTTCGGAACGGGCGTTGGAATCATATACTTCGCCGCGCTCTACTACGCCATCGTATTGAAAAACGCCTCCGTCGAAGCCGGCGGAGGCCACGAGGGACTCATAGGCACAGGCTTCGCCCTTGGCCCGCTGGCCGGACTGATCGGCGTGGCGATTCAGCCCCACATCGGCAGCGCGGTCGGAGGCACACTGCTCGGCGCAGCCCCGATCTTCTGCATCTGTTTCTTCCTGGCCGGGCGAAGCCTCCACCGGCTAGGCCGACCCGTTGGGCAGTAACTTCGGCAGTACCGCTTCGCCGGGAAAATCTTCGACCCCGCTCACCGCTGATGCATGAGACCCAATTGTGTGCTAACATATATTTATGCTTGAATCGTCGGATAAAAAACCCATCGAACCGTTCGACTGTAAGCCTGGCCTGACCATCACCGAGCAGGAGCTCGTCGAACGACTGGGCTGGTTCACGCACGTCCGCTGGCTCATGGCCGGGGGAACCCTCGCGCTGCTGCTGTTTAGCTGGTACGGCCTGGACGTGCGATTCCACAGCGCCAATATGCAACCCACGCTGCGACCGTCGATCTATATCACCTGCCTCATATTCCTCTACAACGCCGTGTTCACCGTGCTTGTCCGCCAAATCCGCCAAGGCGGGCTCACCAGCCAGCGACGGATCATCCTGCTGGCGCTGGGGCAAATTGCCTGCGACATGGTGGCCGTTATGGCCCTGGTCCACTACACCGGCGGCGTGGCGAACTATTTCGTAATTCTCGTGCTGCTGCCGATGGTGATCGCGTCGGAGTTGCTGCCGCAAGCGCTGGCTTACCTTTGTGCGGCCGGGGCATCGCTGCTGATAAACGCGATGGCTTGGGGCGAGTATTCCGGCGTACTCAAATACGTTCACGTTGACCTGTCGGGTGGCAGGGGCGAAAGCGTCGTCTCCGGCCTGCACGCCGACTGGGTTTACGTCCTCCAAGTCACCAGTTCGATGACCGCAATGAGCTTCATGATGGTTTTCATCGCCTCGGCCATATCCACTCGCTTGCGCCAGCGCGAGAACGAGTTGGAAAGCGCCTACTGCCGCCTTCACCGCACCAA